>SLBZ01000008.1 GCA_007126095.1 Aquisalimonas sp.
ACGCCCTGCAGGGCAACGTGGAGGCGGAGCTGGCGATGCCGGACGGGGAGGCGGGCTGCGGCTGCGCGTATCCGGCATGGGTCGATGACGCCACCGTGGAGCGGTCGAACAGGATCATGGAGCGACTTCAGGCGACGGCGCGGGAGCACCCGGCCCATGTGGAGGCGCTGGCACGACTGCCGCGGCAACGGCGTGTGCACGTCGGTGGTCTGGCCGTGGGTGTCATCCACGGCGACCCGGAATCACTTGCCGGCTGGGGGCTGGCCGTGGAGGCCATGCCGCCACGGGACGAGACACCGCCGCAGCTGGAGTCCTGGTTCCGGCGCGCGGCGGTGGATGTGTTCGCCTGTACGCACACCTGTCTGCCCTTCGCCCAGGCGTTCACGGCGAGCGGTCAGGCGCGGCTGGTGATCAACAATGGTGCCACCGGAATGCCCAACGTTCGCGGTGATCGTCGGGGCATTCTCACGCGGATCAGCACCCGCCCGGCCCCGCCCGCGCAGCGTCTGTACGGCACCACCGTGAACGGTGTCCACTGCGATGCCGTTGCGGTGTCCTGCGTCACTCCCGCGTGGGAGGACTGGTTCCGGCGCGTCTGGCCGGCTGACAGCCCGGCAGCCGCGTCCTACGGTACGCGGCTGCGGCAGGGGCCGGATCACGGATTGCCGGAAGCGGACAGGCTGTAGCCCTGAATGAAGCGTGGCGCGCCAAGACGCCGCTGCCAGATCCGGGACGCCACCAGCGCCAGCACCGACAGGGGGATCAGATAGCCGAAGAATGCGGCGAGCACTCCCAGGCCGGGCATGCCCAATAGCAGCAGAAGACTCGGTGCGCAGCAGGCCGACCCCGCGATCAGCGCGGGCACGGCACTGGATGCGCTCCCGGCGGATGACAGGCTGCAGGCGCGGGGGTTGCGCCACAGCGTGACGGCGCCGTGCAGATTCACTGCGAGGAGCCCGCCAAGCAACGCGGCGAGCAACAGGTTGAGAGGGCTGATCAGCACCACCCACCAGCCCGCCTCGACCAGGGCGATCCCCTCGAACAGGAACGGCGAGCGCATGGTCAGCATCCGCTCCAGGCCTGCGGCGCCACCCTGATAGAACCAGCCGGCCCCCGTATCGAAGGTCAGGTCACCGATGCCAACGAGATAGATGCCGGCATACAGCATCCCGGCAACACTGGCGAGCGCACGGATCATTGCCCGTTCACCACCATCGTGTCCGGGTAGAACGCCGCCCACGCGAACCACATGGCCTCGAAGCCGTTCACCGGCTCGAGGTGGTTCAGGGCGTCATGTTCGGGGCCGTCCTTGCCGAAGGTGACGTCATCCGGCACGTCCACGGGTTCATCGCCGCGGAAGACCCAGGCCGTCCCCAGCCCGTCATCGTGGAGCACCAGTATGTGGTCGTCGCCGTGTTCCATCCGGATCGCACCCTCACTCGCCAGATGCCCCATGTCCACGGCCAAGGCCCCCGCGCCCGTGCGGAAGCCGAAAATCTCGTGCTTGTTCGGATACCGCTCGTCCTCGTGCTGGACCGGGAAGATGCGTTCGCTCTCCGGCATGTAGTAGCCGGATAACGGGTTGTAGTCCCCGTACGGGTCGTGTCGGTAGTTGCGCACGTAGCCGGTATCGGTGGTGAGGACTTCGGTCTCGGGATGGCGTTCCCGCCATTGCGCCCAGGTGGTCCAGATGACCCGGAACTCGTCCAGACCGGCGCCCTTGTGCGGGCCGTTGATGGCCGCGCCCAGGATCTGCGGCCAGAAACTGCTGGTGTCGCGGTCGAACATGATCAGGTTGCTGTTCACCAGGCGGCCGGAGACGCCCAGCTCCACGTCGCCACGCTCGAACCCCAGGGCGGTGCCGGTCAGCGGGCAGTAGGTGATCGCCACATTGTCGCCGCCGACCGTGTCGTTGACGATCTCGTGCCACACCAGGATGCGCTGCGGGTAGGCGCGCGCCTCGCCGTTGCGGTGGACGCCGACCACCCGGTCGTCCGGTTCCAGATACTCCGCGCCGCGTGCTGTCGACCAGAATTCGGGGTCGTCAATGGACGGGATGCCGTCCTTGGATGGCCCACCCGAGAGCATGTCGGTCTCGTAGGTGGACAGTTCCATTGGCAGCAGCGCCGGGTCGGTGGTTGGCAGACCGTTGGCTCCATCCGCCAGCCCCGGTATGGCCAGCGTCAAGGCAGGAACGCACGCGAGGAATCGGTGATGCATGATCGTGCACCTTCAACAGAGGCCTGATTACGCATGACACTGCCAATGGCCAATACCGGCAATAGGGAGTTTCACGGATGGACGCCGCGATGCCGGTTCCTCGGCGCACAACCGCGGGGGCGGCCGCGGGTCACTGAAGCGACCCGCGTCGGCCGGTCCGTAGAAACGCGTAATTGTCGGGGAGGCGTGCCGGGTCTATTATGGACTGTTCGGTCCTAAATAGGAGAGAGTCATGAGCGCCCCGTATCAGACCAGTCTGGATCTCAGGACGCCGGAGACGGCCGAGGGCGATGCCGCCAAGGGCCTGAAAGACGCAAAGGAAGCACTCGGTTTCGTGCCGAACATGTATGGCGCCATGGCGAACTCGCCGGGCGTGCTGACGACCTATCAGCACGGCTACGCGAAACTGCGCCAGGAATCCGGGTTTTCGGCACAGGAACAGGAAGTTGTCTTTCTCACCATCAGTGTCGCCAACGACTGCGGGTACTGCCGGGCGGCCCATGGCACCATTGCCGACAACATGTCCAAGGTGCCCCGGGAAGTGACCGACGCCATCCTTGCCGGCAAACCGGCGCCGGACGACAAACTCGGTGCCCTGCAGCGTTTCGTGCAGGTGATGTTCGACACGCGCGGCAAGCCCGAGCCGTCGGACGTTGAGGCCTTCAAGGTCGCCGGGTTCAGTGAGCGGCATGTGCTCGAGGTCATTCTTGCTCTGGCGGTGAAGACCCTGAGCAACTATACCAACCACATCTTCCACACCACGGTGGATGATGCCTTCGCCGGCCGTAGCTGAACCGGCGTGACGCCACAGGCCGTCACCGGAAAGTGGCGGCCGTTCTCCCCCCGCCGCGCTTTGCGGTTTTCCCCAATGTGTCAGGCCGGCGTGGGCCGGTTAGGGTAGCGCCGTACCCCTGAATGTATGGAGGCAAGACGATGGTGTGGCTCATCGGTTCTGCGCGTGCGGTCGCTGTCGGCATGGCGGTGGCGGCGACGGCCGTCTCTGCGGACGAAAGGCGGTTTACCCCGTCGGATATCCTCGAGTGGGATCGCCATTCGTTCGAGGGTGACACCACCTATGAACTCGTCGAAGTGGACGGTCGCCAGGCCATTCACGCCCGGTGCACCGATGCGACGGCCTCCGGGCTGTTTCTGGACGAGTCCGTGGATCTGGACAAGACGCCCATCGTCGAATGGGAATGGCGGGTGGACGAGACGTTCAGTGGCATTGACGAAACCGTCCGTGCCGGCGATGACTACCCCGCGCGCCTTTACGCCGTGGACGAGCACAGCGTGCTGCGCTGGCGCACCCGTGCGCTCAACTACGTCTGGGCAAGCGAGATGGCGCAGGGCACCGACTGGGAGAATGCCTATGCGTCCCAGGCGCGCATGATCGCCCTGCAGTCCGGCCCCCCGGAGGAGAGCGGGCGGTGGGTAACCGAGCGCCGCAACCTGCGTGACGATTTCTGGACCTACCACGACCGCGAGCCCGACACCGTCGATGCTCTGGCAATCATGACCGACTGTGACGACGTGGGGGAGCCCATCGAGGCGTGGTACGGGGAAATCCGCCTGCTGCCGGAGTGATTCGGGTACGGTAATTACGAATGTTGTTCACCGCCGCGCGCGGGCACACTCACGGCGTATCCATACTCGACAGGGCTGCTCGACATGGCAGGAAACGGAAAACTCATCATGCGCATCGCGCTCGGCCTGGCTGTGGCCGGGCTGCTGATCGTCGGCTATCAGTTCCGGGGCGAGCTGAGCCCGGGCATGCTGCAGCGTCGCCTGGACGACCTCGGCATGATGGCGCCGTTCGCCTTCATGGCGGCCTATGCGGTTGCAACGGTGGCTTTCCTGCCCGGCCTGGTCTTTACCATTGCCGGTGGCGTGCTCTTCGGGCCGATTTTCGGCACCGTCTACAGCCTCCTGGGGGCAACGGTCGGTGCGATGCTGGCGTTCCTGGTGGCACGCTATGCCGCCTCGGATCTGGTGGCTGCCTACACCGGCGGGCGGCTGAAGAAACTGATCGTCGGCGTGGAGCGCGAGGGCTGGCGGTTCGTGGCGTTCACGCGGCTGGTGCCGATCTTTCCGTTCAACCTGCTCAACTATGCTCTCGGGCTGACCCGCATCGGGTTCGTGCCCTACGCCATTGCCACCTTCATCTGCATGGCCCCCGGCGCCTTCGCCTATACCTGGATCGGGCATGCGGGTGCCGAAACGGTGGCCGGCGGGCGCAGCGGCATCAACGCGGTGCTGATCGCCCTCGGCCTGCTGGCCGCGGTGATCTTCCTGCCGCGACTGATCAGGCGATTCAAGAATGATCCGACCCTGGATGTCGAAGCGGCGTCGGACTCGGCCACAGCGACAGCGGGTGAGCAGAACAATGACCGAAACGTTTGATCTGGTTGTCATTGGGGGCGGCGTCGGTGGTCTTGTGACCGCCAGCGTCGCAGGGCAGCTCGGGCTCAGTGTGGCGCTGGTGGAGCGGGGCGACAATCTCGGAGGTGATTGCCTTCACTACGGTTGTGTGCCGAGCAAGACCTTGATCCGCTCTGCGGAAGTTGCCCACCTCGCTGGTGATGCGACGCGTTTCGGCGTCAATGCGTCCATAGGGCCCACCGATCTCGGTGCGGTCATGGATCGTGTCGCGAGCGTGGTGGCGGGTATACAGGCGCATGACGACCCGGACCGGTTCCGTTCGTACGGAGTGGATGTGATCTTCGGTGAAGGGCGATTCGTGGATGCTCACACCGTTGCCGTCGGTGACCGGAGCCTGCGTGGGCGACGCATTCTGGTTGCCACCGGATCGCGCCCCGCCATGCCGCCGGTACCTGGGCTCGCCGAAGCCGACTACTGGACCAACGAGACCGTCTTCCGGCAGCGTGAGCTCCCGGCACGGCTCGCCGTGCTCGGCGGTGGCCCCATCGGACTGGAACTCGCCCAGTCGTTCTCCCGCCTGGGCAGTCAGGTCACCGTCCTGGAGAAGGCGGATCGCATCCTTGCGCGGGAAGATCCGGAGATCACGGCGGAACTCGAGCGCGTGCTTGCCGACGAAGGCCTGGACATGCGCACGGGTACCGCCGTCACCTCCGTGGCCCGGCACGGGGGTGGCTATCGACTGACCTGTCGCAAGGGCGATGACGACCAGACCGTCGACGTGGACAGAATTCTGGTGGCGGCGGGCCGCCAGCCCAACACCGATACGCTGGCGCTTGAGAACGCCGGCGTTCAGGTGGAGAAGAGCGGCATCATCGTGGATGCGCGCATGCGCACCAACGTGAAGCACATCTTCGCGGTGGGCGACGTGTGCGGCCCGTACCCTTTTACCCACGTGGCCGAGTATCAGGCCGGCGTGGTGATTGCCAACGTGGTCTTCCGGCTGCCGAAAAAGGCCGATTACCGCGTGATCCCCTGGGTGACCTATACGGCGCCTGAACTGGCACATGTCGGCCTCACCGAAGCGGCAGCACGGGAGCAGGGGTATGATATACAGATTGCGCGGTTTCGCTTCGGCGATGTGGACCGTGCGCTGGCCGAAGGCAATACGACGGGGCTGCTCAAGATGGTGATCCACCGTGGCCGGATTCTGGGCGCATCCATCCTCGGGCCCCATGCGGGCGAGCTGGTCCACGAGCTGGTGCTGGCCATGCAGGCGCGGATCAAGGTCAAGCACCTCTCCGGTGCCGTGCACGCCTATCCGACGCTAGCCCAGATCCATCGCCGTGCGGTGAATACGCTCTATGCGGATCGGCTCTATTCCCCCATGACGCGCCGCGTGGTGGGCTGGATTCAGCGGCTGGTGCCGTGAGCGCCACGGCCCGCCGTGGTGCCAGGTGCCGGGAGGTGGTCGCCATGCAGGCGGCAGGGGTCGTGAGCGAGGTGCGCTCGCACGCGGGCAGGGGCCTCGCTCCCCACGTGTTGACGTTCGTCGGGTACCTGGCTCTGGCGTTCTGGGCGTCACAGTACACGTTCGACGCCTCCGGCGTGCCGCTGATCTGGCCGGCCGTTGGGCTGGCGATGGCGGTCATCTGGCGCTTCGGATACGCCCTCGCTGTAACCGTTGTGGCGGCTGCTCTGGTTGCCCACGTGTCTCTTGGCGCGGCCGTCGCGGACGGCCTGTCGCTGGCCCTGGGTGATGGCGCCAGCGCTGTCATCGGAGCGGCGTTGCTGCGGTTTCTCGGGTTGCGGGGCGATCTGGCCTCGTTGTCGGAGCTGTACAAGCTGGTGGGCGTGGGCGTCGGGGTGACGGCGCTGGCGAGCGGCACGTCCGGGGCGCTGGTTGCCGTGGGGTTGTCCGGCGATCTCCTTGGCACCGTGCTTCTGTGCTGGCTGGCCGACACCATGGGTGTGGTGCTGATTGCGCCGTTGGTGGTCAGTCTGCACATCCGCCCGCTGCCCGTGCATCAGACCCTGGGCGTTGTGGCAGCCTTGGTTCTGGTTCCTCTGGTGACGTTCTTCATCTATGCGAGCTGGATTCCACAACCCATCAGTCTGCCGTTGTCGTACGCAGTGTTCCCCCTGGTCATGCTGGTCGCCCTGACGCTGCCGCCCTGGGTGGTCATGGCAACGGTTGCGCTAACCAGCGCCGTGGCGATCCACTGCACGGGCATGAACAAGGGGCCGTTTGCCAACATGGGCATGGCGCCGGACCTGCTCTCCCTGCACGCGCAGCTTGCCATGCTGGTGGCCACCGGCATGGTGCTGGCCGCAATCCGCGCCGAGCGCATGGCGGCGGAGGCACAGGCTCATGAGCACCTGCAGGCGCTGGCGCGGGCCGGGCGCATCAACGCCATGAGTACGCTGGCGACAGGTATCGCCCATGAGATCAACCAGCCCTTGTGCGCCTTGAGCAGTTATGCCCAGGGGACGAACCGCATGCTGGCCCGTGGAGCGACACCCGAGCAGCTTCGCGAGCCACTGGAGCGCATCGTGGCGACGGCTGACCGTGCGTCCGACATCGTTCGCCGCACGCGGCGGTTCCTGGCGCGGGGCGAGTCGGAGACGGGACCGGCAGACATCAACGTGCTGGTGATGGAAGCGGTGGAGTTGTTGCGCCCGGAGTTCCGCCGGCGAATGGTTGAACTCCGCCTCAGGCTGTCCGAGCAGGAAGTGCCGGTATCGGTGGACTGGCTCGGGGTTCAGCAGGTCGTGGTCAATCTCGTGCAGAATGCGCTGGAGGCAGTGGACGAAGGGGGTAACACGGTGCAGCGCTGGGTAACCTTGCGCACCACGGCCAATGGTGAAGCCGGGACCGCAGTGCTGTCGGTGATCGACGGTGGCCCCGGGCTTGCGGATCCCGGGGACGGATCGCTGTTCGAGCCATTTGCAACCCGGCGGCGTGGTGGCACCGGTCTCGGGCTTGCCATCGCCCGGTCCATCATTGAGGCGGACCACGGCCGGATCAGCGTGTCCAATGAACCAGGGGCGGGTGCCCACTTCCGTGTGACACTGCCGCTGTACCGTGGGGGCGAAGAGTGAGTGCACCCGACGGCCAGGAACCCTTGATCTACGTGGTCGATGACGACGCGGATGTCCGTGACGCCATCGCGTTTCTGCTCGAGAGCGATGGGTTGAGCGCCGGCGTTTTCGCGGAGCCCGATGCGTTACTTGGCGAAGTCAGCGGGCGCAGCCGGGGCTGCCTCGTCCTCGATGTGCGCCTGCCGGAGATGGACGGCTTGCAGTTGCTGGAGGCGCTGCATGCGCGCGGCGTGACCATGCCGGTGGTCTTCATCTCCGGTCATGGCGACATCCCCCTGGCTGTCCGTGCGGTGCAGGCGGGAGCGCTGGACTTTCTGGAGAAACCCTTCCGCGACGAGGTCCTGCTGGAGAAAGTCAGAGCCGGACTCGCCATGGATGCGCGCCAGTCGGAGCAGGCCCGGGAGCGCGCTGCCATTGACGAGCGTCTGGAACAGCTCACGCCCCGGGAGAAAGAGGTGATGGAGGGCATGCTCGCGGGCAAACTGAACAAGCTCATCGCCGACGATCTGGGCGTGAGTGTGCGCACTGTGGAGGTACATCGTGCGCACGTGCTGGCGAAGATCGGGGCGCGTAACAGTTCCGATATGGTTCGTATGGTTCTGTCCAGCTCGCACTACAACGATTGGCTTGCATGATGTGGCATGACCATTCACGTCTTGTGAACCGCATGCTGGCGCCTGCCGGCATTCTGTTGATACTGGGGACGGTGCTCGGGGTGACCGGCTACCTGCTGATGCCGGACCCGGAGACGCTGTCCCTGCCCGCTGTCCTGTTTTCGGGTGCCGGTTTCGTGCTTGCCGTCGCGTCCGCAGTGGAGGCTGTGCGCGCGCTGTTGACCTACAGGCGATGGCTTGGGGGGCGCGAGCTCATCTGCGACCGCTGTGGCGGGCCGCTGATCGCACCCTACCTGGCGTTGATGCCGTACCGTTGCGTTCGCGACGCTCGCCACTGATCCGGTGCGGTCAGTCGTCCAATCCCACCATATTGCGGAAGGTCTCCTCGTCCAGCACGATGCTGCCGTGGCCGTCCACCTCGTAGCAGGTCAGGGTCTCGCCGCGGCCGGCGGCGCGCGACGCGGGATCGACGCGGGCCGTGACGATGCGGTAGCCGATGCCGTCGTGTTCGCCGTCCTCGACGCTGGAGCGGTCTTCATCCAGCACCAGATCGATGTCGTAGATCTGCCCCAGGGCGATGTCAGGGCGCTCCCGGTGCTGATCCACACAGCTGGCGTAAGGCTCGGGCATGCGGTTGAAACTGGCGATCACCACGAACACCAGTGCAATCAGCACGGCAGCCGCGAAGACGATGAAACCCGTCACCCGCATCATGCGTCGATTCCCCTCTGCTATCTGGATGGGTCGGACATTCGAAGAGCGCATAGGATGAACGCAACTGGCGGCCCGGTCCACCCCTGCGCCCCGGCGGGCTTGACCGCGCGGGCATGGCGGCTGAGAGTGCCGTGTCCGCCTTGCCGTGGCGATGGAGAGCGCCCATGAACGTTGTCTTTCTGGTGATCGTGCTGGTGGCCTTCGTGACCGCCGCATGGCATCAGCTGCAGTACACGCCTGTGGATCCGGACGACCCAGATGAGATCTCGCCCATGGCGGGCCTGTCCGAGGCGGTGGTGGAGTCCGCTGGCGGAGCGGTGGAGCTGGCGATCGGGCTGATCGGCGTGATGACGCTGTTCCTCGGGCTGATGAAGGTCGCCGAAGCGGGCGGCATGCTCACCGTGCTGGCGCGCCTCATCCGTCCGCTCATGACGCGCCTGTTTCCCGATGTGCCGCCGGATCACCCGGCCATGGGCGCGATGATCCTCAACATGTCCGCCAACGCGCTGGGACTGGGGAATGCCGCGACACCGTTCGGCATCCGCGCCATGCAGGAGCTGGAGAAGCTCAACCCGCACCCCGGCACCGCCACCAACAGCATGGCGCTGTTTCTTGCCATCAACACCTCCAGCATCACCCTGCTGCCCACCGGGGTGATTGCGTTGCGTGCCGCCTCTGGTTCGGCCGAGCCGGCGGCAATCCTGCCGTCCACGCTGTTCGCCACTGCCTGCGCGACCGTGGCGGCCGTGGTCGCGGCCAAGGCGTTCCAGCGTCTCAGCCGGCCGCCGGCCGCGCCCGAGCCCGTGACCATGACGGCCGGGGATGCCCGGGAAGCGGGTGCGTCCGACGGCGGCGACCGGGAGCAGGCCGACGATCCGGCCATGACCCGGGCGGCAGCGGAGTCCGCCACAGGCTATCCGGTGTGGGTGTCGTATCTGTTTCTAACGGGTCTGCTGAGCCTGATCCCGCTCAGCATCCTCTACGGCCGGGCGATCGCGCCGTGGATCATCCCGGGGCTGATCGTGTTCTTTCTGCTCTACGGGGTGATCCGCGGCGTGCGCATCTACGAAGTGTTCGTGGAGGGGGCGAAGGAGGGGTTTCAGGTGGCGGTGCGGATCATCCCCTACCTGGTGGCCATCCTCGTGGCCGTGGGCATGTTCCGCGCCAGTGGCGCAATGGAGGCGATGGTGGGCTGGGTCGGCGCCTTCACCGAGCGGCTCGGCCTGCCGGCGGAAGCGCTGCCCATGGCGCTGCTGCGTCCGTTGTCCGGCTCCGGCGCCTACGGCATCATGGCGTCCATCATCAACGACCCGGCCATCGGCCCCGACAGCTACACCGGGCTGCTGGTGACGACCCTTCAGGGCTCCACCGAGACCACCTTCTACGTCATCGCCGTCTATTTCGGCGCCGTTCAGATCCGGCGCATCCGGCATACCCTGGCGGCGGCGCTTACGGCGGATGTGGTGGCGGTAATGGCTGCCGTGGCGATCTGCCTGTGGCTGTTCCTGTGACGACCGTTATTCCGCCGGCGGCTCCGGCGCCTGGAGGTCGTGATTGCCACGGTAATCACTGTGGATGAGCCGGGCGGCCCCGCCGTCGGCTTCGCGGACCACCAGGGTTCCCGGAAGCCCGGAGTTGTCAGCGGTGACCCACAGGCGCAGCAGGCTCTCCAGATGGCTGTCGCGAATGGCGTCGTCCAGGCTGAAAAAGCCGTTCACGGCGTCCACGCGCACCACACCGAACTCCTTGTGCACCGGGTTGCTGAAGTAGGCGGGGGCGCCGAACTGGTTCTCCGGGTCATCCGGATCGAACGTGCTGGCGAAACCGTCGAAGTTGGGGGAGTCCTCTGCTTCGCCGGCGGGTACGGTGAGCTGATCCACGAGGCTCTCATGGGCCCACGCGGTGCTGCCGGAGCGGTTGTAGGACACGTGCAGCCATTCGCCCTCACGCTGGAGCTCCATCACGACATCTCCGCGATCGCCCTGGGTGACCACGCCGTGCTCGGTGCCCGGACCGGAGCGGAAGTTGGACGAATAGCTCTGCACTTCCCATAGGTCGCCCGGCGCCGCGGCGGCAACCCCGGCGGCCAGCAGCAGCGTCCACGCGGCGTGGCGGTAAGTGCTCATCAATGATTCGTCCACGTACTTGATACCGCAGGCGGATCGGTCGTCCGGCTGCCGGTTTGAATGTGTACCAAAATGGTCCTGTTTCCTGTAAACTAACCCACATGATACGGATCAATCGGGAAACCGACTACGCCACCGCAATTCTCGGGCTGATGGCCGGTCGCCCCGGCGAACGGTTCAGCGCCGCTTGGCTCGCGGAACAGAGGGGTCTGCCACCGGCAATGGTGAGCAAGATCCTCAAGCAGCTCGTGCGGTGCCAGTTGCTGGAATCCCACCGCGGCGCCAAGGGTGGCTACAGCCTGGCACGGCCGGCGGAGTCGATTTCCATCGCCCAGGTCGTGCGTGCCATCGAAGGGCCCATCGCTCTAACCGATTGCATCGAGGGCGGCGGCCAAGCGTGTCAGTATAGTCCGTATTGTGCCATCAGCAGTAACTGGTCGCGCATCAACGATGCGTTCTACCAGGCCCTGGAAGGGGTGAGCATCAAGGATATGAGTGAACCGCTGTCACCGGAGCATCCCAGCCTCCGGGGCATCGACATCCGGATCAAATCGGCAGTCAGCTGAGCGGAGCGTGTCAATGTCTGCGAGTAATGAAACCATCGAGCAGGTGACCCGGAAAGGCTATGAGTACGGGTTTGTCACCGACATCGAACAGGAGTATGCCCCGCCGGGGCTGAACGAGGACATCGTCCGGTTCATTTCGGCCAAGAAGGAAGAACCGGAGTGGATGCTGGAGTGGCGTCTCGAGGCCTACCGCGGCTGGCTGGAGATGGAGCACCCCGACTGGCAGAAAGTGCGCTTTCCGCCGGTGGACTTCCAGGCCATCTCCTACTATGCGGCGCCCAAAGCCAAGCCCAAGAGCCTGGACGAGGTGGACCCGAAGCTGCTCGAGACCTACGAGAAGCTGGGCATCCCCATGCACGAGCGCGAGGCGCTGCTGGGGGTGGAGCGGCCCGAGGAGGAAAAGCCGGAAGTGGCCGTGGACGCGGTGTTCGACTCCGTCTCCGTGGGCACCACCTACCAGGCGAAGCTCAAGGAGCAGGGCATTATCTTCTGCTCCATGTCGGAGGCTGTCCGCGATCATCCGGAGCTGGTGAAGAAGTACCTGGGTACCGTGGTGCCGCGCAAGGACAACTTCTTCGCCGCGCTCAACTCGGCGGTGTTCTCCGACGGCTCGTTCGTCTACATCCCCAAGGGGGTGAAGTGTCCGATGGAGCTGTCCACGTATTTCCGCATCAACGCGAACCATACCGGGCAGTTCGAGCGCACGCTGATCATTGCCGAAGAGGGCGCGTCGGTCTCCTACCTGGAAGGCTGCACCGCACCCATGCGCGACGAAAACCAGCTGCACGCCGCGGTGGTGGAACTGATCGCACTGGACGATGCCGACATCAAGTACTCCACGGTGCAGAACTGGTACCCGGGGGACGAGAACGGCGTTGGCGGCATCTACAACTTCGTGACCAAGCGCGGTCTGTGTGCCGGCAAACGTTCCAAGATCGCCTGGACGCAGGTGGAGACCGGCTCGGCCATCACCTGGAAGTACCCGAGCTGCGTGCTCAAGGGCGACGATTCCGTGGGTGAGTTCTACTCCGTGGCGGTGACCCGGAACCGGCAGCAGGCCGATACCGGCACCAAGATGATCCACATGGGCAAGAACACCAAGAGCACCATCGTCGCCAAGGGCATCTCCGCCGGTGAGGCGGACCAGACCTACCGCGGCCTGGTGCGGGTGAACCCGACGGCGTCCGGTGCCCGTAATTACTCCCAGTGTGACTCCATGCTGATCGGCGACAAGTGCGGGGCGCATACCTTCCCGTACATCGACATCCAGCACCCGAGCGCACAGCTGGAGCACGAGGCGACCACCTCCAAGATCAGCGACGAGCAGATGTTCTACTGCCAGCAGCGCGGTATCGGCACGGAAGAGGCCGTCTCGCTGATCGTCAACGGCTTCTGCAAGGACGTCTTCAAGACCCTGCCCATGGAGTTTGCCGTGGAAGCGCAGAAGCTGCTGGAGGTCACGCTGGAGGACAGCGTCGGCTGATCTTCGCGGCGAGAAGTCAATGAACGCCCGACCCTGCGGGGTCGGGGTACACGGAATAGATGTGAATCTGGAGTTCGGAAATGGCATTGCTTGAAATCCGTAACCTGCACGCCACGGTGGAAGGCGAGGAAATCCTCAAGGGCATCAACCTGAGCCTGAACACCGGTGAAGTGCACGCCATCATGGGCCCCAACGGCTCGGGCAAGAGCACCCTGGCGAAGGTCATCGCCGGTGACCCGGGCTACGAAGTGACCGGCGGCGAAGTGCTGCTGGACGGCAAGGACATCCTGGAGATGGAGCCGGAGGAGCGCGCCCGGGAGGGCATGTTCCTGGGGTTCCAGTACCCGGTGGAAATCCCCGGCGTCTCCAACACCTACTTCCTCAAGGCCGCCGCCAATGCCATCCGTAAGCACCGCGGCGAGCCGGAAGTGGATGCCGCCCAGTTCCTCAAGCATGTGCGTGAGCGCATGGAGCTGGTGCAGATGGACGAATCCCTGCTCAAGCGACCGGTGAACGCCGGCTTCTCCGGTGGTGAGAAGAAGCGCAACGAGATTTTCCAGATGGCGGTCCTGGAGCCGCGCCTGGCGATCCTCGACGAGACCGACTCCGGCCTCGACATCGACGCCCTGCGCACGGTCTCCCACGGCGTCAACGCCCTGCGCTCCGACGATCGCGGCTTCCTGCTGATCACCCATTACCAGCGTCTGCTGAACTACATCGTGCCGGACACCGTGCACGTCATGGTTGATGGCAGGATCGTAAAGTCCGGTGGCAAGGAACTGGCCGAGGAGCTGGAAGCATCCGGCTACGCGATGTTCGAGGAAGGTACGGCCGCCTGAGCCAACGGCGACTAACGGGGTAAACCAATGGAAGCAGTTGCAGAACAGAAAAGCGTCTACCTGCAGGATTTCCAGCAGCGGGACCGCGCCAGTGAGCCGACCTGGTGGGGCACCCGCCGCGAGACCGCCATGCAGCGGTTCGAGGCGGCCGGATTTCCGTCGCGCAAGGTGGAAGCGTGGAAACAGACCAAACTGGCGCACGTGACCCAGGAGCACTTCCGTGCGGCCGCGTCTGCCGGCCAGCTGGATCAGGACGCCCAGAGCCGTCTGGCGGTGGTCGATGACGCCGTGCGCATCGTGTTCGTGGACGGCATTCTCGACGCCGACCGGTCGCAGCTCGACCGGCTGCCGGATGGTCTCACCGTGCGGACCCTGGCGGATGCGCTGCAGGAATCCGGTGGCGTCGCCGAGACCCATCTGGCCCGGCATGCCGACGCCGAAGCCCACCCGTTTCTGGCGTTGAACACCGCGTTCACCACCGAAGGCTTGGTGATCGAAGTGGGCAGCGGCGCCGCGCCGGCCCAGCCCCTGGAGCTGGTGCACGTGATGACGGCCGATGCGGGCAGTGTCGCTGCGTGGCCGCGGGTGCTGATCCACGGTGCGACCAGCTCGGAAGTCACCGTCGTGCAGCGGTATTTCGGTGCCGATGGCACGGCTTACATGACGTCGCCGGTGACCGAGATCGTTGCCGACGCCAACAGTCAGGTGAACTTCTACCAGCACGTGGAAGAGGGCGATCAGGGTGCCCACCTGGGCGTAATTCACGCCACCGTGGATCGTGATGCCCGGATCAACGGCCATGCGCTGCATGCCAGCGGCCGTACGGTGCGTACCGACTTCTACGTCAATCTGGACGGCCCCGGTGGCGATGCCACCCTGAACGGGCTGTACCTGGTGCGTAACGGGCAGTTTGCCGATATCCACACCTGGGTGCGGCACAACGCCGATCACTGCACCAGTCAGCAGCTCATGAAGGGCGTGCTGGAAGGTAAGTCGGAAGCGGTATTCGACGGCATGATCCACGTGGCCCGGGATGCCCAGCAGACCGATGCCGATCAGCAGAACCGCAACCTGCTGCTGAGCCCCAAGGCGCTGGCGCACTCCAACCCGCGGCTCGAGATCTACGCCGACGACGTCAAGTGCGGCCACGGCTCCACCGTGGGCGAGCTGGACGAGGACGCGGTGCTGTACATGCGCACCCGCGGTGTCTCCGACGAGGAGGCCCGGGGCGTGCTGACATTCGCCTTCGCCAATGAAATGCTGGAATCGGTGGCGCTGCAGTCGCTGCGCGAGTACGAGCGTGAAGCCCTGCTGTCCCTGCTTCCGGGCGAGGAGGCCGTGAGGAAGCTGTTATGAGCAACGTGGACCCCGTGGTCAACGGCGATTCCGGGCTGGACGTGGACGCGATCCGCGCCCAGTTCCCCATCCTGCACCAGGCGATCAACGGCAAGCCGCTGGTCTACCTGGACAACGGCGCCACCGCGCAGAAGCCGCAGGCGGTGATCGATGCCGTGAGCGACTGTTACAGCAGTTACTACGCCAACATCCATCGCGGGGTCCACGATCTCTCGCAGCGTTCCACCACCGCCTTCGAGGCGGTGCGGGGCACGGTGCAGCGATTCCTGAACGCGCCTTCGGAAGACGAGGTGGTGTTCACCCGCGGCACCACCGAAGGCATTAACCTGGTGGCGAACAGCTTCGTCCGCCCGAAGCTCCGCGCGGGTGACGAGATACTGGTCACGGCCATGGAGCACCACTCCAACATCGTGCCGTGGCAGCTCCTGTGCGACGCCACCGGAGCGAAACTGGTGGTCGTCCCGTTCTCCGACGCCGGCGAGCTCGATCTCGCCGACGTGGCCGAGCGGCTGACCGAGCGCACGAAGTTCGTGAGCATCATCCATGTCTCCAACGCCCTGGGCACCATCAATCCGGTCGAGGAGATCATTCGCCTGGCCCACGAGCGTGACGTGCCCGTGCTACTGGACGGCGCGCAGTCGGCGCCGCACATGCCGGTGGACGTCCAGGCGCTGGGCTGCGATTTCTTTGTGTTCTCCGGTCACAAGACCTATGGACCCAGCGGCGTGGGTGTGCTCTGGGGCCGGTATTCGCTGCTGGAGGCCATGCCGCCCTGGCACGGTGGCGGCGACATGATCAAGACGGTGAGTTTCGAGCGCTCGGAGTTCGCCGAGCCGCCCCAGCGGTTCGAGGCGGGCACGCCCAACATCGCCGGTGTCATCGGCATGGGCGCCGGTCTGGAGTGGCTCATGGCCCTGGGCCTGGACAAGGTCGCCGCCCACGAGGCGGATCTGCTCGCCTACGCCCACGACCGGGTAGGCGCCATGGAGGGTGTGCGCATCATCGGCACAGCGCAGCGCAAGGCCGGGGCGCTGTCGTTCGTCATGGACGAGGCCCATCCCCACGACATCGGTACCATTCTCGACAACGACGGTGTTGCCATTCGCTCCGGTCACCACTGCGCCCAACCGGTGATGCAGCGCTACGGCATTCCCGCCACGGCGCGGGCATCCTTCGGTGTGTACAACACCCGGGACGACGTGGACCGCCTGGTGGCCTCCATCGACAAGGTCCGGCGACTGTTCGCCTAGCCCGGTGCGCTCCACTGATGGCTGACGATCTGATGAAGCTCTACCAGGATGTGGTCCTGGCGCATAACCGGCAACCGCACAACTTCGTCGAGGTGGACCCGGCCACCCACCGTGGACACGGCTATAACCCGCTGTGCGGCGACCGCATCGAGCTGACCCTGGACGTGCGCAATGGCGTCATTGCCGCCATCGGCTTCCAGGGTGAAAGCTGCGCCATCGCCACGGCGTCCGCCTCTCTGCTGACCACGACCCTGGAAGGGCGGAGCGTGGATGATGCACTGGCCGTCATGGACGCCTTCAACCGCACCCTGGACGGCGACGAGACCGCTGTCGTACCGGAGACCCTGCAGCCCCTGCTGGCGGTAAGGGCGTTTCCGTCCCGCCTCAAGTGCGCCGGCCTGCCCTGGGCGTCGCTGTCGGCCGCGCTGGCCGATGATGACGCCGCTGCCTCGACGGAGCAGGGTCAGGGCACGTAGATCAACCGGAACCCGCCCCAGTGTCGGCCGTGGACGTAGATGGGCGCGGACGCGTCCTTGGTCAGCACGAACCGCTCACCCATGTTCCGCCGATACGCCTGCAGCAGGAAGGGCTCAGTGTTTTTCGCTGCACTCTGTCCGGTCCGGTCGGTGTAGATCTGCCGGTGACGGGCGTTCGCCAGGTTCCAGTCCCGGTCGCCGGGGCGCTGGGGATTGGAGGTGTGCAGATTGTGGGTGCCGATGTAGCCCTGATCGTCGGTGGCGCAGCAGGAGATGATCTTGTCGTGGCAGTTCAGGATCTCCTCCTGGAATGCCGGAAACAGTCTGTCGGTGACCTCTACGTAGCGTGTCATGTACTGCTGCGGATCGGTGTCGGGCACGGGGGCGTAGTCCCGGTCGAAGATGTCCGCTTCCGTGAGCTGCCCGTCGCGGAGAGCCTGCTCCAGTGCAGCTCCTGCCGCCCTGGCACCTTCCTGCACCTTGTTGATGAAAAAGCGGTCCACGGTGTCCACGTCCACGGAGTTGCAGAGGTTGAGCAGCTTCTGCCCTTCACCAAGTAGCGTGTCCAGCCGACCGTTGGCGCTGGTGAGATCGCTCGCGGACTGGTCCACTTCGCCGTGCAGCTCGTTGAGCTCCTGGCTTGCCCGGCTGCAGGTCTCGTTCATCTCGCCGGTGGCGGTCTGGATGTGCCGGGACTGCTCGCCCACCTGGCGGATGGCCTGCTCCAGGGTGGTCAGCACCTGGCTGATGTTCCGGGAGTCTGCCTGCACGCGCTCGGCGCGGCTGGCGCCGTCGCGGCCCTTCGCCGCCAGGGTTGCCGCGGTGCCGGACAACCCCTCCAGGGTCTGTTCGATGCTTTGGGTCGCCTGGCCGGTTTCCTCGGCCAGGGTGCTCACCTGTTCCGCGACCACGGAGAACCCGCGGCCACGCGATCCGGCGCGGGCTGCTTCGATGCTGGCGTTGACCGCCAGGAAGTTGGTCTGCTTGGCGATGGCCGAGATACTGGTGGAGGCCTTGTGAATCCGCTGGAGGGCGTCCTGCAGCTGTGACAGCTCGGTGGTCATCTGCCCCACCTGCCCGGTCATGTCCTGGAGGTCGGTAACGGTGGCGTGGATGTCCTCGGAGGCCGAGTTGAGGCTGCCCGCCGTGGAGTCCGCGCTCTGCCGGGCCTCGTCAGCGGCCTCCTGCACGGACTGACTCGCGGTCTCCAGTTGCCCGGTGGCGCGCGAGAAGGTCTCCAGCATGCTGGCTTCGTGGGCGACCCGTCCTTCCACCTGGTAGACGGCTCCGGCGACGTCCGAGACGTAGACGGTGAGTGTGCCGGTGGTGCTGGCGGTCTCCTGGATCAGGCGCTCGGCATCGCCGCCGGCGTTGCCGCTCCGCAGGCCCGCCGAGAGCGTCTGGGCGGACCCGGCGAGCTGCCGGGTATTGTCCCGGGCCTCGGTCAGTGCGTTGCGTGTGGTGTCCACTTCGCCGCTCATGCCCTCGAGACCTTCGACGGTCTCCCGGCAGGAGCTGTTGATCTCGCGCACGGATTCGTTGATGCGTGTATAGGCGCCGTCCACGGCGGCCATGGCGCCACCCACGTTGTCCAGGAGGTCCTGCACGGTGCTGGTCCCGGTCTGGATGGTGCCGGTCAGGGTGGTGCAATGGTTCGCACGCTCGATCAGTTTCTGCGCGTGTTCCCGCAGCTCGCCCAGGATGCCGCTGATCTCTTCCGTGGCCTGGCCGGTCTGTTTCGCCAGCTCCTTCACGTGTTCGGCGACCACGGCGAAACCACGCCCGATGCCCCCGGCCCGGGTGGCCTCGATGGTGGCGTTCAGGGCCAGCAGATTGGTCTGTTTGGCGATGGTGGCGATTGAGTCCGCCGCGGTGCCGACGCCTTCCAGGGCCGTGTCGAGGTTGCCGATTTCCTGCTCTGTGGCTGATACGGCGTCGGTGAGGGCGGTGATGTCGTCCAGCGAGCGGGTGAGTGTGGCGCGGGAGTCCTCCACGGCGTGATCGGCTTCGGTGGTGGCCTCGCGCGCCTCGCGGGCCGCGCTCTCGGTGGTTTCGTTTGTGCGCGCGAGTTGCCGACCCAGATCCAGCAGCGACTGGAATCGTTTCGCCTCCTGGTCGACGCGGTCGCTGACGGCCACGAGTTCCTGCTGAATCTGATCGATTTCCCCGTGCAGCCCGTCCGCATGGCCGCTCAGGCGCTCAATCAACCCGGCATGATCCGTTGTCGCGCGATGATCGTGCTCCGCGACGTGCTCCCGTCTTACCCGGGAGCTGATCCAGGGAAGGCGCATGGGTGTCTCCTCGCTCCTGACGTTCTTATGATGAAGGCCGCCCGCTACAGGGAAGCGTCTTTTCGTCCCGGAGTAACGGCCAATGTCGCCCATTCTTGAGCGTGTGCGTCCGAGTGTCGGGGATTAGCGTCATCTGGACAAGTGACCCCTGGTTGTCAAAAACTGTGACTATCTGCGTCTTTTTCATTTGAACGCTTCTGGTAGTCTGGCGCTCGAACCTGAATACGAGGCGTCTGAATGCGTTCAATGTTTGCCACCGCCGAAACGCAGATGCGCCAGCGGCAGCGCTGGGGTCACGGTACTGCGCTGATCCTGACCCTGCTGATACTCGCAGCCGCTTACGGGCTTGAGTACGTCGGTGGCATGGAGCCCTGTCCGCTGTGCATGGTTCAGCGCCTTGTCTTCGCGGCACTCGCGGTGGTCTTCCTGCTTGGCTTTCTCCACGGGGCGCCGTTCTGGGGACGCTACTTCTACGGCGTGCTCGGGGCACTGGTTGCCGCTACCGGCATCGGGGTCGCTAGCCGCCACCTGTGGCTGCAGAGCCTGCCCCCGGAAGAGGTGCCTGCCTGTGGTCCGGGGCTGGATTACATGGTCGATGCGTTTCCGATCACGGAAGTCATCACAATGGTGCTTGCCGGCTCCGGCGAGTGCGCCGAAGTCCACGAGGTCTTCGGCCTGACACTTCCCGGCTGGACGTTGGCCGGGTATGCGCTGCTCGGCCTCTGGGCGCTTTGGATCTGCCGACGCCCGCGCTGAGACCTGGCTTTACCTGTTGAAAGGTTAGTACCATCCCGTGCGCGACCGGTACCGGCCAGCGGACTGCGGGAGAGTCTCCGTGAGCGATATTGATCACCACCTGGGTCCCGACGGGGCGCTGGCAGGGGCTCTGCCCGGCTTCCAGTCCCGCGAGGAGCAGCAGGCCCTGGGGCGTGGTGTGGCGGAGGCGATTGACGCCGGCGACACGCTGATCGCCGAGGCGGGTACCGGCACGGGCAAGACCTTCGCGTACCTCCTGCCGGCGCTGCTTTCCGGAAAGCGCGTGATTGTCTCCACCGGCACCAAGACCCTGCAGGACCAGCTCTATCAGAAGGACCTCCCGTTGTTGCGGGATGCCCTGGACTTGCCCCGGCGCACGGCGCTGCTCAAGGGTCGAACCAACTACCTCTGTCTTTACCGCACCGACATGGCCGAGGTGGACGCCCGGTTCGACCGCCCCGGCACCGGGGCGCAGCTGCAGGCCATCCGTCAGTGGGCGGCGGTGACGGATAGCGGCGACATCTCGGAGCTGGCCGAAGTCCCCAACGACGCGCCGATCTGGGGGCGCGCGACGTCCACCGCGGACAACTGCCTCGGCCAGGAATGCCCGCTCTATGACGACTGCTTTCTCATGGCTGCGCGGCGTCGCGCACAGGAGGCTGACCTGCTGGTGGTCAATCACCACCTGCTGCTGGCCGACATGGCTTTGAAGGAGGGCGGTTTCGGTGAGGTGCTGCCGTCCGCCGACGCCTATATCCTCGACGAGGCGCATCAGCTGCCGGACGTGGCCGCTCAGTTCTTCGGCGTGTCGGTGAGCAGCCGTCAGCTGCAGGAGCTGATCCGCGATACCCATGCGGAGTATCTGCGCGATGCCGGTGACCAGCCGGCGCTGCCCGATTGCCTCGACGTGCTGCGAAAGGCTATTCAGGACTTCCGCCTGACGCTGGGGGAGGCGGGCCAGCGGGCAGCGTGGAGTGGCCTCGGTGACGCGGATGAGGCCACGGATGCGCTCATTCACCTGCGTGCGGCAACAAGCGCCCTGGCCGAGGTGCTGGAGACGCTGGCCGAGCGCGGTCGCGGGCTGGAGAACTGCCACCGTCGCGCCCGGGACATGGCGTCGCTGCTCGACCGGTTCGCCGATGGCGAGACGGACGCCTTCGTGCAGTGGTTCGAAACCTACCAGCAGGCGTTCATCCTGCGGTTGACCCCGCTGGATGTGGGCCAGCAGTTCCAGGCGCGCATGAAAAAGCACCCCGCAGCGTGGGTGTTCACCTCGGCCACCCTGTCCGTCAACGGCGGGTTCGGGCACTTTCTGGAGCGGATGGGGCTGGACGAGGAGACGTCCACCCTGCGTGTGGACAGCCCCTTCGATTACGCCAGCAATGCGCTGCTGTATGTGCCTGCCGGCATGCCTGAGCCCAACAGTGCCTTTTACACGGAGGCGTTCATCGAGCGCGCGGAGGCGGTGATCCGGGCCAGCGGCGGCCGGGCATTCGTGCTGTTCACCAGCCACCGCGCCCTGCAACAGGCAGCTGCACAGTTGCGAGACCGTCTGCCTTACCCCGTGCTGGTACAGGGCGATGCCTCCCAGAACCTGCTGCTGGAACGCTTCCGCGAGGCCGGCAACGCGGTGCTGCTGGGAACGGGAAGTTTCTGGGAGGGGGTTGACGTCAAGGGCGAGGCGCTGTCGGCCGTGATCATTGATCGCCTGCCCTTCGCCTCGCCAGCCGATCCGGTCACCCAGGCGCGGATCGATTTCCTCCGCCGTCACGGCGGCAATCCGTTCCGGGATTTCCAGATCCCGCAGGCGGTGATCGCCCTGCGCCAGGGGGTGGGCCGCCTGATCCGTGACGCGTCGGACTACGGCGTCCTCATGATCGGCGATCCGCGCCTCACCGGGAAATCGTACGGACGACTGTTCCTTAACAGTCTGCCCCCCATGGGCCGAACTCGGGACCCGGAGACGGTCCAGGCGTTTCTCGCGCGCGTGGATTAGGCTGCGAGGGTACGCCGTAGGGTTGCCATCCTCCGTCGGAGCGACCAGTATCGCCGCCGCGGCCGTCGCCGTGTGGCAACTGCGGCAGCGAAAATCGTGACGGGGGTCAACGCGACAGGGCTGGACCGCGCCCTAGACTGCCCGCCTGAACACTAATCATGCATAAGGAATGACAGGAGCACACCATGAAACGCCTTCCCCTGGTTGCCGCCCTCGCGCTGGGCGTCAGCGGCATTACCGCGGCCCAGGCCGATATCGAAGTCTACGGTCAGGCCCACCTGGCGTTCAGCCACCTGGACGACGGCGATGACTACAGCGCCTTCAACCTCTCCAGTAATGCCAGCCGCATCGGCTTCCGGGCCGGGCATGACGTGAGCCCGAACCTGCGTGCGCTGGTGCAACTGGAAGGGCAGGTGGACTTCGACACCGATAACAACGAGACCTTCACCTCCCGTGACAGCTTCGTGGGCCTGGAAAGCGGCTGGGGGCTGCTGCGGGCCGGCCGCTTCGACACGCCCAACAAGACCCTGCGCAGCCGCACGGATCTCTTCGGCAACCAGGTGGGTGACGCGCGCAACATCGTGCGCGGCGAGTATACGGGTCAAGGTGTTGACGAGCGCTTCCGCAACGGGATCGCCTACCGCACGCCGTCGTTCGGCGGGGTGTTCGTCGACCTCCACTACAGTGTGGATACGGGAGACGACGACAACGCCGCCGACAGCAACGACGACGACGCCTGGAGCGCCTCGCTCACCTATCAGCAGGGCCCGGTGTACGCTGCCGTCGCCCACGAGCGCTGGAACGAGGGCGGCGAGCGGGTGCGCGAGGCCACGCGGGTAGCCGGCTCCTACGACCTCGCCGACCTGCGTGTCACCGCCCTGGCGCAGACCACCGGCCGGCCATCCGACGATGCCTTTGGTGTGGGTCTGCGCTACGCACTGGTGGGGAACATTTTCCTGAAGGGGCAGTACTACGTGCTGAGCGCCGATGACAGCGATCAGGATGCCGACATGATCGCCGTGGGCGCCGACTACCACTACAGCGACGAGCTGCGCTTCTACCTGAACTACGCGCAGATCGACAACGAGGACGGTCAG
>SLBZ01000121.1 GCA_007126095.1 Aquisalimonas sp.
GCCTGCGAGTCCATCCCTGTAGGCTCGTCATCGGCCGTCCATGGCCGATGACGGTCCGCAACCGGGGCAACCGGTCCGGCGCGATAGGCGATTGACCTGCGATTCGCTGATTCCTGGTACCGTCAGGCTTCGGTTCCGCCGACGGTCAGGGCGTCCACTTTCAGTGTTGGCTGCCCGACGCCCACGGGGACGCTCTGGCCCTCCTTCCCGCAGACGCCGATGCCGGTATCCAGTTTCAGGTCGTGGCCGACCATGCTCACCTGCTTCAGCACCTCGGGGCCGTTACCAATCAGCGTCGCCCCCTTGACCGGCCGGGTGACCCGGCCATTCTCGATCAGATACGCCTCGTTCGCCGAGAACACGAACCGGCCCGAGGTGATGTCTACCTGGCCGCCGCCGAAGTTGACGGCATAGATGCCGTCCTGGACGGATCGGATGATCTCCTCCGGATCGTGGGGCCCGGCAAGCATGTAGGTGTTGGTCATGCGCGGCATGGGCAGGTGCGCGTAGGACTCGCGCCGGCCGTTGCCCGTGGGCTGCATGCCCATGAGGCGGGCGTTCATGCGGTCCTGCATGTAACCGGCGAGGCTGCCGTTCTCGATCAGCACGGTGCTCTCGGTGGGCACGCCCTCGTCATCGACGTTGAGCGAACCGCGCCGGCCCGGCAGGGTGCCGTCGTCCACCACGGTGCAGTACTCGGAGGCCACCTGCTCGCCGATGCGGCCAGCGAAGGCCGATGTACCCTTGCGGTTGAAGTCCCCCTCGAGGCCGTGCCCCACGGCCTCGTGAAGCAGCACGCCCGGCCAGCCGGGCCCGAGCACCACGGGCATGGTGCCCGCAGGCGCGTCCACCGCCTCGAGATTGACCAGCGCCAGGCGGACGGCTTCCCGGGCATAGGCCAGCGCCTGGCCCTGATCCACGAACACGCTGTAGCCGTGCCGGCCACCGCCGCCAGCGCTGCCGTTCTCGCGCCGGCCCTTGTGTTCCACCAGCACGGAGACGTTCAGACGAACCAGCGGCCGCACGTCGGCCGTGAGCCGGCCCTCGTGGTCGGCGACGAGAACGGTGTCCTGCAACCCGGAGAGGCTGACCATGACCTGCTCCACCCGCGAATCCTGACGCCGCGCCTCGGCCTCCACGCGGCGCAGCAGATCGACCTTGTCCGCGTCACTCATGGACTCGAGGGGGCTGTCCGGTTGATAGAGATTGAGACCGGTCCCCCGGCGCCAAGCCTGCACCCGACGCTCGTGGCCGGAGCGCGCAATGGCGCGGGCGGCACCGGAGGCTTCCAGCAGCGCGGGCAGCACGATCTCATCGGAGTAGGCAAAGCCGGTCTTCTCGCCGGCAATGGCGCGGACCCCAACCCCCTGATCAATGCTGTGGCTGCCGCGCTTGACCAGGCCATCTTCCAGCATCCAGGTCTCGTGCCGGGTCGCCTGGAAGTAGAGGTCGGCGGCATCAACCCCCGGCCCCATCAGGCGGCCGAACACGTCGTCCAGGGCTGCATCGCCGAGTCCGGCGGGCTCCAGCAGGCGCTCGGTCGCAATCGACAGCGTCTGTTCCATAGTGATCTCAGGCCTCGTTGTTTGCTGCCTTGGCAGCGGTGGATCCGGCCGCCGGAGCCTGTACGGCATCCGCACAGCTGAGTCGGCGATGGCGCAGAGACGGGAAGCGCGTGCGGACGTCGGCGAGGCGCTGGCGGTCCAGCGCCCCGAGCACGACACCCGAGCCCCGCGCCAGGCTGTCCTGGATGCGCCCCCAGGGGTCGACGATCAGGGAGTCGCCGTGGGTTTCACGCCCGTTGACGTGATAGCCACCCTGGCCGGACGCGATGATGTGGCACTGGTTCTCGATGGCGCGCGCCTGCAGCAGCGGCCGCCAGTGCGCTTCCCCGGTGCGGGCGGTGAACGCGGAGGGCAGCACGAAGAACTCGGCGCCCCGGTCCACCATGGCCCGGAACTGCTCGGGGAATCGCAGATCGTAACAGACGGCAACCCCCATACAACCGAACGGCGTCCCCACCGTCACCACCTGTTCCCCGGGCTCGAAGGTGGCGGATTCCCGGTAGGCCGACTCGCCGTCCACGTCCACGTCGAATAGGTGCAGCTTGTCGTAGCGGGCAACCCGCTCGCCGCGATCGTCGTAGACCAGACAGGCAGCCCGGACACGACGGGGGTCGTCACCGCGCATGGGAATGGTGCCCGCCACCAGCCAGACGCCGTGCCGGCGCGCCAGACCGGCGAAACAGTCCTGGATGGGGCCGCCCGCATCGGTTTCCACGTGGTTGAGCTTGGCGAACTCATCCATGCCCATGATCGCGACGTTCTCGGGCAGAACCACGAACTCGGCACCGGCCTCTGCGGCCATTCCGACCAGGCGCGTTGCCTCGTGGAGGTTGCCTTCCACCAGCGGGCCGGACGCCATCTGCACGGCCGCCACACGCGTACCGGAGTGTAGACTGTTATTCGTCATCACGCCGCTCCTCCCCGTTTCCTGCATTGTACGCCGGACGGGCGGGAGTCGTCTCTTCAACCACGCATCAGTTGGCGTTACCGGGTGCGACCCCGGGCTCCAGCGGCGCGGCAGCCGGTTGCTGAACCCGCCGCACGGGCTCGATCACCGGGTCGGCCCACGGGCCGGTGACCTGATACCGCAGTTGTGCGACGCGATCCACCCCGCCGCTGAACACCTGCTGCGCCAGCAGCATGGCTGCCGCCCCCGGGGGGCCGCCGAACACCCCGCCGAGAATGGGCAGCGTCGCGGAGGCACGCGGCGTTACCGTGACCAGCTGATCGTACGTGCGCTCCTTCAGGTCGAGGGGCCCGGTGGCTTCGACCCGGGCCGCCGGGCCGTCCATGGCGAGCATCCCGGGGGTGGCAATGCCGTCCTCGATGAGAAACTCGCCGTCGATGCGATCAAAGGCGAACCCCTCGTCAAAGACATCGCCGAAGTTGAACATGAGCCGGCGCGGCAGGTTGGCGACACTGAGCAATCCGAACACCCGGCCGGCACCCGGTTCGACCTGGGTCAGATGGCCGTCACGCAGACGCAGGGAGACATCGCCGGATAATGTCTCGAGATCCAGGGGCATTGGCACAGAGCGGGCATGCAGGTCGAAACTCGCCCGGCCGCTGCCCCCGCGGATGATATCCTGGTAACCAAGGCCGGACATGAGCCCGCCCATGTCGTCGCTGCGCACATCAATGGCCAGCTCCGTGCGGTGGCCCGGGTCCCGGAACCAGCCTGCCGTGCCGGTGAGGGTATGGTGCTCGCCACGCAGGAGGACGTTGTTGAGGCGATAGCCGCTGTCGTCCGGGCCGCCCAGAAGCTGCAGGCTGCCCAGCAGGCGGCCGTCCAGCTCCAGCCGGTCGACCTGCGCCCGCAGGCTCGGCAACGTTGCCGGATCGACGTCGGCGAGCGGTGCGTCGCCGCCCGCCGGCTGTTCGTCACTGGTGTCCGGCTCGTCCGGCACTGGCAGTCGCAGGTGGTCGAGATCCGCCTCCACGGCGAGATTGGGAGACTCGGGCCAGCGCAGCTCGCCGGCAAGGTCTTCCCCTGTCAGCCGAAACAGCCAGCCGGTGACATCACGCTCGCCGCGGATCCGCTGGTGGCGGAAACGCAGCCCGTCACCCAGGTCGAGCGCGCCGACCGTCAGGTCGACAGCATCCAGCTCCGGGCCCTCCTCGTCGCCAGCATCCTCCGGCAGCCAGTGGTCCGCCCACCTGTGCCAGGCAAGCAGATCCAGCGCCGGCAGCAGGCCGTCGACGCGGATGCTGCCCACCGGCGGCAACGGCGCCGTGTTGCCGCCAAAGCGCACTGCCGCGCTCTGCAGCCCCGCCTCGTGGTCGACCGCCATCGCTGCATTGACGTCGTCACCGTAGTCCAGTCGCACGGGCTCAAGGCCCTCGGCGCCGATGCGGAACGACAGCGCCAGCGGCCGTTCGCCCGCCTCGGGCTTCCCCAGCGGCACCGGCATGGCCACACCGATGCCGTTCATCGCCGACGCCATGGCGACATCCACCGCCAGATCCTGCTGCTCGGGGTCGGCGTCGAAGACCGGGAAGCGCACGTCGACCCGCGCGGCACCGGTGCCGGAGAGCAGCCCGCTTCGCCCGGTGAGCGCCGTCTCCAGGCGCTGCGCATCCAGCGCATCCAGCGCCACGGCGAGACGGATGCGATCACTCGCCGTACCAGTATCGTCCGTGCTGACGGCCAGCGTCAGCGGGCCGTCCAGGAAACGCCCGGTGACACCCTCGGCGTGGATGCCGCGTCGGTGGAAGTGCACCTGCCCGTCCAGGCCTTCAATGGCCAGATCCCGGTCGGGCAGTCGCAGCCGACCATCGTTGAGAGTGGCGGTACCGTCGATGGTGACCGGCTCGCCGTCGAACGGGATGACCAGCCCGAGTTCCAGGTCGTGCTGCCCGTCAAGCTGCAGCGCACCCAGCGGCCCGGCAAGCACGTCGCCGCCGGCGGGCATGGTGGAGAGAAAGTCGAAATAGGCGTCGCCGGAACCGAAGAACGCGCCGCCCACCCGCAGCGGGCTGCGCTGGAGGTCATCAATGGAGGCCCGGGCCTCCCGAATCCGCGCGCCGCTGATGACACCATCAGTCGCGTCGATTGCCATGGAGCGCCCCTCGAACTGGAGAGCACCATCCAGTTCGGAGATCTCCGGCCACTCCGGGTGGTAGGCAAGAGTCACGTCGGCCACATCGGCGCGCACGTGGAAGCGTCCGGTGCCATTGTCGAAGGGGAAGTGGTCCGCACGACCGTGGAACACCACGTCCGCGTTGCGGGCGGTGCCGGCGAGAATGCTGCCGTCCAGCCATTCCACCAACGCCGGCATCATGATGGCCACCGGCAGGTAACGCCCGGTATTGGCGGCGTTGCCGGGGCGACCGTCGACACTGGCGCGGATATCGAGGAATGGCGCACTGTCCCACGGCTTGTCGACGCGAACCCGCCCGTGGACTTCACCGTCGTCATTGAGCACCCGCGAGCGGCCCACGTTCACCGTCCAGCCGTCGTCGTTCAGGCTCCAGGCCACCTCGGCGTCCAGCTCGCTGAACGGGATGCGTTCGCGGAAGAGGTAGGGCATGTCGGCCGCGCCGTCCCGGGCAAGCACCAGCAGATTCCCTTCGCGATGCCGGCCATCCGGCTGCGGCAGACCTTCACGGAAACTGGCCCATAGCTCCAGGGAGCCACTGAGCGCGGCGTAGGGCGGCTCTCCGGGACGGCCCAGCATGCGTTCCATCACCCGTGCCTTGACGTCCTGGCCCTCGGCGTACACCTCCACCGGCCCGTCGGTCAGTGGACGGTCGGCGGCAACCGGCCAGTGGACGGCGAAGCGCACGCGGCCGCCCCACCCATCGGGTAGCGCCCCTGCCCCCGCAAGGCGGCGCTGGCCATCAACCTCATCCAGTGCGGCGTTGAGATCGGCGAAGCGGTACCGCTCCTGGTGGACCAGGTCCAGCAGGTCCATGCGCCCATCCCGGACCCGCAGACGGCCGGGCTGCGCCATGAGGACGTCCAGCTCATCAAGGCCGGCGACACCCGGTTCGATACCCACGCCCACGACGCGGAAAGCGCCATCGGAGTCGCGCTGCACCGTGAGCCGAGGCTCCACCAGCACCAGCTCATCCAGGCGCACCATGCGATCCTGCAGCGAGGCCAGCAGATCCAGGCTGACCTCCAGGCGCGGCAGCTGGAGGCTGTCTTCACCGTCGCCAAGGCGCACGCCATCCAGCGTCAGCCGCAGCTCTCTCCACGCCCAGTGCGCCTGCAGCCCCTCGATGCGGATATCCTGACCGACGGCCTCGCCCAGGCGGTTTTCCACCTGGGCCCGGTACTCGGGCAGGTAGTGCACGCCGAGCCGCGCGAGGGCGAACGCCACCGCCAGCAGCACGAGCAGCGCCGCCAGCAGCCCGACGACGACGCGAAAGGTCCGGGTAAGCAGGGTCAGCATGGCGTTCCGCACCGCGCGCATCCCGCGAGCGGCATCGGTGAATGAGAATGAATCATGGCGAGCAAGGCATCCATGGCCCGTCCGGGGTCAAGCAGCGACGTTCAGCTACCAGATTACATCAGGACGACATCGAACTGGTCCTGTGCATACAAGGGTTCTGCCTGAAATGTGATGGGCCGCCCAATAAACTCTTCCAGTTCCGCCACGCTCATGCTCTCGTCCTCGACCATGAGGTCCACCACCGGGCGTGACGCGATCACCAGCATCTGCTCCGCCTCGAACTGGCGCGCTTCCCGCATCAGCTCCCGGAAGATTTCGTAGCAGACGGTCTCGGGGGTTTTCATGAAGCCGCGGCCATCGCAACTTGGACACGGCGCACACAGGATATGTTCCAGGGATTCGCGGGTGCGTTTGCGGGTCATCTCCACCAGACCCAGGGCGGAGACACCGCTGATCTGGGTCTTGGCGTGGTCCTTTTCCAGACTCTTCTCCAGTGCCCGCAGCACCTGGCGCTTGTGCTCCTCGTCCTGCATGTCGATGAAGTCGAGGATGATGATGCCGCCCAGGTTGCGCAGGCGCACCTGACGGGCAATGGCCTGGGCGGCCTCGAGGTTGGTCTTGAAGATGGTTTCTTCGAGGTTGCGCCTACCCACGTAGGCGCCGGTGTTGACGTCGATGGTGGTCATGGCCTCGGTCTGGTCGATCATCAGATAACCGCCGGACTTCAGCTCCACCTTGCGCGACAGGGCACGCTGGATCTCCTCCTCGACACCGTAGAAGTCGAACAGCGGGCGCTCCCCGGGATAGGCTTCGAGCCGGGCGTTCATTTCGGGGAAGAACTGCTCGCAGAACGCTTGGACCTTCTGGAAGTTCTCGCGGGAGTCGATGCGGATGCGCTCCACCTCGCTGCTCATGATGTCGCGCAGGGAGCGCAGCACCAGCGGCAGGTCCTCGTGAATGCACTGCCCCGCCCTGGCTTCGCGGGCGCGCGCGGCCACGTTCTCCCAGAGTTTGCAGAGGAAGCGGCGGTCCGCCTCCAGCGCGCTTTCCGGCGCCTGCTCTGCGGCCGTACGGATGATGTAGCCACCGGTATCGCCCTCGTCCAGGAAGCGCTGGCCGATCTGGCGGAGCCGTTCGCGCTCCGCGGCGTCCTCGATCCGCCCGGACACCCCCAGGTTGCGGCTGCGGGGCAAAAGCACCAGGTTCCGTGAGGGGATGGTCAGATGGGTGGTCAGCCGGGCGCCCTTGGTACCCATGGGATCCTTGATCACCTGAACGATGATCTCCTGACCGTCATGGAGCAGCTGCTGGATGTCCGGCACCGGCCGACGCAGGCGGGTCTCGCCGGTTTCACTGTCCGGCGCCACGGCGACGTCGGAGGCGTGCAGGAACGCTGTGCGTTCCAGGCCCACTTCCACGAACGCCGCCTGCATGCCGGGGAGGACGCGCTGGACGCGCCCCTTGTAGATGTTGCCCACCAGACCGCGCCGCCGCGTGCGCTCCACGGAGACTTCCTGTAGAACGCCATTCTCCACCACCGCCACACGGGTTTCCTGTGGCGTGCAGTTCATCAGAATTTCCTGGCTCATTACCAGTGCCGGCGGTAGTCGATATCGAACTCGTCCAGCAGATCCGCCGTCTCGAACAGCGGCAGCCCCATGACGCCGGAGTAGCTGCCCTCCAGGTACTCCGCGAACACGCCACCGCGGCCCTGGATCGCGTAGGCACCCGCCTTGCCCTCGGGTTCGCCGGACGCCCAGTAGCGATCGATATCCGCGGGCGTCAGCTCACGGAACTGCACGCGATTGACGCTGAGCCGGGTTGCTTCGCGGTCGTCCACCAGCGCAACCCCGGTGAGGACCCGGTGTTCGTTGCCGGAGAGCATCTCCAGCATGGCGACCGCCTCGTCGCGGGTGCCCGGTTTGCCGAGGACCTGGTCGTCCATGACGACCACGGTGTCCGCACCCAGCACCGGCAACGGCTGGCTCCCCTCCACCTGGGCCCAGCCGGCCCGGGCCTTCTCCAGGGCGAGGCGGATGACGAAGACCTCCGCGCTCTCTTCCGGGTCGAAGGTCTCGTCCACGGCCACATCCAGTGGCGTGAAAGGCAGCCCCATCTGCTGCAGCAGCTCCCGGCGGCGCGCTGACCGCGACGCCAGGTAGATTTCGGACGATGTCTCGGACGCCATGTTGTACCTCGAAAGCTGCTCGGTGATCGGTTCTGGTGGCCGTTCCGGTGATCGGCCCTAACGGTGGTACGGATGTCCAGTGATCAGCGTCCAGGCGCGGTAGAGCTGTTCGGCCACGAGGACCCGTACCAGCATGTGCGGCAACGTCAGCGGCGAGAGGGACCAGCGCTGGTCGGCCGCGTTCAGGCAGCCGTCATCCAGGCCGTCCGGCCCGCCGATCAGCAGGGCCACGTCGCGGCCGTCCTGCAGCCACTCGCGCATGGCCTCTGCCAACGCCTCCGTGTCGATGCGCCGCCCGCCACCATCCAGTGCGATGACACGGGCGCCTTTCGGCACGGCCTGCAGCAGTCGCTGCCCTTCCACTTCGCGCGCCCTCGCCGGGTTCGCGCCCTTGCCGCGATCGCCCGACGCCAGCTCCCGCAGATCCAGCCGCAGTTCGCGGGGCATGCGCCCGGCATACTCCTGGTAACCCTGGGCCACCCAGCGGGGCATCTTCTGCCCCACGGCCGTTACCTGAACCCGCACCGACTCAGGCCCGGGAGCTGTCGGCGGACGGCGCGTCCGAATCCGCGTCGTCGATGCCCCAGATCCGCTCCAGGCGGTAGAGTTCCCGGGTATTGGCGCCCATGACGTGGACGACCACATCGCCCAGGTCCACGAGCACCCACTCGGCGCTGTCCTCGCCTTCGACCCCGAGCGCGCGCACGCCCTGCTCGCGGGCGTCCGCCACCACGCGGTCGGCAATGGCCTTGACGTGCCGCCCGGAATTCCCGGACGCCACCACCATGATGTCGGTGATACCGGTCTTGCCGCGCACATCCAGCACAACGGGATCCACGGCCTTCATGTCCTCAAGGGAGGCTAGCACCACATCCCTCAGTGCTGCCCAGTCCAGTGCTTCGACATGATCCACTGCGCTGATGATCCACCTCCACGACGGCAAGGCTGCCGCCGACTTGCTCTCCACTCAGCCGGCGTATCCACCGGCCCCGTACAGGGTATTGTCCCGTATATAGTCCCACACCGCATCCGGCAACAGATAGCGCCCTGAACGTCCGGCGGCCAGACGGGCGCGGATGTCGGTGGCGGAGACCGCCATGGGTGTGACGTCCTGGAACAGCACGCGCCCGGCGGGCTCGTCCCGCAGCGCGGCCCAGTCCGCCGTCTCCCGGCCATGCAGCCAGTCGGTGAGAGGCCCCGACAGTTTCAGGGGGTGATCGGGGCGCTGCATCACCACGATGTGTGCGTACACCGCCAGCTCCTGCCAGCGATCCCAGCGCGGCAGGCTGACGAAGCTGTCGCTGCCGAGGAGCAGGCAGAGGTGGTCGCCGGGAAAATCCCGACGCAGTGTCTGCAGGGTATCCACCGTGTAGGAGGGGCCGTCACGCCGGAGCTCCCGGTCATCCACCCGGAAGCGCAGCTCCCCGCGGGCGGCAAGCTCCAGCATCGCCAGCCGCTGCGCGGCGGTGACCTGGGGATCGCCGCGGTGGGGTGGCACGTGGCAGGGAACGAGGTGGAGCTGCTCCAGCGCGCCGGCCTCGACGATATCCAGCGCGACACGGAGGTGGGCGTTGTGCACCGGATCAAAGGTGCCGCCGAACATGCCGCGCAGCGGCCGGGGCGTGGCCTTCACCCGCCACACCTCCGGCGCCGGCCGGGCCGCTCAGCCGCGCACATGCCCGTCCCCCAGGACAATCCATTTCTGCGAGGTCAGACCTTCCAGCCCGACCGGGCCGCGGGCGTGCAGCTTGTCGGTGCTGATGCCGATTTCGGCCCCCAGACCGTACTCGAAGCCGTCCGCGAAGCGGGTGGAGGCGTTGACCATGACCGAGCTGGAGTCCACCTCGCGCAGGAAACGCTGGGCGCGGCTCCAGTCCTGGGTCACGATGGACTCGGTATGCCCGGAGCTCCATGCGTTGATGTGCTCCATGGCGGCGTCCAGGTCGGCAACGACCCGCACGGCCAGCACCGGGGCCAGGTACTCTGCCCCCCAGTCCTCGTCTGTGGCCGCCGTCATGGCCGGCACGAGCCCCCGACTGACCTCGCAACCACGCAGCTCCACCGCGGCCTCCGTGAACCGCTCGGCCAGCGGCGGCAGCACCTGCGCCGCAATGCCCTCAGCCACGAGCAGCGTCTCCATGGTGTTGCAGGTGCCGTAACGCTGGGTCTTGGCGTTGAACGCCACCGCCACAGCCTTGTCGAGATCGGCCGCCTCGTCGATGTAGACGTGGCAGACGCCGTCCAGATGCTTGATCACCGGAACGCTGGCATCGCGGCTGATCCGCTCGATCAGCCCCTTGCCGCCGCGCGGAACGATGACGTCCACCTCGCCGGTCATGGTGATCAGGTGGCCCACGGCCTCGCGGTCGGTGGTGTTGACGACCTGTACCGCGTCCTTCGGCAGACCGGCCGCCTCGAGCCCGGCGCGGATGCACTCGGCGATGGCGCGGTTGGAGTGGATGGCTTCGGAGCCGCCGCGCAGGATCGTGGCATTGCCGGACTTCAGGCAAAGCCCGGCTGCATCGGCCGTGACGTTCGGGCGCGACTCGTAGATGATGCCGATTACGCCCAGGGGCACGCGCATCTTGCCGACCTGAATCCCGGAGGGGCGACTGCGCAGGTCGTCGATGGCGCCCACCGGGTCGGGCAGCGCAGCGATCTGGCGCAGGCCATCGGCCATGCCGGCGATGCGCTCCGGGGTCAGTTCCAGGCGGTCCAGCAGGGCGGCGTCCAGCCCCCGCTCCCGGCCCGCGGCCATGTCCCTGGCATTCTCTTCCACCAGCTGCGCCGCGCGGGCATCGATGGTGTCGGCCATGGCGGTCAGCGCCTGGTTCTTGGCGTCGCTCCCGGCCCGCGCCATGGCCCGGCCGGCTGCACGGGCCTGCTGGCCGAGTTCCGCCATGTAGGCCTGGATGTTCTGCACGCTTTCAGCTGTTGCGCTCATGGTTGCTCGCCCTGTTGTCGTCTCCCGCCGGCCCCGGCTTCAGGCGCGCGCCGGCTGGGGGCGCCGCCGCTTCCCGTAGCCGCCGGCAATGGCAATACTCAATTGTAACAATTCATCCCAGATGCGGCCCGGTGCCACGCCCTTGATGACCCGGTCCGCCCGGGCGCAGCGCATCAGCAGCGCCTGCCAGCGTCGCGGGCCGCCGCGCTGGGCGGCACGCTGCAGCTGGTTCTTGCGCGGGCCGAAGGCACCGTTTTTCTTCAGGACCTGCTCGGCCTGGCCCGGGGCCCCCTGGAGCTGACAGACCAGCCGGACCTCCCGGGACAGCGCCCACAACACCAGCGTCGGCTCCACCCCCTCTTCGCGCAGGCCACCGACGATGCGGGCACACCGGGCCACCTCGCCCTGGAGCGCCGCGGCGGTGAGATCGAAGACATCGAAACGGGCGCTGTCGGCGACGGCCTGGCGCACGGCGTCGGCGTCCAGCTCGCCCTTGGGGACCAGCAGCCGGAGCTTTTCGATCTCCTGCACCGCGGCCAGCAGGTTGCCTTCACTGCGCTCGGCGAGCAGCTGCACAGCCTCGCGGGTGGGTTGCAGGCCGGCCTGACGGAGCCGCTGCTCCAGCCAGCCGGGGAGCTGGCGCTGCTCCAGCGGCCAGACCTGGACCACCGCGCCGGCGGTGTCGATGGCGTTCACCCAGGCGGCCTTGCGCGTGCCTGCATCCAGCCGGGGCGCGGAGATCATGAGCACCGTGTCCTCAGGCGCACGGGCGCAGTAGTCACTGAGCGCACGCGCCCCCGCCTGACCAGGCTTGCCGGTGGGCATGCGCAGTTCGATGATGCGGCGATCGCCAAACAGGGACAGGTTGTCCGCGGCGGCCGCCAGGCGCTGCCAGTCGAACCCCGCTTCCACCTCGAGCACCTCCCGCTCCGTGTGCCCGGCCTGCCGGGCTGCGACGCGCACCGCGTCCATGGCCTCGCCGACCAGCAACGGCTCATCGCCGGTGATCAGCCAGACCAGCGGCAGGCTGCGTTCCAGGGTATCGGCGACCTGCTCAGGCTTCAGACGCATCTCATTCGCCCAGGGTTGCCTGCACGCGCTCGGTCAGCAGAAAGGCGACGTCGCGGCGCAACTCTTCCAGCAGCGCCTCCTCGCGCTCTGAACTGCCGAGCACGGCAGCGCGGTCAAAACGGTATTCACGGATCTGCTCGAAGGTGTCCGGACCGGCAAGAGTCTCGCCATCGCCGTCGCGGATGGACCAGCGCACCCGATAGCGCAGTTCGTACTCTTCCGTGTCGCCTCCGGCCGCAACACTGAGCTGCTGCCGGTCACGGCTTTCGCTTTCGATGACCAGCCGCGGGCCGTCGCCACTGTTGCGCACATCCGCACCGGCGGCCGCCAGCGTGCGGCGAAGCTCCCGGATCAGCTCGCCCTGCCCGATCTGACTGTCCACCACCACGGACACGCCTTCCAGGGATGCCGTGCCCGGCGCGGAGCCACGGAGATGCCAGCCGCACCCGGCCAGCGCCAGGATGAGCATCACGATCAGGATGCGCCGCAGGCTACGCATGGAACCTCCGCGATTGAGGGTCAGTTGGCGACGACGTTCACCAGTTTACCCGGGACAACGATCACCTTGCGCACCGTCTTGTCGCTGATGAAACGCTGCACGTTGGGCTCGTCCAGAGCGGCGGTCTCGATGGCATCGCGCTCAGCGTCTGCCGGCACCTGGATGTTGCCCCGCAGCTTGCCATTGACCTGCACCACGATCTCCAGCGTGTCCTGGGTGAGCGCATCCGCGTCCACCTGCGGCCAGGCGGCATCCACCACTGCATCGTCGTGGCCCAGCGCCTGCCAGAGCCGGTGACAGATGTGCGGCACGATGGGCGCGAGGATCAGCACCGACGCCTCCAGCCCCTCCTGCATCACGGCGCGGCCCTGCTCGCTGTCATCGTCGATGGCCTTGTAGAGGGTGTTCACCAGCTCCATGACCCCGGCGATACCGGTGTTGAAGGTGAAACGGCGGCCGATGTCCTCGCTGGCCTTGCGGATGGTCTCGTGCACCTTGCGCCGGGTATCCCGCTGCGCGTCGGTGAGGCCGGCCACATCCAGCGCCGGGGCCGCCCCCTGGGCGGTGTGATTGCGCACCAGATGCCACAGGCGCTTGAGAAAGCGGTAGCCGCCCTCCACACCGGAATCGGACCATTCCAGAGACTGCTCCGGCGGTGCCGCAAACATGGCGAACAGTCGCACGGTATCGGCGCCATAACGCTCTACCAGGGCCTGCGGGTCCACGGTGTTGCCCTTGGACTTCGACATCTTGGCGCCGTCCTTCAGCACCATGCCCTGCGTCAGCAGGTTGGTGAAGGGCTCGTCGGCGATGGTCAGCCCTTCGTCGCGCATCACCTTCTGGTAGAAACGCGCATAGAGCAGATGCAGGATGGCGTGCTCGATGCCACCGATGTACTGATCCACCGGCAGCCAGTAGCCGGCGCGGTCATCCAGCATGGCGCCGTCGTTGTCCGCGCAGGCGAAGCGGGCGAAGTACCAGGACGACTCCATGAAGGTATCGAAGGTGTCGGTTTCACGCTCCGCCGCGCCGCCGCACTGCGGGCAGGTAGTGCGGTACCACTCGGGCATCTGCTTGAGCGGCGAGCCGGCACCGTCGAACTGCACGTCCTCCGGCAGCTCCACTGGGAGCTGGTCGTCCGGCACCGGTACCTGGCCGCAGGTGGGGCAATTGATGATGGGGATGGGCGCGCCCCAGTAGCGCTGGCGCGAGACGCCCCAGTCGCGCAGGCGGTAGTTGGTCTGGCGCTCACCAATGCCGCGCTGCTGCAGCCAGCCGGCGATGGCCTCGAACGCCTCATCGGAGGTCATGCCGGTGTAATCCCCGGAGTTGACCAGCACGCCCTTGTCGGTGAACGCCTCGGCGCTCACGTCCGGCTCGCCGCCGTCGGCCGGTGCAATCACCGGGCGGATGGGCAGGCCGTACTTGGTGGCGAACTCCCAGTCACGCTGGTCATGGGCGGGCACGGCCATGATGGCCCCCGACCCATAGGTCATGAGCACGAAGTTGGCGATCCACACGGGGATCTCTTCGCCGGTGAGCGGGTGAACAGCGCGCAGGCCGGTATCCAGCCCCTTCTTCTCCATGGTGGCGACGGTGGCCTCGGCGACGCCGGCCTTGTTGCACTCCTCCACAAAGGCGGCGATCTCCGGGTTGCTCTCCGCCAGCTCGCGGGTAAGCGGGTGCTCCGGAGCAAGCCCCATGTAGCTCACGCCGAACAGCGTATCCGGCCGGGTTGTGTAGACGCTCAGGGTCTCCTCGCGGCCGTGGATGGCAAACGCCAGCTCCACGCCCTCGGAGCGGCCGATCCAGTTGCGCTGCATGGCGCGCACCTGCTCCGGCCAGCCGGGCATGTCATCCAACGCGTCCAGCAGCTCGTCCGCGTAGTCGGTGATGCGCAGGAACCACTGCGGGATCTCGCGACGCTCCACGGTGGCACCGGAGCGCCAGCCCTTGCCGTCCACTACCTGTTCGTTGGCGAGCACGGTCTGGTCCACCGGGTCCCAGTTCACCGTGGCCACGGCACGGTAGGCGAGCCCCTTGCGATACAGACGCGTGAACAGCCACTGCTCCCACTTGTAGTAGGACGGGTCACAGGTGGCGAACTCTCGCGACCAGTCATAGCCGAAGCCGAGCTGCTTGAGCTGCCCACGCATGGCAGCGATGTTCTCCCGCGTCCACTGCGCCGGCGGCACGTTGTTCTGCATGGCGGCGTTCTCCGCAGGCAGGCCGAAGGCGTCCCAGCCCATGGGCTGGAGCACATTGCGCCCCTGCATGCGCTGGTAGCGGGTCATGACGTCGCCGATGGTGTAGTTGCGCACATGCCCCATGTGCAGCTTGCCGCTGGGGTACGGGAACATGGAGAGGCAGTAGAAGGTCTCGCGCCCCGGCTCCTCGGTGACCTGGAACGTCCGGTTTTCGTCCCAGAAACGCTGCGCGTCGGCTTCGATGATCTCCGGCTTGTAGGCGTCGTCCATACTCATGTTGTGGCTCGTGGTCTTCGGCTTGATCGCGGGGAAAGGCGGAAGTATACGGCAATCGGGGTGCAACTGCCGATGCCCGGGGCCGACGGCACTTGTGACAGCGGCCACGGCCCTGCAATCTAGGAGGCAGAGACTCACACGCAGGAGACCGGCATGACGGACAACAGGCAGCCGCAGGACAAACGCCAGCTCGAGGGCTATGAGAAGATGCTTCAGCGCGTGACGGATGCGCTCGAGCAGGCCGGTGAGGACGCCCGGCCCCGGCTGCGCCAGGCCCTGGAGCACGCCCGCCGCAAGGCGGTGGAGTTCGGTGAACTCTCGGCCGAGGAAGCGGAGCGCATCAGCGACTACCTAAAGCGCGACGTGGAAGACGCCGCGAGCTTTCTTACCCGCGACGACAAGAGCGACGACCTGCGCGACTGGTTCCGCATGGACATGCAGCTGATCGGCTCCTGGCTGTACGACCGCTTCAGCACCATCGCCGACAGCACCCGACTCGAGTGGATCGAGCTCAACCGCCAGTGGCAGGCGGAGGCCCGCTACCACACCGGAGAAATAACCAGCCCCGGGGAGCTGCGTTGCCTGAGCTGTGGCAAGACCATGCACTTCGAGAAAGCCGGACACATCCCCCCGTGCCCGGGCTGCAAGTCCACCGAGTTCGAGCGGGTCACGGCGTGACCCGCCCGAGCTGATCGGTCTTCCCGATCACTTCGCCGCGGTCAGGGCCTGATCGATATCGTCGATGATGTCGTCGATATGCTCCAACCCCACTGACAGCCGCACCATGTCGCGGGTCACACCCGCCCGCTCCAGCTCGTCGTCGTTCAGCTGCCGGTGGGTGGTGGTGGCCGGATGACAGGCCAGGGACTTGGCGTCACCGATGTTCACCAGCCGGGTGATGAGCTGCAGGGCATCGATGAACTTCGCCCCCGCCTCGGCTCCGCCCTTGACCCCGAAGCTGAGGATGCCGGCCGCACGCCCGTTCATGTACTTCTGCGCCAGACGGTGATCCGGACTGCTCTCCAGGCCGGCGTACTTCACCCAGGTGACCTGATCCTGCGCCTCCAGGTGCTGCGCCACCTTCAGGCCGTTCTCGCAGTGGCGATCCATGCGCAAGGGCAGCGTTTCGATGCCCTGGAGAATCTGGAACGCGTTCATGGGCGACAGCGCCGAACCGGTGTTCCGCAGCGGCCCCACCCGGGCACGGCCGATGTATGCCGCCGGCCCCAGCGCCTCGGTGTAGACGACACCGTGGTAGGACGGGTCCGGTTCATTCAGCATGCTGAACTTCTTCGGGTAATCCGCCCAGGGGAAGTTGCCGGAGTCCACGATGACGCCGGCCACGGTGGTGCCATGCCCGCCCATGTACTTCGTGAGCGAATGGATGACGATATCCGCGCCCTGCTCGATGGGCCGCCACAGGTAGGGGCTCGGCACAGTGTTGTCCACCATGAGCGGCACGCCCCGCTCGTGGGCCAGCGCGGCCAGGCGCTCCACGTCCACGACGTTGCCCGACGGGTTGCCCACGCTCTCGCAGAAGACGGCCCTGGTCCGGTCGTCGATCTGTGCGGCCATGCCGTCCAGGTCGTCATGGGAGACGAACCGCACCTCCACGCCACGGCGCGGCAGCGCGTGGGCGAAGAAGTTGTAGGTGCCGCCGTAGAGTTGGCTGGTGGTGACGATGTTGTCCCCGACCTCGGTGATGGTCTCGATGGCGTAGGTGATGGCCGCCATGCCCGAGCTCACCGCCAAACCGGCGATGCCGCCTTCCATTTCGGCCACGCGCTGCTCCAGCACGGCGTTGGTGGGGTTCATGATACGGGTGTAGATGTTTCCTTCCACCTTGAGGTCGAAGAGGTCGGCACCGTGCTGTGTATCGTCGAACGCGTACGACGTGGTCTGGTAGATGGGTACGGCCACCGCCTTCGTGGTGGGATCCGGGGAATAACCAGAGTGAATGGCCTGTGTTTCCAGTTTCATGTCGCCTCCTGGGCTGCGCGCACCAACCACGTCCCGGCCGCGTCATGCGCCGGTTCCGAAGTGGATTGGATCGGGTTATCGTGTAGGCGTTCAGAATCCATCCTGTTCGTTCATCCCGCAACCCCGAGGCCAAGGAGCCGGGCATGAGTTTTCCGCTACCCGCTGCGCTGACCACGGCCAGCGGCGACATCCGCCGTCTCGGTGTGGAACTGGAGTTCGCCGGCCTCGACCTGGAAACCATCTCCGCCAAGGTCGCCGCGCTCTACGGCGGCGACATCGTGCGCGACAGCCGTTTCTCGCACCGGATCACCGGCACCCGCTGGGGCACCTTCACCACCGAGATCGATACGGCGCTGCTCAAGGACGGCAGCTACCTGCAACTGCTTGAGGGTCTCGGCTTCAATCTCGACGAGCCCCTCCACCGGGACCGGGTCGACGACCTGCTGGCCCGGGTCGCTGGCACCGTCGTGCCCCACGAGATCGTCACGCCACCGATACCGTTCCCAGAGGTGCACGAACTGGAAGCCCTGCGCGTTGCGCTGCAGGACAGCGACGCCCGCGGCACGCGCGCATCCGTGTTCTACGCATTCGGCCTGCACCTGAACCCCGAAGCGGCATCGCTGGAGACGGACCACCTGACGGCGATTCTGCGGGCCTTCTTCCTGCTGTACGACTGGCTGCATGTTCAGGGGGAGATCGACTGGAGCCGCCGGATCACGCCGTACATCAACGAATTCCCCCACCCCTACCGGCGGCTGGTGCTCGACCCCGGCTACACGCCGGACCTGGAGCAACTGGTTGACGATTACCTCACCTACAACGCTACCCGCAACCGGGTCCTGGACATGTTGCCGCTGTTCCGCCACCTGCTCGGTGACAGGGCCGTTCGCGGTGTGCCTGACGCCGCCCTTGTCAAACCGAGACCGGCCTTCCACTACCGGCTCCCCAACTGCCGGGTGGACGAGAAGCAGTGGACCCTGGCCGCCGAGTGGAACGGCTGGGTCATGGTGGAGTGGCTGGCCGCGCGCCCCGAACGCATGGCACGCATGAGCGTCGCCTACCTCAAACGCCGCCCGCCGAGTATCGCCCGGGTCGATCAGGACTGGGCGCAGCAGACAGCGGGCTGGCTGACGGAATGAAGCCAGTTGTTGGTGTAACAGGCCCCAACCGGGGCGGCACTGCCGCCTGGCTATGTACGCGTTTCGCGGTGTGGATGGCCGGAGGTCGTGCCGTGCGCATTACGCCTGCCCATCCCATGGCCGTGGAGGCGGTGGATGCGGTGATCATCGGCGGCGGCGCCGACGTGGACCCGAGCCTGTACGGCGAGGAACCAGCCACGCCTTCGATGCGTAGCCTGCGTCACAGCAGCCGCAGTCTGCCGCGCTTTCTGGCCACCCTGGCCCTGTTCCCGCTGTTCTGGCTGCTGCGACGCCTGCTCAGCACCAAGACCGCCATGGGCGGCGACACCGACCGTGACGACCTGGAAACCCGCCTGCTCAAGGGCGCTTTGGACCGCGGGCTGCCCGTGCTCGGCATCTGCCGCGGGGCGCAACTGCTGAACGTGGTCTGCGGTGGCACGCTCTACCAGGACCTGCGGGCCTACTACAGTGAGACGCCCAACCTCTGGACCATCTGGCCGCAGAAGGCCGTGCGCATCCGCCCCCATAGCCAACTGGCGAAAGCCCTGGGACGGACCTACTGTCACGTGAACTCTCTCCACCGACAGGCCATCCGCAGCCCGGCCGACTCGCTCCTGCCCGTGGCCCACGAGGACAACGGCATCACGCAGGCCATCGAACACCCCGACGCCCCCTTCATGCTGGGCGTGCAGTGGCATCCGGAATATCTTCCGCAGAAACGCGAACAGCGGGCACTTTTCCGTCATCTGGTCGTCTGCGCGGAACACGGCGGGGCGGAATCCAATAATTCTCAACAAAACTATGAATAGAATTCAATAACCGCCAGAACCGCCCCACGGCGCCCTCCCCGAGCCCTTCAACCCCCGTATGGCGGGGCTTTCGCGACCCACCCTCTCGTTACTCCGAAGTCTCACGTTATAATGCCCGGCTGAGATGAGTTTCCATCGCAACCACTTGAGACCGAATGACTACCCAAATCGATAAGCTCAAACAGGCGATCAACGAACGAATTCTGTTCCTGGATTGCGGCATGGGGACGAGCATTCAGCAGTATCCCCTGACCGAGGAAGACTTCCGCGGCGAGCGGTTCAAGGACCGCCCCGGTGACCTCCAGGGCAACAACGACCTCCTGTCGCTCACGCGCCCGGACATCATCCGCGAGATCCACGCGGACAACCTCGCCGCCGGCGCCGACATCGTCGAGACCAACACCTTCAGCTCCACCACCATCGCCCAGGCCGACTACCACCTGGAAGACCTGGTCCATGAGCTGAACGTGGAATCCGCGCGCCTGGCCCGCGAGGCCTGCGACGCCGCGGAAGCCGAGAACCCCGGCTGGCCCCGGTTCGTGGCGGGCGCTCTGGGGCCGACCAACCGCACCGGCTCCATTTCGCCGGACGTGAACAACCCCGGCTACCGCAACGTCACCTTCGACGAGCTGTGCACCGCCTACCTGGAAGCCGGGCGTGGCCTGGTCGAGGGTGGTGCGGACATGATCCTCATCGAGACCATCTTCGACACGCTCAATGCCAAGGCGGCGGTGTACGCCACCGAACTGCTGTTCGAGGAACTCGGCTACCGCCTGCCAGTGATGATCTCCGGGACCATCACCGACGCCTCCGGCCGCACCCTCTCCGGCCAGACCACCGAGGCGTTCTGGAACTCCGTGCGCCACGCCAACCCGTTCACGGTGGGACTGAACTGCGCGCTAGGCGCCGAGCAGATGCGCCCGTTCGTGGAAGAGATCTCCCGAGTGGCGGACACCTACGTCGCCATCTACCCGAACGCCGGTCTGCCCAACGAATTCGGCGAATACGACCAGTCCCCGGAAGAGATGGCGAAGTATGTGAAGGACTTCGCCGAGAGCGGTTTCGTCAACATCATCGGCGGCTGCTGCGGCACCACGCCGGAGCACATCAAGGCGCTGCGCGAGGCCACCCAGGATCTGCCGCCGCGCAAGGTGCCGGAAGTCGAGCGCGCCATGCGCCTGTCCGGGCTGGAACCGTTCAACGCCGGCGCCGACGCCTCGTTCATCAACATCGGCGAGCGCACCAACGTCACCGGCTCGGCGCGCTTCAAGCGGCTGATCAAGGAAGGCGACTACGACACCGCCCTGGAAGTGGCCAAGGACCAGGTCGACGGCGGCGCGCAGATCATCGACGTCAACATGGACGAGGGCATGATCGACGCCGTCCAGGCCATGGAAGACTTCCTCAAGCTGGTGGCTGCGGAGCCGGACATCGCCCGGGTGCCGCTGATGATCGACGCCTCCAACTGGGAGGTGCTGGAAGCCGGTCTGAAGTGCACCCAGGGCAAGCCGGTGGTGAACTCCATCTCCCTGAAGGAAGGCGAAGAGCCGTTCCTGGAACAGGCCGAGAAGCTCAAGCACTACGGCGCTGCCGTGGTGGTCATGGCCTTTGACGAGGAAGGCCAGGCGGACACCCTGGATCGCCGCATCGAGATCTGCAAGCGCGCCTACGACCTGCTGGTGGAAAAGGCCGAGTTCCCGGCCGAAGACATCATCTTCGACCCGAACTGCTTCCCGGTGGCCACCGGCATCCCGGAGCACAACAACTACGGTATCGACTTCATCGAGGCCACCCGCTGGATCAAGGAGAACCTGCCCCACGCCAAGGTTTCCTGTGGGCTGTCGAACCTGTCGTTCTCGTTCCGCGGCAACAATGCCGTGCGCGAGGCCATGCACTCGGCCTTCCTGTACCACGCCATCAAGGCGGGGCTGGACATGGCGATCGTCAACGCCGGGCAGATCGAGGTCTACGACGACATCGACAAGGAACTGCTCGAGCACGTCGAGGACGTCATCCTCAACCGCCGCGAAGACGCCACCGAGCGCCTGCTGGACCTGGCCGAGAGCTACAAGAACCAGGGCGGCAAGAAGAAGGAAGAGGACCTGTCCTGGCGCGAGCAGCCCGTGGAAAAACGGCTGGAACACGCGCTGGTCAAGGGCATCGTCGACTACGTCGAGGATGACACCGAAGAGGCCCGCCAGGCCTATGACCGTCCCATCGAGGTGATCGAAGGGCCGCTCATGGACGGCATGAACGTGGTGGGCGACCTGTTCGGCGACGGCAAGATGTTCCTGCCGCAGGTGGTGAAGTCCGCCCGCGTCATGAAAAAGGCCGTGGCGGTGCTGCTGCCCTACATTGAGGCCGAGAAGAAGGAAGGCGACAAGCCCGCCGCGCACATTCTCATGGCCACGGTGAAGGGCGACGTCCACGACATCGGCAAGAACATCGTCGGTGTCGTGCTCCAGTGCAACAACTTCAAGGTCACCGACATCGGCGTCATGCAGCCGGCGGAAGTGATCCTGGACACCGCCGAGAAGGAAGACGTGGACATCATCGGCCTCTCCGGCCTGATCACGCCGTCGCTGGAGCAGATGGTGCATGTGGCCAAGGAGATGGAGCGGCGCAAGATGACGCAGCCCCTGCTCATCGGCGGCGCCACCACCTCGCGCGTGCATACAGCGGTGAAGATCGATCCGCAGTACTCCAACGAGGTCATCTACGTGAAAGACGCCTCGCGGGGCGTGGGCGTGGCCTCCAACCTGCTCAGCGAAACCCGGCGCAAGGAGTTCGTGGGCAAGCTCAAGGAAGAGTACGACAAGGTCCGGGAACAGCACGCCGCACGGCAGAAGAAGCAGAAGTGGATCTCCATCGACAAGGCGCGGGAGAACCGTACGCCGGTGGACTGGGACGCCTTTGAACCGGTGGCGCCCAAGCAGCTCGGGGTGCAGGTCCTGGACGACTACCCGCTGGAAGAGCTGACGAAGTACATCGACTGGACGCCGTTCTTCAAGAGCTGGGAACTGGCCGGCAGCTATCCCAAGATCCTCGAGGACGAGGTAGTGGGCGAGCACGCCCGCAAACTCTTCGAGGACGCAAAGGCGATGCTGGAGCAGATGGTCAACGAGAAGTGGGTCACCGCGCGCGCCGTGTTCGGCCTGTGGCCGGCCAACGCCGTGGGCGACGACACCGTGCTGTACACGGACGACTCGCGCACCGAGGAACTGGCCACCCTGCACCACCTGCGTCAGCAGAACGAAAAGCCCGAAGGCCGACCCAACCAGGCGCTGTCCGACTACGTGGCGCCGAAGGAGAGCGGCAAGACGGACTACATGGGCGCGTTCGCCTGCACCGCGGGCATCGGCATCGACGAGCACATCAAGCGCTTCGAGGCCGACCATGACGACTACAACAGCATCATGGTCAAGGCCCTGGCCGACCGCCTCGCCGAGGCCTTTGCCGAGCATCTGCACGAGCGGGTGCGCAAGGAGTACTGGGGCTACCAACCGGACGAGGAGCTGGCCAACGAGGACCTCATCAAGGAGAAGTACGCCGGTATCCGCCCGGCCGCCGGCTACCCGGCCTGCCCGGACCACACCGAGAAGGACCTGCTGTGGGAACTGCTGGAGCCGGAGCAGCGTATCGGCCTGGAGCTGACCGAGAGCAAGGCCATGGTGCCCACCGCGGCCGTCAGCGGCATCTACATCGGCCACCCCGAGGCACGCTACTTCGGCCTGGGCA
>SLBZ01000108.1 GCA_007126095.1 Aquisalimonas sp.
CGACGATGCGGAATGTCGGTGTCGCAAAGCCCTTGCGGGTGGTCTCGGCGTTGCGTGACGGCGCACGCCCGGCGGTTAGCCGCCGGAGCGGAGCTTGCGGCTGTTCTCGACGGTTCGGAAAACCAGCGGCGGCACCGGTCGGTGCCGGTCCGCGGCCTCCACTGCTTCAATAACCTGCTCGTGCACCGGCGACTTCGGGCAGGTCGGGTCGGTGACGGCGGGATCACCGGCGAGCAGGTAAGCCTGGCAGCGGCAGCCGCCGTGGCACTGGTTGAGGATTTCACAGCTCGCACAGGGCTCGGGCAGCCAGTCGTCGCCCCGGAAGATGTTGAACGCTTCGGAGTCTTCCCAGATCGCCCGCAGCGGTGTATCCACTACCGACGGCAGTGACAGTCCCGGGAGCCCCGCCGCCCCGTGGCAGGGTAGCGCCCGGCCATCGGGGGCCACGCCCAGGAAGGTGGTGCCCCAGCCGTTCATGCACGGCTTGGCCTTGCCATCGTAGTAGTCCGAGGCGACAAAGAAGATCCGCATGCGGCCGTCCACCTTCTGCCGCCAGCGTTCGGTCACGGCTTCCGCGTGCTGGATCTGCGCGCGGGTGGGCATGAGGGCGGCGCGGTTATGGAAGGCCCAGCCGTGGTACTGGGTATTGGCCAGTTCCACGTGGTCGGCGCCCAGATCCCAGGCCAGCTGCAGGATGCTGTCGATGTGGTCCAGGTTCAGCCGGTGCAGGACGATGTTGAAGACCATCGCATAGCCCTGCGCATGGATCGCCCGGGCGATGGCCTGTTTGTGCTCGAAATGGCCCCGGCCGGCCACCATGTCCGAGAGTTCGCTGTCGTCGGCCTGGAAACTGAGCTGGATGTGATCCAGCCCCGCTTCCCGCAGCCGTGCCAGGCGCGCTTCGTCCATGCCGACCCCGGAGGTAATCAGGTTGGTGTAGAAGCCCATGGTGTGGGCTTCGCCCACGAGAATCTCCAGATCCTTGCGCAGCAGCGGCTCGCCGCCGGAGAGGCCGAGCTGGACCGAGCCCAGCTCCCGGGCCTGGCGGAACACGCTGAGCCACTGCTCGGTGTCGAGTTCGTCGCGGTAGTGCGCAAATCCGAGGGGGTTGGAGCAGTAGGCACACTGCAGCGGGCAGCGATAGGTGACCTCGGCCAGCAGCCACAGCGGCATGCCCTGCAGGGGCCGTGCGGCGGGCTGCGAAGTGGCGACTGCTTCAGTGCTCATGGCCCTGCTCCTCCCACTGGACCCACCCCTGGCTGCGGGCGTCCGTCAGAAACTCCACCACATCGTCGGCGATGTCCGCGTCCGGGAACCGGCGCGAGAGTTCGTCGATGAGGTCCGCAAGGGTTCGACCGTCGCACAGCGCGAGAATTTCGCCGGCGGATTCATTCAGCTGCACCATGCCCTCCGGGTAGAGCAGTACGCGGGCCTGCTGGGCGGGTTCCCACTGCAGGCGCACGCCGCGGGCCAGCGCGATGGGTGTGGCGCTATCCATTCAGTCTCCCTCCCGCACGGCGTGGTAGGGCGGCATGCCCACCACGTAAGCCAGGTACATGGCATCAAGCATGGTCCACAGAACGTCCAGTTTGAAGCGCAGCACCTCCAGTGCGCGCTCCTGGCGCTCGCGGGTGTCGAACAGATCCAGGGTCAGCGCCAGGCCGTGCCTGACATCCTCGCGGGCCTGCCCGAGTCGGTTCTCGAAATAGGCCAGGCCCGCGCGGTCCACCCAGGGGTAATGGCGCGGCCACGTCTCCAGCCTTGAGCGGTGCGCATCGGGTGCGAACAGCTCGGTCAGCGATGAGCACACCGCCTCCTGCCACGGCTGTTGCCGGGCGAAGTTGTGGTAGGCGTCCACGGCGAAGCGCACGCCCGGGAGGACTTCGTCCAGCGACGTCATGCGCTCGCGCGAGACACCGACCGCGTCGCCCAGCGCCAGCCAGGCGGCAATGCCGCCGTCGTTCCGGTCATCGCCGTCGTGGTCGATGATCCGTTGAATCCACCGGCGGCGGACGTCACGGTCCGGGCAGTTGGCCAGCACGGCGGCGTCCTTGCGCGGAATATTGATCTGATAGTAATAGCGGTTGATCACCCACCCCTGCATCTGCTCGCGGGTGAGCTCCCCGGCGGCCATCATCTTCTGGTAGGGGTGGTGGAAATGGTAATACCGCCCGAGCGCCCGCAGCTGCTGCTCGAATTCCTCGCGGCTCCAGGCTTCAGAGCTCGATGACCATGCCGTCATGGGCAACCTCGATCCCCTCCTCGGCCAGTTGCGCCCGCTCGCAGGACGCGGGGTCGAGGATGGGGTTGGTGTTGTTGATGTGAATGAGAATGCGGCGCGCATCGGGAAAGCGGCGCAGGTGCTCGATCATGCCGCCCGGCCCGGTCTGGGGCATGTGGCCCATTTCCCGGGCGGTCTTGCGGCCGCCGACGGTGTGCTGCATCTCGTCGTCGGCCCAGGTGGTGCCGTCCACCAGTAGCACATCGGCGCTGGCGAGCCATGGTTCCAGTTGTGGCTCCATTTCGCCCAGCCCCGGGGCATAGAAAGCGGTGCGCCCACTGCGGCGGTCCTCCAGGAACAGCCCCAGATTGTCGCCGGGCTGCGGGTCGGCGCGATGGGGTGAGTAGGGCGGCGCCTTGCTGGTCAGCGCCACGGGCGTGAAACGGATCCCGGGCACTTCCGGCGGCTCTACCGCCTGGCCATCCAGCGGCAGGTTGTGGACCTGGGTGCCGCAGTAGTGCGACAGGATCTCGAGGATCGGGAATCCGGTCCGCAGGTCCTCCTCGGACCGCTCGCTGCAGTAGATGGGCAGCGGCGTGGTGCTCTCGCGCAGCATCAGCAGGCCGGTGACGTGATCGATCTGGCTGTCCATGAGCGCCACGGCAGCAATGCCGGTATCGCGGGCGTCGCGCCCGGGTTGCAGCTCGGGGGTGGCGAGCACCTGTGCGCGGATATCGGGTGAGGCGTTGATCAGCAGCCAGCGGTCACCATCCGCGCTAACCGCGATGGACGACTGGGTGCGGCTTTCCTCCGCCAGCCGGCCGGATCGTGCCTCACGGCACCTCGGGCAGTTGCAGTTCCACTGGGGGAATCCGCCGCCCGCGGCAGATCCTAGCACGCGAATGCGCATCGGCTGACTGGTCCGGAAGGGTCGGGGCCGGCCACTGCCGGCCCCTGACAACGTCACCGGGCGGTGACGTACAGGTTGATTTCAAACCCGAGTCGAATGTCGTTGTAAGCAGGCTTGGTCCACATAGAGCTACTCCTCCCCGTAATAGAACGGCAGATGATGGCGGGAGCAACATGCTTAGGCCCGGTCCCGCCAGCCGGTAGCCTGAGTATAGACAACTCCGCGATCCCGCACAGGAAAACCCGGAGCCTCCGGTCGCAAGTGGAGGGGGTCGCGGGTTTTCAGACCGCTGCTACTATTATATCTACCCCTTACCTGTCAACGACGTGAGCGAGTCAGCAGCGGTTCGAAAGTCAGTGTGACCACCGGTCGTTACCGGTGGTCGGTTACGGGAGGCACGGAATCATGGCCAACGCAGTCTCGATTCATCCGGTGATCGACCGGGGCAAGCCCCGGGAAGACTCTGGTTTCAGCGGCGGAACACTGGTGTGCAAGTGCAGCCAGGACCCCGTCCAGGTCAAAGTCGACGCGCAGGTCGCCCACAATCACGCCTGCGGTTGCACCAAGTGCTGGAAACCCGAAGGCGCCCTTTTCTCCATGGTGGCCGTCGTCCCGCGGGACAAGGTCAGTGTCACCGCCAACGAAAACAAGCTTGAAACCATCGATTCGAGCGCCGTCATCCAGCGCCACGCTTGCCGCGACTGCGGCGTCCACATGTACGGCCGGATCGAGAACAAGGACCATCCCTTCTACGGTCTCGACTTCATCCATCCCGAATTGTTCCGTGAAGAAGGCTGGGCTCCGCCGGAGTTCGCGGCATTCGTGTCGTCGATCATCGAATCGGGGACACCACCGGAGCAGATGGACGACGTGCGCTCGGATCTGCGGCGGCGCGGCCTAGAGCCCTACGACTGCCTGTCGCCACCGTTGATGGATGTCATCGCGACGCACACCGCGAAGGCGCGAGGTGCATTGCATGCATGACCGGGCAAGGGTGCGGCCGAGGGGCCGCTGAACGGGCAACCGGAGGATGCGGCAGGGCCCGATCGCAACAGAGCAGTGATGCTGTGGAATCTGGTGAGGAGGGTTGTAGCGGATCGATTAATCGAACAGTTGGTTTACAACGAAAACAAGCGCTGCAGTGCAGTACCTCTTGGAGGAGGAGTCATGATCAGAATTCGACACTGTTTGGCGGCCGCGGCAATCGCGGCCATGGCAACCACGGGCGTTCAGGCGAATCAGAGCGTCCTCGACATGCAGGACGATCCCGAACTCTGGCCAACCCAGCTCGGGAACTACGCCGGTAACCGCTATAGCCGTCTGGACCAGATCAATCGGGACAATGTTCAGGATCTGGTACCCACCTGGCAGTTCTCAACCGGTGTTCTGCGCGGCCATGAGGGGGGGCCGTTGTATGTGGGTGACGGCCGGCTGTACATCCACACCCCCTTCCCCAACCGGATTTATGCACTGGATCTGGAAGAGGATGGCCGGGTGCTCTGGATGTACGAGCCTGACCAGGATTCCCGCGTCATCCCGGTGATGTGCTGTGACACCGTCAATCGTGGCCTGGCCTATGCGGATGGCCGTCTGTATCTCAATCAGGCGGACAACACCGTTATCGCGCTCAACGCCGAAGACGGTGAACTCCTCTGGAGTGCCGACAACGGCGATCACACCGAGGGCGAGACCATGACCATGTCGCCGCTGGTGGTGAACGACAAGGTCATAGTCGGCAACAGCGGTGGTGAGTTCGGCGTCCGTGGCCACATCACGGCCTACAACGCCGAGACCGGCGAAATGGAATGGCGCGGGTACTCACAGGGGCCGGACAGCGATGTGCTGCTGGACCCGGAAACCACCCTGATGATGGGCGAGCCGGTGGGCGAGGCGGATCTGGGTGTCACCACCTGGCCGGATGACGAGTGGGAGCGTGGTGGCGGTGCCCCCTGGGGCTGGGTCACCTACGACCCGGAGCTCAACCTCATCTACTACGGCACTGGCAACCCCGGCACCTGGAACCCGGCGCAACGAGCGATCGACGGTGAGCCGGCCGACAACAAGTGGGCCATCACCGTGTTTGCGCGTGACGCCGACACCGGTGAAGCGAAGTGGGTCTACCAGAAAGTGCCATTCGACGAATGGGACTACGACGGCGTCAACGAGAACCAGCTGATCGACGTGGAGTGGAACGGCGAGGACCGCAAGGGCCTGGCGATCATCGATCGCACCGGCTTCGGTTTCCTGCTGGACCGCGAGACCGGCGAGCTGCTGGTGGCGGAGAAGTTCGCGCCGGAGACCAACTGGGCCACCCACTACGATATGGAGACCGGGCGTCCGCAGGTGGATCCGGAGTACAGCACCTTTGAGCAGGGTGTGGACGTGAACACCACCGGCATCTGCCCCACGGCCATGGGCGCGAAGAACATGCAGCCCAGTTCCTACTCCCCGGAGACCGGCCTGATCTACGCCGGCATCAACCGGATCTGCATGGACTACGAGCCCCACGAGACCGAGTACGTCTCCGGGCAGCCCTACGTGGGTGCCACCCTCAACATGATGCCGTCACCTGAGGAGGCCGGAGGCCATGGTGGCCTTGGCAGCTTCATGGCATGGGATCCGGTTGCGGGTGAAGTGGTGTGGGAGATCGACGAGCGCTTCGCCGTCTGGAGTGGTGCTCTGACCACAGCCGGCAACGTCGCCTTCTACGGGACCCTTGAGGGCTACATCAAGGCCGTGGATCTGGAGACTGGAGACCACCTGTGGCAGTTCAAGACCCCGTCCGGAATTATCGGCAACATCAACACCTTCCAGCACGAAGGCAAGCAGTATGTTGCCGTGCTCTCCGGTGTTGGTGGCTGGGCCGGCATCGGTCTTGCCGCCGGCCTGACCGATCCGGAAGAGGGCCTGGGTGCCGTGGGCGTGTTCGCCGCGCTTGATGACTACACCAAGCTAGGCGGGGTGCTGACGGTCTTCAGTCTGCCCGATCGTTGATCCGCAACGCCCCGATCGCCCGTCCCGCCCCGGTTGCTGCAACCGGGGCGGAACGGGCCACGGCCGGTGCGGCTTTACCGCACCGGCTCCATGCCAAGCGAACAAGACGGTGAGCCGGTATGACGATAAACAACAAGCTGTGGATGGGACTGGGCGTTGGTGCGGTGGCGTCCGTGGCAATCGCATTCGGGCCGACCAGCGCGTCGGGTAGCGGCGCCGACTCCGGCGTGCACGAGCCCGGTGTCTACACGGTGGAAGACGGCAAGGTGGATGAGCTCACGTTCCGGGGTTACGAGGCGTATGCCCGCAGTTGTGCCGCGTGCCACGGGCCGGATGGCGTCGGTTCGTCGTTCGCGCCCAGCCTGGTGCGCGCCGCCGAGCGCCGCGGTTACGACGAGTTCAGCCGCACGGTGGCGGAGGGGATGGAGGTCCAGCCGGGCCAGGTGATGCCCTCCTTTGCCGATGATCCCTACGTTATGGAGCACTTGGGCCATATCTACAGCTATCTGAAGGCGCGGGCCGACGGCGAGGTGGGACGGGGCCGGCCGCAGGTGATCGAGGAGGAGTGAGCACGAGCACACCACGACCAACACACAGAACAAGGGGGCGCAATGCAACGTCGTAGCTGGCGTACGGCAATGGTTGCCTTTGGGTTGCTGTGCCTGACCGGTGCCGCCGCGGCGCCCGTCCTGGCCGGTCCGCCGGAGATCACCGAGCGCGGGCAACTGCGGGTCTGTGCCGACGGCAACAACCTGCCTTTCTCCAATCGCGACGGCGAGGGGTTCGAGAACCGCATCGCCGAACTGATGGCCGAGGAACTCGGCGTGCCGGTGAGCTACGTCTGGGCGCCGCAGATCATGGGCTTTGTCCGCAATACGCTGGATCTCGGGGTGTGTGACGTGATCATCGGTGTGGCCGCGGGATACGAGCTGGTTCAGAACACCAATGCCTACTACCGCTCGGTGTATTCCCTGGTCGTGCCGGAGGACGCGGACCTGGACGTCACTTCCCTTCACGACCCCGCCCTGGCGGAGTTGCGGATCGGTGCGATCACCGACACGCCGCCTGTAGTGCCCCTTCGCCGCACCGGCGCCAGCGTCAAGACCTATGCACTGCAGGCGGACACCCGGGTGGTTTCTCCGGTGCGTGACGCGGTGAAGGACGTGGCTGAAGGCATCACGCAGGGGGCTGTGCTCTGGGGGCCCATCGCCGGCTATTACGCCGGCCGCCAGGATCCGCCACTGCGGGTTGTGCCGCTGGTCGGCGATACGCCCGGGGCGCAATTGCAGTTCCGGATCACCATGGGGGTGCG
>SLBZ01000115.1 GCA_007126095.1 Aquisalimonas sp.
CATGGTTCATGTCTTCGGCGTGGACGTCACCTCGCGCACCCATGACGCAGAGAAGATCGCCCTCAACGCGCAGGTCTTCGAACACGCCTCGGAAGGCATCCTCATCATGGATGAGGACATGCGCGTCATCGACATGAACCCCGCCTACGCCCGCATCACCGGATACAGCCCGGAGGAGACGCTGGGTGAGCCGGCCGCCTTCATCAATACCCGACAGACCGACCCCGAGCTGGTCGAGCAGATCTGGAGCGCCCTGTGCCAGAACGGCAAGTGGCAGGGCGAGGTCTGGGGCCGCCGCAAGAACGGCAGCGCCTACGCCGAATGGCTCTCGGTGGTTGCCGTCCACGACCATGGCGGTCGCGTCGCCCAGTACACCGGCATTCTCTCGGACATCACCGGCCAGAAAGAGGCCGAGGAACAGCTGTTCGAGATGGCCCACTACGACACCCTCACCGGCCTGCCCAACCGGCGGCTGTTCCATGACCGGCTGGCCGAGGTGAGGGACGCCGAAGCCAGCGAACGCTTCGGCGTGATGCTGGTGGACCTGGACGGCTTCAAGCTGGTGAACGATCAGCTCGGTCACGGCGCCGGCGACGAGATGCTGCGCATCGTCGCCAGCCGGCTGGAGAACTGCCTGCGTGGCACCGACACCATCGCCCGCATGGGTGGCGACGAGTTCCTCGTCCTCCTGCGCGGCCTGAAAGGCCCCGACTGCACCGCCCAGATCGCCGAGAAGCTGCTTGGCCGCATCGCCGAACCGGTGGTGCTGGAAGGCCAGGAGTTCTTTCTCACCGCCAGTATCGGCGTTCACAGCGACTGCCGGGGCATCGAAACCGAGGCCCTGCTGCGCGACCTGGACAACGCCATGTACGGCGTCAAATCGGACGGCAAGAACGGCTATCGGTTCGTCTCCCGGGACGGCGGCGACCGCATCGGTACCCGCCTCACCTGGCAGTCGCGTCTACGCCGGGCCCTTGAGGGAAACGGGATCACCCTGCATTATCAGGTGCTGGTGGACGTGGAACAGGGCACCGTCCTGGGCATGGAGGCGCTGGCGCGATGGCAGACAACAACCGACGGCTTCATACCGCCCAGCGACTTCATCCCTCTGGCAGAGGAATCCGGACTCATTCATCAGCTCGGTGAACAGCTCCTGCGAAACGCCTGCAGCCAGGGTGCGCAATGGCTGGCAGACGGCATCGACACCGGCGCCATGAGCGTCAACGTCGCGGTGCGTCAGCTCCGTCACGAACAGTTCGTACCCATGGTCGAGGGCATTCTGGAGCAGGCCGGCTTCCCGCCGTCCAGGCTCGATCTCGAACTGAGCGAGACCATGTACATCGAGGGCGAAGACGAGGTCGTGGCCAAGCTGGAGCGGCTGCGCGACCTCGGCGTGACGGTCTCCATCGACGACTTCGGCACCAAGTACGCATCCCTGGCCTACATCACCAAGCTCCCGGTGGACCGCATCAAGATCGACAAGGCCTTCGTCGACGGCCTGCCCGACGACATCGGCTCGGCCGCCATCGTCTCCGCGGTGGTCTCCATGGCGAAATCCATGGACCTGGACGTGATCGCTGAGGGAGTCGAGACCCGGGAGCAACTGGATTTCCTGCTCACCAACGGCTCCCCCTGCATCCAGGGCTACTACTGCGGCCGACCCGTGCCCGCCGACCGGATCCCGGACATGATCACCAACAGGACCTACCTGCCCACCCCGCGCCTGCGGGCCCCACACGCCACGGACAGCGAGCCGCCCCATGACGCATGAACTGGATCTCACCCTGCGCCCCGACTGGCAGGAAGTGGAACAGCTCAACCAGCAGGCCATGACGTTCCTCACCGACACCGGCATGGCGCACGCCGAAGTGGACACCTACACCATGGTGATCTGCGAACTGGCCGAGAACAGCATCAAGTACGGCGACAGCAGCCAGCCCATCTGCCTGAACGTGAAAGTGCGGGACAAGTCGGTCTGCGTACAGGTGAAGAACAAGGTTCGCAGTGAAGCCCACGGGCATCTCCGGGAGCTGGACCAGACCCTGCAATGGATCCGTGGCGTGCAGGACCCCTATCAGGCCTACCTGGAGCGCATCCGCGAACTCTCGCGCGAACCCATTGCCAACGCGCGCAGCTGCCTGGGCCTGATCCGCATCATGTATGAAGGGCATTCCGACGTGGACTTCGTGCTCGATGACGACACCCTCAACGTCTCCGCTCTGTCCAGGAGCCGGTGAGAGACGAACGCAACGACACACTGCGGAGCAAGCGAATGACGAGTATCGAACGACTCAGCGAGGGCGCCCTGAGCATTCAGGAGTCGAGCACGGCGACGGCGCTGACGCTGCATTTCCAGGGCAAGAGCATTGTGCGCAATGCCAACGACTCACTGCTGCCCGTGGTACTGGACGCCATGGGTCAGGCCGATCAACAGGGTCTGCGCCTGGTGCTGGACTTCCGCGGGCTGTCATACATGAATTCCTCCTCCTTTGCGCCGATCATCAAGGTGCTGGAGAAGGCCCGTATGGGGGAGACGCCGGTCACCATCATCTACAGTAGCGAGCAGAAATGGCAGGACGTGTCGTTTTCGGCACTGACGATCTTCCAGACACAGGACGGACGAATCTCAATCACGGGTGCGGATCATGATGAGCGAACACAATGACGTCGACCACAACGCCACGGACACGGCGGCTCCGGTAACGGCTGCAGCCCCTGCAAACCACGCCGAAGGCGCCATCAAGCGCGGCGGGCAGACCACAGCCGTCGACCTTCAGTGCGCCTCGCGCTACTCCCTCTGGCTCGCCTACCGGGACGAACCACCCCACCCGGCGACTGGCGCCTTCGACAGCCTCACCTTCGAGACCGACGCCCACACCATCGCCCTGGGCCCCTGCCAGGTGCTGGAAGACGCCGACGCGCCGGACGGGCACTACCGGCTGGTCCCGATGGCGTCCATTCACGACTTCGAAAAGCTGTTTCAGCAGTCCCGCGCGGACGTTCTCGACCTGGCGGCCCGCAACCTGCCGCTCATCCTGCAGTACCGCAACAACATCGACCCGGCGTTCCGGACCTTTGTCGGCGACGTGGCCTACGACATCAGCGTCTACAAGGAGCTGTTCGACCGGCTTGATGCCGAGTACGCCGGCGAGCCGGAGCCCGTGCGCGAGGTCATCCAGCAGGGCCTGATCCGGAATACCGGGCAGGAGTTCATCGACTGCCTGAACGCCCACGTGGCGGACATGGAACGCATCATCGACAACTTCGAAGGCGAGCAGCACAGCCAGCACGGCTACTACCTGCGCAAGCAGCTCTGGGGCGAACTGCTGACCGCGCCGTTCATGGCGCGCACCAACCTCAAGCCGCGCGGCTACATCGGCGACTCCGAGATGATGCAGATGTGCTATCGCAACACCTACGAGGGCGACAGCACCTTCGGCAAGCTGCTGCACCACCATCCGGTGTCATCGGCCGCCGCCCAGGCCGTGCGCAACCGGCGCCCGCTGGTGGCCGCCATGGCCGGCGACTACGCCGACCGCATGGGCGCCAGCGCCGACAACCGGATGCGGCTGCTCTCCGTGGCGTGCGGGCCGGCCCTGGAACTGCACGATCTGCTGAACAGCCGCGAGCGCTGTCAGCAGGTGGAATACTCCCTGCTGGATCAGGACGACCTCGCCCTGGGCGAGGCGGCCGCCGCGCTCGGTGCCGTGGAGAAGCGTCTGCAGACACCGGTCAAGGTGAACTACATCCAGGAGTCTGTGCGCACACTGCTTGCCACCCGCGCCCTGCGCGAGCGCTGGGGCGAATTCCATTTCATCTACTCCATGGGCCTGTTCGACTACCTTACCCCCCCGGTTGCCAAGGCTGTGCTGAGCAAGCTCCATGCGCTACTGTTGCCCGGGGGAGAAATGGCCATCGGCAACTTCCATGTCACCAACCCGACCCGGCGGTACATGGATTACTGGCTGGACTGGCCGCTGTACTACCGCACGGAGGAGGACTTCCTGGCCCTGACCGAGGACTTCGGCGACGCGACGGCCTGGATTGAATACGACGACACCGGCGTGCAGATGCTTCTGCGAATACGGAAGGCGACTACTTGATTTTCACAAACCATAACGACAAGACCGACGTCACAGCGGCAATCAACACCAACGACTTCGGCACCTACCAGATCGGCCTGGTCCACGACTGGCTGCGAACGGTCACCGCCCTGGTCTTCTGCCTGGTGCCCATTTTCTTTCTGCTGGACACCATCATCCTCCCCGGGGACAACCTGGCGCGGTTCGCCATCTACCGTGGCATCTCCACCGCGCTGGCCCTGGGGCAGTTCCTGATCATCATCAACACGCCCCCGAGCCGGTTCTCGTACCTGCACGGCTACTTCGCCTCCACGCAGGTGGGCGCGGTCATCGCCATGATGACGGTCTACCTGGGCGGCTTCGACTCCAGCTACTACGTGGGCCTCATCCTGGTGATGATCGGCGTCAGCCTGGTGCTGCCGTGGCGCGGCAAGCACACGGCCATCAACGCCGGCATCATCATCCTGATGTACGTGGCCTTCAACCTGATCTGGCCGCAGCCCTACGATCAGGCCTCGCTGGTGAACAACATGTTCTTCCTGCTCGGTGCCGCCATCATCGCCGTGGCCATCACCGAGCTGCGCTACCGGCTCATCGCCAACGAATTCGCCCTGCTGGTGAAACTCAAGGAAGCGCGCGACTCCCTGTGGAGCGAGATGGAGCTGGCGCGGGACATCCAGCTCACCCTGCTGCCCCGCCGGCTGGACGTGCCCGGCTACGAGATCGCCGCCACCATGCAGCCCGCCAAGGAAGTGGGCGGCGACTACTACGACGTGATCACCACCGCGACCGGCGGGCGCTACGTGGCCATCGGCGACGTGGCCGGTCACGGGCTGAGCGCCGGCCTGATCATGATGATGGCGCAGACCAGCCTGATGACCGTGCTCAAGGCCAACCCGGACTGTCCGCCCGCCGAGGCCCTCAAGACCATCAACAGCGCCCTGCGCGAGAACGTCGGGCGTCTGGGCTCGCACCACTACATGACCATGACCATCCTGCGGCTGGGCGACGATCACATCGAGTTCGCCGGCCACCATCAGGACATCCTCATCCACAAGGCCGACAGCGGATCGGTAACGGTGCAGCCCACATCCGGCACGTGGCTCGGCATCGTCGACAACCTGGACGGCTTCGTCGAGACCACGCGCGTGCCCATCACTGAGAACGACGTGATCATGCTCTACACCGACGGGCTCACCGAGGCGTCGTCGGATTCGGGCGAGATGTTCGGCGACGGCCGTCTGGAGCGGCTGTTCGCCCGCTACGCCAAGACGCCGCCGGACAACGCCACCACCACCATTCTCGACGAAATCCGCACCTTCCAGGCGGCGCAGAACGACGACATGACCGTCCTGCTGCTGCGCAAGACCGCCGAGGTGGTGGACGACGCAGCCGTGTGGACCGTGGTGGAACACAAGCCCCGGGAAGCGTAACCGGCTCACTGGACACAACGGCTTTGAAGTGTATATTTATAGTCAGCAAATGGCTAAATATGCACACGGAGCCGCCATGGAGAACGCCGCACAGGAGCTGCCACCGGTCGCCTACGAGAGCCCGGACACCCGGCGCGACCTCGCGCGGGTGATCATGCGGCTGTTCGATCACTGGCAGCTCGACTCCCGCACCAAGCTGGAACTGCTCGGTCTCAGCCCCAACAGCCGCAGCAAACTGGCGGACTTCGCCAGCGGCAAGACCGGGCTGCCCAAGGGCCGCGACGCCCGCGACCGCGTGGCCTATCTGCTCGCCATCCACAAGGCGCTGCGCCTGCTCTACCCGGAGAACCCGGAGCTGCGCTACAGCTGGGTGCACCGGCGCAACGACCTGCTGAACAACGTCGCCCCCATCGACATCATGCGCGAGCAGGGGCTGATCGGCATCGCCCGGGTGGCCCGCTTCCTGGATCAGCTGCGCAGCCAGTGATGGACGAGCTGCTCACGCGCATCACCGACTTCGACCGTCGGGTGAGCCGTAACGTGGTGGGCCTGCGCACCAGCCAGGATCTGTTCGACGACCTCACCGACGGCGACGCCGGGCTGAGCTATACGGCCGCGGCGCTGGAAGCGCAGGTGAAGGGCGAGCTGGCCCCGCCGGACCAGCTCTCCCGCGCGTTTCTCTACGCCACGGCCGTGGAGTACCCCTTCCGCACCGAACCGTGGCACCAGAGCCGCTACAGCGACGGCACCTTTCCCGTGTGGTACGCCTCCCTGGACAAGGACACCACCATCGCCGAGACGGGCTACCACATGGCGCGCCACGAGCTGGCGGTGGAAGGCGTCAACGAGGTGGTGGTGCGGGAGCGGGCGGTGTACACCGTGCATTGCCGCGCCCTGCTCATCGACCTGAGCGACGCGGGCGAGCGACACCCGGAGCTGGTGCACGATCACGACTACGGCTACACCCAGGCGCTGGGCCGGCGCATCAGCCACGAGGGCCACCCCGGCCTGCTGGCCCCCTCCGCCCGCCACCGGGGCGGCATCAACACCGTGATCTTCCGCCAGGCCGTGCTGTCGGCACCGAAGCTCGCCTGTTACCTGCGCTACCTGTTCGACCCGCGCACGGGGGAGCTGGTGGTGGAGCGCAGCCCGGGGAAGGTGTATCAGAGGCTGTGGTTTGAGGGGTTGTGAGTTTCGACGGTGGACGTGAACGTCCACCCTACGGCTCCGGGCTTGCGGCATCCGTAGGGTGGACCTTCAGGTCCACCATGTCGTGCATGTCGTGCGAACCCCGATCACCACTCCAGAACTACCCCCGCACTCACCGCATCCACCCGCGCCCCGGTGCCGAGGCGGTCGTGCTGGTATCCCACCGCGAGCCGTCCCTGCACTGCGCTGCCGGTCAATGGGCGGGTGTATGTCGCGTGCCAGCGGGCGGGATTCCGGGGTGACGCGAGCGTCGCGGTGTCGGTGGCGTAACTCAGCGCACCGTCCGCATCCCGGCCGATGACCGAGCGCAGCGACAGCCTGCCGCCGTCCACGTGCACGGGCCGCTGGAAGCCGAACTGCACGGTGTCCGTGGCCGTGACCCCGGGCAGGGTCAGCGCCGCGCCCCAGCCGTGGGCGGTGACGTCGTCCAGGGCGACAACGCCGGCACGGCCCACGTCCACCTCCACGCGCTCGTAGGTGAAATGCGCCGTGGCTGCGCCGGCGGGCAGCAGCAGCTCGCCGCCGAGCACCCGGTGGCGGCTGTCGTCCACGGCGAGCCCGCCGGCCCCGCGCAACCCCAGGGCGCCGTCGCGCTCGTCCAGCC
>SLBZ01000070.1 GCA_007126095.1 Aquisalimonas sp.
AGGTGGTTGCTGACAAACAGTGCCGGAGGCTCCACCGCTGGCGCGCCCTGCACGTGGATACGCACACCCAGCAACCGGCAGATGCTCCAGCACCAGAACACCTGCATGCCCCGCGCCAGCCCCTCGTGGAGCGGCCGGCGACGCAGGCGATCCCACCCCGTGGCGGCGAGGATCACCACGACGCCGAGACTGACATGGACGAACAACAGCGGGATACGAACGAGTCGACGTAAGGTGCGCATGGCCTTTCCCTGAGAGAAACGCACCCTATTCTACGGAAAGAGCGCCGGGAGGCCAGTCCGGTGCTCCGGTGGATCGACGCGGGATCAGCGGGCGTCCCGCATGGCCCGCAGATTGGACACTACGTTCTCCAGGGCCTTGTCGAAGAGCATGTTGTCGTCGAGCATCAGCACCGTCTCCCGGCGCAACGCATCCGCCAGTTCGTCACGGCGGCGGTCGGCGAGCTTGAAGCCGGCGCGGTTGACAAAAATGAGCCGCTCGCCGCCACTCAGCCGCGCCGAGAGCTTGGCGCGCAGATGTTTGCCGCTGTCCTGGCGGAACTCGAACCATGTGCCGACGGCGACCTGATCAAGCCGCTCGCGATATGGTGCCAGCTCGTCGCTGTCTTCGGGCCCGGTCACTTCGTGCCCGGCTTCGTCCGCCGGCTTGAAAGCCTGGGGCGCAGGATCAGGCGGTGCCTGATCCCGGCCACGGGAGAGCGTCTGGATGTGTTCATGCTCCAGCGCCTTGAACAGCTTGGTCATTTCAATGGGGTTGAACATGACCGCGTTCAGCTCCGAGCGCAGGTCATGCAGCAACGGCGGAATCTCGGTGACGAGCTGCTTGCGCGAGGCGTGGTCGGGCTTCGGGTCCAGACTCCAGAGCAGCCGGTCTACAACACCCAGCTTGTGGCGCCAGCCGTCACTATCCGCGCCCTCGCGCAGAAGGGAGATGAACAGCACCTGCGACCACCCCTCGTAGAGCAGCCGGTGCGCGCAGTCCGGAAGCTGCCGGTGGCCGACCCGCTCGCGCAGGGCGGCATCCACGTGCTCCTTGGCGGTATCGACACGCGCCTTGCCCTCGGCCGCCTGACGGGTGCGTTCCTCGATCTGCCGGGCCCTGGCGCGATCGTCCTCCAGGTACTGGCGAAACTCGTGGAGCGCATTGTCGAACACCGACACGTCGTCGATGAACTCCTCCAGCAGTCGAGTGACGATACCCTCGATGGCCTGGTAGAGCGGATCGCCGCCGGGACGGCCGCTGTCTGTCCAGCCCACGCCGGCCCGTGCCATTTCATTGATCAGGCGCCGCGCGGGATGGTCACGACGGGTAAAGAACGCGCGATCCAGCAACGCCACCTTGAGCACGGGAATCTGCAGCCGCGCCAGCAGCGCCTTGATGCTGTCGGGCAGGTTGGGGTCGTCCAGTACGGCGTCGAACAGCAGACTGACGATATCGATGGTGTCGTCCTCGGCCTGACCGAGGTCGGCATTGCCGCCGCCGCTGCTGGTGAGCTGCTGGCGCACCTGCTGCTTGAGCACGCCGGGCCGCAGGGGGACGACGGTCTCGCCCTGGACTCCCTCTCCCGCCGGCGCCTCGGTCTGCAGCCCGGACAGCGCCTGCAGCACGTCGGCGACGTTCGCCGTCGTGCCCGGCGCGGCATAGCCGGTGCCGGACCACTCGCCGGTGTCGCGACCCGCGGCCAGCAGGTTCTGCAACACGGCAAAGGCTTCTTCCGCGTCGCGGTCCGGCAGACCCCCGGAGCGTGACGTGGTGCCACCCTGTGTCCGCGGCGCCGGGGCATGACCCTGCTCTGCAGGTCGCGCCCCCCCGGGCCGGATCTGCGCGCGCACGCCCGCATCGATGAAGAGCTGGTTGAGCTCCTGATAGAGCCCACCGAGATGACCAATGACGTAGCGGTCGAAGAGCTTGTAGACGATCAGGCGCGGCTGGATATCCATGCGCAACGCCGCAGCCGCCTGCTCGAGCGTGGCGCAGATGCGTGCGGGATCCACCGGGTTGGTTTCCGCCGTGGCCCAGTCCCGGCCGGCATCCGCATCGAGACGCGCACAAAGATGCGCCAGCGCCTCACTGGAGCGCGTTCTGGCCTTGGAGATCATGCCGTCGATGGCGAGGCGCTCCTCCAGATCCTGGTCATCCACCAGACTGAGCACCTCTGGCTCGCCGGTGTCGTCAGCAGCGCCGTGGCGCCCCGGCATGGGGGCGCCGGTGTGGGCGTCGTCAATCCCCTTGCGGAAGCGCGCTTCGAACTCCTGCCGACCGCGGCGAACCTCGCGCATGGCCTCGAAGAACAGCTGCTGCTCCTGGTTGCTGCCCGCCTTCTCCGCACGCTCGAACAGGGCATCATCGGTATGATCGAGCATATGCCGCAGCAGTGCCGCCAGGCGCTCATCCGCCAGCGCGCGGAATCGGGCGTAAAGGGCGGTCTCGCGGCCGCGCGCGGCGGACTGACCGAGGTTCACAACCTTGCGATCGGATGACATGGTGATTCCCGTGGCGTTGACGCCGGATGGCACAGCCTGTTGAACGTGTACTATTTATAGGTGATGCGCAGCAACACCACTGTGAATCGCATCACAGCCACCACATCCGGTTACTGACGCGGCCCAAAACCCCTATAATCGGCGCCCTGACTTGACGTGAAACAGGGGAGACATCAGGAATGACGGACATTCAGGCCCTGCTGGGCGACGAGGCCGAAGCGCTGCTGAACCACCGCTGCGAAGGCATCCCGCGGGAGAGCCTGCATCTCCCCGGCTCCGATTACGTGGAACGGGTGGTCATGGACAAGGACCGCAAGCCCGGTGTGCTGCGCAGCCTGCAGACACTGTTCGATAACGGTCGGCTGGGTGGCACAGGCTATCTTTCCATTCTACCCGTTGACCAGGGCATCGAACACTCCGCTGGTGCGTCGTTCGGCCCGAACCCCGCCTGCTTCGACCCGGAGAACATCGTCCGTCTGGCCATGGAGGGCGAGTGCAACGCGGTGGCCTCTACCCTGGGGGTGCTGAGCTCCGTGGCCCGGCGCTACGCGCACCGGATCCCGTTCATCGTCAAGATCAACCACAACGAGCTGCTGACCTACCCGGAAGTCTACGACCAGACGCTGTTCGCCAGTGTCGATCAGGCTTTCGACATGGGTGCAGTGGCTGTGGGCGCCACCATCTATTTCGGCTCGGAGGAATCGCGCCGGCAGATCCAGGAGATCAGTGAGGCGTTTGCACACGCCCACGAACTGGGCATGGCGACGGTGCTGTGGGCGTACCTCCGCAACCCGGAGTTCAAGAAGGACGGCACCGACTATCATGTCTCTGCCGACCTTACCGGTCAGGCCAACCACCTGGCGGCGACCATCAACGCGGACATCGTCAAACAGAAGATGGCCGAGAACAACGGCGGCTACCCGGCCGTGGGCCACGGCAAGACCCACAAGTCCGTGTACGAGCAACTGACCACCGACAACCCCATCGACCTGGTCCGTTACCAGGTGGCGACCTGCTACATGGGGCGGGCCGGTCTGATCAACTCCGGCGGCGGCTCCGGCGCGACTGACATGGCCGACGCCGTGCGCACCGCCGTCATCAACAAACGCGCCGGGGGCATGGGCCTGATATCCGGGCGTAAGGCGTTCCAGAAGCCGCGTAATGAGGGGGTTCAGCTGCTTCACGCCATCCAGGACGTCTACCTGGACTCCTCGATCACGATCGCCTGAGGGCGGTTGCCTCCCGGGGGCGGCTCCGATAAGGTCTCGGGCTGCTTCCATGTACGCGCGCGCCCCGCCATCCGGCGGGGTGGCATTCGGATCGCGCCGTGGCAATGCGCCACGGCGCGCTGTTGATACGGCCGCCGGTCTCGGCCGTGCCGGCTCAATACGGGGTGTCCACCAGCAATGCTTCTAGCCGTACTCTCGGGTTTCATTGTGTGCCTTCTGGCGCCCTGGCTGACACGCTCGCTGGGTGACCGCGCCAACTGGGTGCTGGCACTGGCGCCGGCCGCGCTGTTCGTCTACTTCCTCGGGTGGGTTCCCGAAATCGCCCAGGGCGAGGCGATCACCATCCACTATCCGTGGATTCCCGGCCTCGAGATCAACATGAGCTTTCTGGTGGACGGCCTCAGCCTGCTGTTCGCCCTGCTCATCTCCGGCATCGGCACGTTCATCATCATCTATGCCGGCGGCTACTTGCATGGCGACGAGCGGCTGCCGCGGTTCTACGCGATCATGTTCGCGTTCATGGGCTCCATGCTCGGGCTCGTGCTGTCGGACAACATCATCACGATGTTCGTCTTCTGGGAGCTCACCAGCATCACGTCCTACCTGTTGATCGGCTTCAACCACGAAGACCGGAACGTGCGCTGGCTGGCGCTGCAGGGTCTGATTGTCACCGTCGGCGGCGGCCTGGCGCTGATGGCCGGCCTGCTGATGCTGGCGGTGGCCGCGGGCGGCGAGTTCACGCTGTCGGGAATTCTCGCGGCGGACGGCATCCATGAGTACCCGTTCTTCATTGGCATGCTGCTGGCGATCCTGTTCGGGACGTTCACCAAGTCGGCACAGGTGCCATTCCATTTCTGGTTGCCCAACGCCATGGCCGCGCCGACGCCGGTGTCGGCGTTCCTGCACTCCGCCACCATGGTGAAAGCCGGCGTCTATCTCATGGCCCGGCTGAATCCGGCCCTGGGCGAGAGTGAGCTGTGGTTCTACATGCTGGGCATCTTCGGCGCCCTGACCATGCTGACCGGCTCGATCATGGCGCTGCGCAGCACCGGCGTGAAGGCGATTCTCGCCTATACCACCATCATGGCGCTGGGCACGCTGACCATGCTGATCGGCATCGGCACGGAAGGCGCCATCATCGCGGCCATGACTTTCCTGCTCGCCCATGCGCTCTACAAGGCGGCACTGTTCATGCTCGCCGGCGCCCTGGACCACGAGACTGGCACCAAGGACGTGACGAAGATGGGCGGGCTGCGCAAGCTGATGCCCATCACCTTCATTGCCGCGTGTGTGGCCGCCCTCTCCCTGGCCGGTCTGCCGCCGCTGTTCGGCTTCATCGCCAAGGAGCTGATGTTCGAGGCGGTGCTGGAGGCGGACGCACTAACCACCTTCCTGGCGATTCTGGCGGTGCTCTCCGCCATCATGATTGTCACCATGGCCGCGGTGTTCGCCCTGCGCCCCTTCCTGGGCGAGCGCAAGGAGACGCCCAAGACGCCCCACGAGGCGCCCCTGTCCATGCTGATTGGCCCGGTGATCCTGGCGACACTGAGCCTGATCTTCGGGCTGGCCGGTTTCATTCCGGCAGCAGCGCTGGTGCAGTCAGCGGTAGGCGCGGTCTACGGTGAGCCCATCGCGGTGGAGCTGTACCTGTGGCACGGGTTCAATCTGCCCCTGATGATGAGCATCGCTGCGGTCGCCCTCGGTCTGGTGCTGTTCTGGAAGTGGGATGCGGCGCTGGCGCTGTTCAAGCGTCTGACCTTCATCGACCGCTTCGGTGCCGAGCGTGGCTACGAGCGCTTCATGGACGCCATTGTGGCGGTGGCCGAGTGGCAGACGCGTTTGCTGCAGAACGGCTCCATGAGCAACTACCTCATCACCATCGTGCTCACCATTGTCGGCCTCACCGGCTGGACGCTGCTGGTGCATACCGACACGCCGATCCCGCTTGGCGTGATGGACTTCAACGTGTACGAGGCGGTCATCGCCGCCCTGGTCGTGGCCGGGGCGCTGTTCGCCTCGGTGACCTCGTCCCGGCTCGGCGCCGTGGCGACCCTGGGGATCGTCGGTTTCGGCATCGCCCTGATCTACGTGCTGTTCAGTGCGCCGGATCTCGGCACCACCCAGATCATGGTGGAGACGCTGACCGTGATTCTGCTGGTGCTGGTGCTATTCCGCCTGCCCGGGTTCCTCAACTACTCCGCGCCGGCCACGCGCATCCGCGACGCCGTGGTCGCCCTCTCCCTGGGCGGGTTGATGACCCTGCTGATCCTGGCGGTGAACGACGTCACCGTGACGGACCCCATTTCGGACACGCTGGTGGAATGGAGTGAACCCGAGGGCCACGGCCGCAACATCGTCAACGTGATCCTGGTGGACTTCCGGGCGCTGGACACCCTGGGCGAGATCTTCGTCATCGGCCTCGCCGCCATCGGCGTCTACGCAATGATCCGGTTCCGCGCGGAGGACAAGGCCAAATGAACGCAATGGACTCCCTTATACTGCGCACGGCCACGCGGTTTCTTCTGCCGCTGCTGCTGATCTTCTCGCTGTTCGTGCTGCTGCGGGGCCACGACGAGCCGGGTGGCGGATTCATCGCCGGGCTGATCGCGGCCGTGGCGTTCTCGCTTTACCTGTTTGCCTTCGATGCCAGTGGCACGCGCAAGCTCATGTGGATGGACCCCCGCCCGATGCTGGGCTGGGGCCTGTTCATCGCGACCCTGAGCGGCCTGCCGGCCCTGTTCCAGGGCAAGGCGTTCTTTGCGGCGCTGTGGTGGCCGGTCCATGTGCCCGGCATCGGGTCCGTGACCCTGTCCACGCCGCTGGTCTTCGACATTGGCGTGTACATGGTCGTCATCGGATCGGTCATGGCCATCGTCCTGGCCCTGGCCGAAGCGGAGGAATGACATGGAACCACTGATGGCTTTCGTAGTGGGAGGCATGTTCGCGGCATCCATCTACATGATGCTGCGCCGGTCGCTGGTGAAGCTGGTGATCGGCCTGATTCTCCTGAGCAACGCTGCCAACCTGCTGATCTTCACGGTCTCCGGGATGCATCGCGGGCTGCCGCCGCTGATCGCCGAAGGCGCGCTGCTGCCCGAAGGTGGCTGGGCGGACCCCCTGCCCCAGGCCCTGATCCTGACCGCAATCGTGATCGGCTTCGGCGTGCTCGCATTTGCGGTGGTGCTCATCCACCGGGCGTACGAAGTCGTGAAAGAGGATGACCTGGACAAGATGCGGAGTACCGATACGTGAACCCAGAAGTCGCTCTTCCGGTCGTAATCCCGTTCCTGTTCGGGTCGCTGTCGATCGTCCTGTACAAGTCCAACGCGGCGCAGCGCTGGCTTGGTGTGATCGGCACGGGTGCGCTGTTGATCGCGAGCATCATCCTGCTCCACAACACCTACACCCACCCGGACGGCGTGCTGACCATTGCCCTGGGCGAATGGGAGGCGCCGTTCGGCATCGTGCTCGTCTCCGATCTGCTCGGGGCGGTCATGGTGGTGATGGCTGCGCTCATGGGCTTTGCCGTGGCGATCTACTCGCTGGCAACCATGGGCAGCGAGCACGAAAAGTTCGGCTACTACCCGCTGCTGCACCTGCTGCTCTCGGGCGTCTGCGGGGCCTTTCTCACCGGCGACATCTTCAACCTGTATGTGTGGGTGGAAGTGCTGCTGGTGGCGTCGTTCGCACTGCTGATCCTCGGCGGCGAGCGGGCGCAGATGGAGGGGGCGATCAAGTACGTCACCCTGAACCTGCTGTCGTCCATCATGCTGCTCACCGCCGTGGGTCTGACCTACGGCATGACCGGCACGCTGAACATGGCCGACCTGGTGGGCCGCTTCGCCGAGATCGAGAACCAGGGGCTGGTGACCGTGGTCGCCATGCTGTACCTGGTGGCATTCAGCATCAAGGCGGCGGCGTTCCCGCTGTTCTTTTGGCTGCCGGCCTCTTACCACACTCCGCCGGTGGCTATCTCGGCGCTGTTCGCCGGGCTGCTCACCAAGGTGGGTGTCTACGCCCTTTACCGGTTCTTTTCGCTGCTGTTCACCCAGGATACGGGCTATACCCACGAGATCCTGCTGTGGATTGGCGGCTTCACCATGGTGACCGGTGTGCTGGGCGCGGCACGCTACTACGAAATCCGCCGCATCCTGTCGTTCCACATCGTGAGCCAGATCGGCTACATGTTCATGGGCCTGGCGCTGTTCACCCCCCTGGCGCTAGCGGGCGGCATCTATTTCATTGTTCATAACATCGTCGCCAAGAGTAATCTGTTCCTGATCGGTGGCGTGATCTACTTCCTGCGAGGCAGCCACGAGCTGAAGGAAGTGGGCGGCCTTTGGCGCGAGCGCCCCTGGCTCGGGATCATGTTCCTGGCCTCGGCACTGTCCCTGGCGGGTATTCCGCCGCTGTCCGGCTTCATCGGCAAGTATATGCTGATCCGCGCCGGTGTGGAGGCCGAGAGCTGGGGCATCGTCGCCGTGGCGCTGGGTGTTGGCATGCTTACCCTCTACTCCATGGTCAAGATCTGGGCCGAGGCGTTCTGGAAGGAGCAGCCCGAAGCGCACGCCGAGCGCGCCGCGCAGTTCGAGCGGACCATCTCGGAGCGGTCGCTGGCGATCATGTACCTGCCCGTTGCCCTGCTGGCCATTCTGGCGGTGCTCCTTGGCGTGGGCATGCAACCGGTGTATGAGGTCCTGATGGCGGCGGCGGAGCAGATGCGCGACCCGCAGATCTACGTGGATGCGGTGCTGGGGGGTGATGAATGAAGCTCTTTATCTGGAACATCCTGCTCGGCTTCGTGTGGGTCACCCTGACCGGCAATTTCACCGGCAGCGGGTTTCTGGCCGGGTTCATCTTCGGTTACTTCGTCCTGGTGTTCGTCTGCCGCGTCAGCGGCTCCACTGCGGGCTACACCCGCAAGATTCCGCAGGGGATCGGGTTTACCCTGTTCTATATCTGGGAACTGATCATGTCGAACATGCGGGTCGCCTACGAAGTGCTGACCCCGAGCCACGGCATGCGGCCCGGCGTGATCGGGCTGCCACTGGACGCGCGCAGCGATGCGGCCATCACCATCCTGGCGAATCTCATTTCCATGACGCCAGGGACGCTCAGCATCGATGTCTCCAGCGACAACCGCATGCTGTTCATCCACGCAATGCACATTGATGACGAGGACGCACTCCGGGCCGACCTGAAGGACCTGGAACGTCGCGTTATCGAACTGCTCAGCTGAGGTACGATCGTGATCGAGTGGGTGACTCTTGCAACAATGCTGATTCTCGTCCTGGCGCTGGTGCTGACGTTCGTGCGTCTGGTGGTCGGCCCGAGCCTGGCCGATCGCGTGGTGGCCCTGGAGCTGATCGCGCTGATCGCGGTGGGCATCATGATCGTCTACGCCATACAGGTGGAACGCGCCGCCTTCCTGGACGTCGCACTGGTACTGGCACTAACCGCGTTCATGGCCGCCGTCGGCTTCGCGCGGTTCCTGGAACGGGGAGGCAGCGGCCACAATGAGTGAAACGCTCACCGCCATCATCATGCTTCTTGGCGCGCTTCTGGTGCTGATCGGTGCCATTGGCGCCGTTCGCATGCCGGATCTGCTGCTGCGCATGCACGCCACCACCAAGGCCGGCGCTCTTGGCACGGGGCTGATCGCCGTGGCCGCCGCCATCTTCTTCGTGGACACGGGCGTGACGGTCCGCTCCCTGGCCATTGTCGCCTTCGTGATCCTGACCGCGCCGGTAGCGGCCCACATGATCGGCCGCGCGGGTTACTTCACCGGCGCACCGCTGTGGGACAAGACGCTCAAGGACGAACTGCGCCAGCGCCTGGACCGACACGGGCACTACCTGCACAGCGGTCTTGAAGACACCGACGACACGCCCCGGAGTGACCGGGACTCGCAATGATCACGCCGGATACGCTGCAGGACGATGTGCGCCGGGCGCTGGCAGAGGACGTCGGTGACGGCGACCTGACCGCAGCGCTGATCCCCGCGGACAGGCATGGCGAAGCCACGGTGATCAGCCGCGAGACGGCGGTGATCTGCGGTCAGGCGTGGTTCAATGCGGTCTATCAGCATTTGGACCCGGCGGTGACCATCCACTGGCACGTCCAGGACGGCGACACCGTCGAGCCAGACACCCTGCTCTGCGAACTGGGCGGACCCGCCCGCAGCCTCGTCACCGGCGAACGCACCGCCCTGAACTTCCTGCAGCTCCTGTCGGGCACCACCACCACCGCGCGCGCTTACGCGGCGGCCGTGGAAGGCACGGGCACGCGGATTCTCGACACCCGCAAGACCATCCCGGGGCTGCGCCAGGCGCAGAAATACGCCGTCGCCTGCGGCGGCTGCACCAACCACCGCCACGGCCTGTTCGACGCCATACTCATCAAGGAAAACCACATCATGGCCGCTGGCGGCATCACCGGCGCGGTGGCAGCGAGCCGCCGGCTGGCACCGGAGGTGACCGTCGAGGTGGAGGTGGAGAATCTGGATGAGCTCCGGGAGGCACTGGACGCCGGCGCGGATATCGTGCTGCTGGACAACTTCAGCCTGGCCGACCTGCGCAGCGCCCGGGCGATCACGGGGAACAGGGCCCGACTCGAGGCCTCCGGCAACGTCGATGAGCACGGCCTGCGCGCCATTGCCGACACCGGGGTGGACTACATCTCGGTCGGCGCGATCACCAAACACCTGCGGGCGGTGGATCTGTCCATGCGCTTCCGGGCAGTGTAACGGAGCTGTTCCCCACCCTAGGCGGAGACGCACGCGTCGTGGCCGATCGCCACGCGCACCAGATCGTGGCCGGCCGGGAGTTGGTCGTCCACGTCCTTCAGCACGCGCCGCAGGGTCTTCCAGTTGAGCCCCAGGCGCTTCATGGCGCTCTGGGAGAGCATCGGGATGGTGTCGTCGCCCGGATCGCCGATCTGCAGGCCTCGGGCAAGCACGTCAGCCAGGTGGACCATGCGCGTGACGTCGTGATGGACGTTCGCGGCCTCCGGGGTGTGATGAGAGCACACGGCTTCAACCAGATCCACGGGCAGTCCCCAGCGAACGGCCACACTGCCGCCGAACACGCAGTGGTCGAAACCCAGCACCGCCACTTCTGCGTCGCGGATCCAGGTATCGTGCCGCTGCCGGTAGCGCACGACCCCCTGAAACTCCCGCGGGAAGTAGACATCCAAGGCGATCCGGCCGAGATCGTGCAACAGACCCGCCGTGAACGCCTGCTGCTCGTCCTGCCCCAGGTTGGTGGCCAGCGCCCGGGCAATGACACCCACGCCGACGGAATGCTCCCAGAAGGCATAGCGGTCGAACCACTGGTCCCCACCCCCGGGCAACTGACGAAGCACGGCGGCCGCGATCATCGCCCGCTCCAGGGTTACCCTGGACGTGCTGCGGCAGATGCCGCGCACGCCGGACTCGCCGCTTCCGGCGCCGAAGAACGGGGTATCGAGAACGGTGAGCACGGCATGGGCAAATCCCGGATCCTGCTGCAGGATCTCGGCCAGCCGGTCGGCACCGACGCCGTCATTGCGAACGGCGGCGAGCGCACCGGAGACGGTTGCAGGCAGACCTGGCAGCTGACGAAGCGCCCCGTCCACATCCATACGCAGATGCAAAGTCACTGAGAGGCGGCCTCGCTCCGGTGGCTAGCGATCAGGGCACGCAGGTTGTTCATCCCCGGGGAAAAACGCCAGTGTCTGAACAGGTGATTGAGCGCATCGTCGAGAGAGGCGTCCGCTCCCTGATCGGTCGCTGCTGACTCCGCCCCCTCCACGGGCACCGCCTCCACCGCGAACAACTGCAGTCGCCGACGGATCCGGTCGTCCACCAGGGTTCCGGCGGCGACGAGCACACCACCCTGTTCATCATGCAGGTCTCGCGCAAGGCGGTCACCCGGGGCGATGGACGTCAACGGTTTGTAAACCACTGTTCCAGTCATGCTCATTACTCCCGTTCAGACTGCTGGCGCCCCGTGTATCGCCCTGCACGATCTACTACGTCTGTAGCGTATTGGCAGCAAGTGTAGTTGCCGGTTCGGTCCACAAACGTGACGTATTCCACAAGTTAAGCGGCCATGTAAAATCCTCTTAATAAGGATTTTTTTTGTCGCCAAACCAGATAGTTACAGAACAGACCGGGAAGACAAACCTGTTGCCTCAAGGCAACGGTATGCGGGTTGAATACAACGGGAATGCGGCCGGACAGCCCCCGTCGAAAAGGCTGTCCGGCCGGCCGGGAACTACCCCGGAAGGGTGAGAAACGCAGTCGCGATGGAGAAGTAGATCAGAATGCCGAAGAAGTCGGCGATCGACGTGATCAACGGCGCGCTCGCGGTGGCCGGATCCAGGTTGAACCGGGCGAGCACGAACGGCAGCAACATGCCGATCATGCTGCCCATCACCACGACCCCGATCATGGCCAGGGAGACAATCATGGCAAGCTCCGTCCCTCCGCGCCAGACGCCCAGCACCGAGACCGCAAGCCCCATGGTCACGCCGAGCGCAATCGCGACGCCGAGCTCCTTGCCCCAGAGCCGCAACCAGTCCTTAATGCGCACGTCACCCGTAGCCAGGGCGCGCACCATCATGGTGGCGGACTGGGAGCCGGCATTGCCGCCGGAGTCGACGATGAGGGGCAGGAAGAACACCAGCGCCACCACCGCCTCGATGGTCTCTTCGTAGTAGGCGATAACCGTGCCGCCGAAGACGTTGGCGAACACCAGCAGCACCAGCCAGCCCACGCGCTTGCGGTAGAGCAGCGACGGCCGCGCCTCTTTGAGGCTGAGGTTCAGGGCACCGACACTGGCCATCTTGTGGAAGTCCTCGGTGGCCTCTTCCTCGACCACGTCGATGACGTCGTCCACCGTGACAATCCCGAGCATGACGCCCGTGGCGTCGACCACCGGCAGTACTTCCAGGTCGTAGTGCTTCATCAGCCGGGCGGCTTCCTCGCGGTCTTCGGAGACGAGCACCTTCACCGGGTCGTCCTTCATGACCTCTTCGATGCGGCGATCCGGGCGCCCGAGAACGAAATCCCGCAGGCGGACCTGCCCCAGCAGCGCGCCGCGTACGTCGGTGACGAACACCACGTTGAGGGTTTCGCCGGCCTCGCTGCGATCGCGCACGTGGTTGAGCGCCTGCTCCACCGTCCAGCCCACGCGGACGGTGACGAACTTGGGCGTCATGATGCGCCCGGCGCTCTCCTCCGGATACCCCAGCAGGCGCAAGGCTTCCTTGACGTTCTCCGGAGACAGCAGCTGCAGCAGCGACTCCAGCTCCTCCGGCTTCTGCCTTTCCAGGATGGCCGTGCGATCGTCGGGGAGCTGGTGATAGAGAATGAAGCGGCCGTCGGAGGGCTGCATCTCTTTCAGCAGCGTGTCCTGAAGGCTGGGGGCCATGTACGCGAACACCGGCGGTTGCCGGTCCCGCGGGACGCGCAGCAGCAACTGTCCGGCGTCATCCGCCTCAAGCTCGCTGATCGCCTCGGCGATGTCCTGGACGGCCATCTCTTCAAGATGGCCGTCCAGGGCATCCCAGTGCTCGGACTGGTACAGTGAAATAAGCTCCTGGATGACTTCCGTCTTCTCCATGCGTATCCCCTTCTGTTGGCGGCGAGTTACAAGGTTACATCCGCACTATCTCAATCATGTGGCAGTCGTCAAAGCGATGCGGCTCAGAACGCCGTCGCCACTCCGACCGTCCACCAGTTCGTGTCGGGGGCCCGACGCTCCCAGCCGTAGCCCACGTCGAGATCAGCCCTTCCCGCCAGGCTCACGCGTAGCCCGGACTGAACCTCGGTCCGGTCCCGTTGATCGCCGTAGATTTCTGCGATGGCGCTCACGGCCGGAAACAGGGCGACCTCTCCGCCGAAACCCCACGTGGCCACGTCACGGTCGTCGGCGTCACGCTGATGAGACCATCCGAGGTTGTAGCGGAACATGGCGCGGCCGTCGGCCATAGGGACATCGACGGGAAAGAACAGTTCGGCTTCGCGGACGCGGTCGGTATCCGGATCCATGAAGACACCGCCGGCGACTGCGACCCCCAGATCCCGTTCGGCGGCGTCGGCAAGCGTCCATTTGCCGGTCACGCCTACCAGGTCACGGTCCACCCCGTCGGCGCGCTCCCGCTCCCCTTCCAGTGCGATTTCCCGGCCGGGATGAACGCCGTAGGCGAGAGCGGCAGCGCGGGTGTCATTGCCACCCGACTGCCGGCTGTACCAGCCCTCGAAGGCGATCTGGCCGTGCGCGGTGACCTCCGTGTCATCCACCACGTAATGCCCCCCGGCAGGGAAACCGGTGACGGGGACAAGCCCCAGAATGGCCAGCACCAAACACTTGTGCCGTGTTGTGGTCATGCGCCCCCCCCCCCCGGTCGTCCTGATCGCAGTGTTGACGCACAAGCATACCGCGACCTGCTAGCGGTCAGGACGTTTCACTTTCCCCCATCACCATGGCCAAACGTGAACCACTCATCAAAATGAGCACAATAGATCCAGTTATTGTATACAGAACTTGTGACCATGCTATAGGGTCTCCCGCAGACACGGCTCGATGCTCCCACGGCAACGACGGATCAGTGCCATGCCCTTTACCAACATGCCCACGCAACTCTCAATGACCTGGAAACTGGTGCTCGCGATGGGAGCAATCATCGTCATTACCGTGGCGATGGCCGTTACCATGCAATACCGGCTGTTCGGCACCATGCTGGAAGACCGGGTCACCAATACCGAACTCCCCGCCATTCTCGACGGTGTCAGCAACGACGTCGGCCGGCAGCTTGAGGGGCCGCTAGGCGTCGCCCGGGGCATGGCCGAGAACACCTTCGTCCGTCAGTGGCTGCGCGACGGCGAACCGGAATCCGGGCGCGAAGCGATCACTGACTACTTGGGTCACCTCCAGGACGACCTGGGCGCGGTGAGCGTCAACATCGCCTCCAAAGAGACCGGGCACTACCTGGAGCGGGAGGGGATTACGCGCCAACTGGAGCGAGGCGACCCGGACCACAGCTGGTTCTATGACTTCATCGACAGCGGCGCGTTTGAACGCCTGAGCATCGATGTGGACCTCAACACCAGTGTATACACGCTATACGTGAACTACCGTATCGACTTTGACGGGCATCCTGGCGGCAACGCCTCCGTCGGCTATCGCCTCGACGAGATGACGGATCTGGTCGCCGACACCCGGGTCGGTGAAACCGGCCAGGCGTTCCTCATCGACGGCAGCGGCAAAGTGTCCGTACACCCCGATGGCCGCGAGGCGGCCGGGATTCCCCTTGCCGAGCAACTGGGCGTTCCCGACACCGACGCCCGCGCCCTGCTCGACGGCGACGGCTTCCGCTCCATCGAGGTCACCGACAGCGCCGGTGAGCGGCAGATCATCGCGGCCCGCAATCTGCCCGGCATCGACTGGATGGCCGTGGCGCGCATCCCGGCGGCCGAGCTCTACAGCGAACTCAACCAGGCCGTGTCGTGGGTGGCACTCATGGGCATCGCCATCGTCACGGCCGGGCTGATTGCTGTGGCGGTGCTGATCCGCCGCATGGTGCGCCCGCTGCGGCAGCTGGCGGAGACGCTGCGACAGCTCGGCAGCCAGGGCGGCGACCTGCGCACGCGGCTGGACGAGAGCCGCGATGACGAGATTGGGGAGCTGGCCCGCGGATTCAACGCCTTCGTTGCCGACCTCCAGGGCATTGTCGACCGCGTGGCCCAGCGCAGTGACGACCTGCAACACGCCGTAGCCACCGTATCCGACCAGATCAACCAGGCGGCGGATCACGCGGCGCAACAGGCCGAGCAGACCAATGAGGTGGCGACGGCGGTCAACGAGATGGGCAGCACGGTGCACGAGATCGCGCGCAACACCAGCGAGGTGGCACAGCTCGCCACCGAAACCAACCAAACGGGGGAACAGGGTCGGCAGATCGTCACGGAGAACGTGGCATCCATTCAGCAGCTGTCCGGCACCATGCAGGAAGCCGGTCAGGCCATGGACGGGCTGGCCACCGAAGTGGACTCCATCACCAGTGTGCTCGACGCCATCAGCGGCATCTCCGAGCAAACCAACCTCCTGGCGCTGAACGCCGCCATCGAGGCCGCCCGCGCCGGCGACCAGGGCCGCGGATTCGCGGTGGTGGCCGACGAGGTCCGGACCCTGGCCCAGCGCACCCAGGAATCCACCGAAGAGATCCGCGGCACCATCGAACGCCTGCAGTCCAGCGCCCAGTCGGTATCGCGCTCCATGGATGACGGCCACGCCATGACCACCCGCTGCGTGGACCAGAGCGAACGCAGCGGCGAAGCGCTCAGGCAGATCGGTGACCGCGTGGGCACCATCAACGACATGACGCACCAGGTCGCATCGGCCACGGAAGAGCAGACCTCCGCGACGGAAGAGATCAACCGCACCATCACCAACATCGCCGATCTGGGACGCCGGACCAGCACTGTCAGCGATACGTGCCGCAGCGAGTGCGAACGCATGCGGTCACTGGCCTCGGAACTGGAAGAGCTGATGCGGCGGTTCCGGACCTGATCCGGCGCAAGGGGGGCGGCGTGTCGCCGCCGGCCAGGGAAGACGGTATCATGGCGGCCATGTCGCGCACTGCTCCCGAAAAATGCACCGCCTGCGCCCTGTGCGAGACGCGCACGCAGGTCGTGCTGCCGGACGGCCCGGCGTGCGGGCTGCTGGCCGTGGGCGAGGCGCCGGGGCACCAGGAAGATGTCACCGGTGTGGGGTTCGCGGGCAGCGCCGGGCGTACTCTGGACCGGGTTCTCGCGGAACACGGTCTCGGCCGCGATGCCTACGCGCGCACCAATATCGTGCGCTGCCGGCCGCCGGACAACCGCCGACCTCGCCGCGCCGAAATCGATGCCTGCAGCCCCTGGCTTACGGACACGCTGCGGGCGTTCACGCCCGGCGTGCTGCTCGCCGTGGGCCACACGGCCACGAAGCATCTGCTGCCGTACTGGAAAGACAATCACCTGGGGCGGATCCGCACGCTGCTGGCCGAGTCACCGTCGGCGGGCGACCTGCCCTGCTACCGGGGCGTACCGGTGGTGCCCATGCCCCACACCTCCGGGCTCTCCTGGAACCAGAAGCAGCCGGATGGCACACCGGTCAGCCACCTGGGCCGGTCGGCGGTGGCACTTGCGGTGGCACTCGCCTCCCGGTCCGGGCGCTGAGCACGGGGTATCAGACCGACGCCCCGTAGAGTTCCCACGGGAAGGTACGATCGCTCAGCACGGCGCCACTGGCGGTGGTGAAGCGCGCCGCAATGGCCGCACCGCTTTCGTCATCCGCGTCGAACACCTGCCGCGGCGCCTGGGGCGCGTCCTGTTCGGGGAGTTTCATGCCCCACATCTCGGGCTGGAAAAAACCGTTCACGAAGCTCATCTCGATACCTCTTTCTCATCGACGGCGTACCGGTTGCCAATACGTGTCGAATGGTGCTGATGCGGGGTGCATCAAATGGCCCTTTTGGGGCCTTTCCGTGTCTTCCCGGGATCCGATGAAGACAGGTATCAAGATACCGATTTGCAACTTTTTCGGAAACGGCTTTTATCGAAAATCATTTGTTCCCATAAAGGGAAAAACTAGTTCTGCGTCGCTGCGGCAGGAAGGCGCGCTTCAGCCTGATCCCGCTCCCAGGGCGGCACCGGTTTGAACTCCTCCACGAGGAAGTCCACGAACGCACGGATTTTCCGCGCCAGGTGGCGCCCCTGCGGAAACAGCACGTAATAAGATGAATTCTCCTGCACGTAGTCGGGCAGCACCTGCACCAGCCGGCCGCTGCGGATGTCCGGCGCCACCAGCCAGGTGGACAGGCGCGCCACGCCGACACCGGCAAGGGCTGCCTCGTACAGGGCGCTGGCGGTGCTGGCGCGGAAGTTGCCGTCCACGTGGATCCGGCGCGGCCGCCCGTGCTCGCCGTCGAAATCCCAGTCATTGAAGCTGGACACGTTGTAGAGGGTGAGACAGTTGTGGGCTTCCAGATCCTCCGGGCTGGCGGGCAGGCCGCGGCGTTTGATGTAGTCGGGCGAGGCCACGATGACCCGGCGGTTCACGGCCAGCTGGCGCACCACCAGCGACGGGTCGTCCACCTGCTCCTGGAGCATGATGGCCACGTCGATTCCCTCTTCCAGCATGTTCACCGGGCGGTCCGTGAGTTCCAGTTCGATGTGCACATCCGGGTTCTCGCGCAGGAAGCGGTTGATGCGCGGCAGCACCTGAACACGTGCGAAGGCCGCCGTGGCGGTCACGCGCAGCGTCCCGCGCACCTCGCCCTGCAGCGACCCCACCGCTTCCTCCGCCTCCTGGATGGAGGCCATGATTCCCGAACAGCGGGTGTAGAAATCGCGCCCCACCTCGGTGAGGCTGATGCGCCGCGTCGTGCGGTTGAACAGACGCGCGCCGAGCCGGTCTTCAAGACGCCGGATCTGCTTGCTGACCGCGGATGGCGTCATGTGGAGATCCCGCGCCGCCGCGGAGAAGCTTCCCTGCTCCACGCAGCGGACGAAGATCATCATTTCCGATGACTGGTCCATGTAACGTCTCCTCCAGATTTGTTCTTTCAGTTCACGCCATTTTTTCTCTTATCGGTATTCCTGGCGCGATTAAAGCGGTGCTAATCTGAGTCCATGCATTCGGGGCGAAAAAGGCCGTGAATTCCGAAACGGAGATCCCGCCCCGATCCGAATACGGCCTCCTCATCGCGGGCGTTCGCGCGCCGCGATGCCTCCCCCTGCTTCGCTCGATGGCGAAGCATTCTTGAAGAGCCCTCCCGGGCTCTTTTTTTTTGCCCTGATCGCGTCAGCCAGACACGGTCATCGGACAGGGCAGGTCGCGTTCGTCACAATTATTACCATCCCCGGCGCGATCCACCACCAGAAAATCGCCGACGCGGTCCAGCGCCAGCATGGGGTGATGCCAAACGCCGGCGTGGAAATTGACGCCCTGCCGGCCGTTGGTCACGAACGCCCGGATCTCCTCCGCACGGATGGTTTCACCGGCCGGGGCCACAACCACCACGAAACGGTCGCCATTGACGGGCATGAACGCCTGACTGCCCTGGGGATGGCGCTCCAGCAGTTCGAGGCTGATTGGGAAGCGATAGGGCTGACTGCGGAAGATACTGATGATCGGCCGCGCGTTGTCACCGAGGATCTGCACCTGCGCCTGGTCGTGATAGCGCTGGGTGTTGCCCCCGTTGATGGGAAAGGATTCCACGCGATCATCCACCTGGATGACATCACCGAACGGCGCGAAGGCGTCGCGGGTCAGCGGTGCGGCGGTGAGCGTCTGCATGCCTTCCTCCTCAACTGCCGGATTCCGCGGCGGTGGCCGCGCTGCCGGCGCCCGCACCGACGATGCCCGGGTGGGGATGCACCGTGGCCCAGTGGCGGGCAATATCCACCCGGCGACTGACCCAGACCCGGTCGTGGGCTTCGATGTGGTCCAGAAACCGCTGCAGGGCCCGGAACCGGCCTGGCCGACCGATCAGCCGCGGATGCAGGCCGATGGAGAGCATCTTCGGCGCCTCGGCGCCCTCGTCGTAGAGCACGTCGAAGGCGTCGCGCAAGTAGCTGAAGAACTGGTCGCCGGAATTGAAGCCCTGGTTGGTGGCGAAGCGCATGTCGTTGGTATCCAGGGTGTACGGCACCACCAGATGCGGTTTGCGCTCCCCGGCGCTGGTTTCGACCTCGGTCCAGAACGGCAGGTCGTCGCCGTAGTAGTCGGAGTCGTAGAGGAAGCTACCGTTCTCCACCACCAGCCGGCGGGTGTTGGGGCTGTCGCGGCCGGTGTACCAGCCCAGGGGCGCTTCGCCGGTGAGGCGGCGCAGGGCTTCGATGCCGCGCTCCATGTGGGCGCGCTCGGTGGCCTCGTCCATATCCTGGTAGTGGATCCAGCGCCAGCCGTGGCAGGCGATCTCATGGCCCAGTTTGACGCAGGCGTCCGCCACCTCGGGGTTGCGCTCCAGGGCCATGCCCACACCGAACAGGGTCAGCGGCAGGTTGCGCCGCTCGAACTCCCGCAGCACCCGCCATACGCCAACCCGGGAGCCATACTCGTAGATGGACTCCATGCTCATGTGACGATCGGCGTAGGGCTGTGCGCCGATGATCTCGGAGAGGAAGATCTCGGAGTAAGGGTCGCCGTGGAGCACGTTGCTCTCGCCCCCCTCCTCGTAGTTCAGCACGAACTGCACGGCCACGCGGGCCTGCCCGGGCCACTGGGCGTGGGGCGGGTTGCCGGCGTACCCGCGCATGTCGCGCGGATAGGTGTCGCTGATGCTCGCGTTGGCCATGCCTGTTCTCTCCTCCTGGGCGTTCATGCGGACGCCTCCGCAGGGCCCGGGCGACGGCCGTCAGCCGTCTCCGGCGCCACTTTGCGCACGCCGCTGAAAAATCGATTTGAAATCCGGTGTACCCTCGCTGCCGCTCTCGAACCGCAGCGAGCGCTCAATGTGTTCAAGATGGCCGGCCATCCACGTACGGGCCTTGTCCTTCTCGCCGGCCTCCAGAAGATCCAGCACTTCGCCATGATCGCCGCAGTCGCAGCCGATGCTGTCGGTCGATCCATATACGGCGATCACCAGCGACGAGCGCAGGGCTAGCTGGCCAATGAACTCGCTCATGGGTTCATTGCGCGCCACCCGCGACAGCCGCGTGTGAAAGGCTGCCGAGAGCTGGATGGCCTGACGCTGCTCGCCTTCCGCCTGCGCCTGGCGCTCGTCGCGCACCAGCTGTCGCAGTTCGGCCAGATCCTCTTCCGTCATGTTGTCGGCCACGGCGTCCATGAGTGCGCACTCCACCATGCGCCGGGCACCGAAGACGTCCCGCGCTTCCCCGGGCGACGGCCGCGCCACGCTGGCGCCGCGGTTCGCCTGGATCGTGACCAGGCGCTCCAGCGCCAGCCGCTGCAGCACCTTACGGATGCCGGTGCGGCTGACGTCGAACGCCTCCGCCAGGGCGTCTTCCGGCAGGCGGTCACCGGGCGACAGGCGATGCTCCACGATCGCCTCGCTCATGGCGCGGTAGATCTCCTCGTCGCGCCGTGTATCCCGTGATTTTCCCTTGCGGCGGTTGCCCATGGCAGTGATGTTGTCTCTGGACATGACGCTCTCCCCTCGAACATGCGTTGTATCGTCGGCCCTCTGACACCGAGGATAGCCGGACGCTCCGTATGAGTATACTTAACATGTATACAACATACTACTTAACTCGATCCGGGAGCCGTCATGCCGGTAGCAATACCTGCCGCGAACGGCGTCGCGACTGTAAGGCGGGGTGCGGCCACCCGCACCCCGCATACGGCCGGCGGCGTCAGAAACGCAGCTGCATGCCGGCACCCACGTTGTGGCCTTCGTCATCGATATCGTCGATGTCATCCATGAAGTAGGTGGCGTAGGCGGTGGCCATCTCGCCCACGGGCAGTTCGTAGCCGACGGCCCAGGTGTTGCGGTCGCCGCCGTCGTTGACTGCTATCGGATCAGGCGGGTCACCGGCGTCACTAAAGTCACCACCGTCAACGCGCGATCCATCAGAGAACGCATAAGACGCCAAGATCTGACCCGGACCGGCATCCACACTCACACCGGCGGTCACCGTGTTCATGGAGAAGTCGTCGGCGTCCAGGTCATTGTCGATGTGCTGGAACTGGCCGTAGAGCTGGAAGGTGCCGAAGTCGTACATGCCGCCCAGCAGCGCTGCGTACTGGGTGCCTTCTTCACCTGAAGCGTTGAAGTCCAGGCCGTAATCCACCGCATGCGCGGCCGCCGTGCCGGTGAAACCACCAGCGCGGTAAACAAGATTCGCACCGATGCGGTCATCACCGCGGGAATCGCTGCCCTCGTCACCGAAGCCGTACATCACGGTGAAGGTCATGCCGTTCACGCTCGGCGCCGTGTACTGCACCGTGTCGCTCCACCCGGAGTCCCCAACCAGGTGCGCATACTGCGGCCCGCCTGCGTAGGTGTGGTAGTTGGCCGGTGAGAACTCGAACGAGCCGCCGAACGGGTTGGTGAACACCATGGGCAGGAACAGCGGCGCGGTCACTCGACCGCCGCGCACTGTGCCGTACTCCGTCTCCACACCGACGTTGGCGTTGCGGGCGAAGAAGACGTCGCCGTCAAAGCGTCCCTGCTCGGCGGAGTCGGGACGGAAGAAGGCTTCGATATCACCCACCACGGCCAGGCCGTCATTGACCTGGTGCCGCGCCGAGATGCCCCAGTAGGAGGTGTCCTTGCCGCCGGCGCTGAGCTTGCCAGTCCAGCGGTCTTCACCCAGCGGGTTATGCGCACCGCCGTAGACGTCGATGATGCCGTGCATCTCCACTTCAGTATCGGCCTTGGCCATGCTCGCGGCCAGCACCAGCGTCGCGGCGCCGGAGTAGCGAACCAGTGTGTTTGTTGTCGTCATGGTGTGTTCCTCCCGAAGTTCTCTCGTTTTTGGTGTGCCCGGTTCGCCGCACGGCGGAGGGTCGTGCCGTCCTGTTCTGCAAACCGCAATGGTATTCGAGCATGTATACAAAGTTGGGCGCAATACTTTGTGACCCTTGTCTTGCGATGCGTCGCACCATTCTCACCGGGGGG
>SLBZ01000030.1 GCA_007126095.1 Aquisalimonas sp.
GGAAGAAATCCGCGAAGACGCGGCGGGCTTCCGCGAAGGCCGCTAACGGCAGACGGCCCGCCGGCGCAGGCGCCGGCGGGCCGGCACACGACGGGGAATACGTTCATGACTGCAGAGACAGCGCAGACAGCCGGCACCGCCCCGGCCACCGTGCTCTCCATGAGCAACGTCGAGGTGATCTACGACAAGGTCTTTCTCGCGATCAAAGGCGTGTCGCTGGAGGTGGGAGACGGTCAGATCGTCGCCCTGCTGGGCGGCAACGGCGCCGGCAAGAGCACCACACTCAAGACCATCAGCGGCCTGCTCGCCCCCGAACGCGGAGAAATCACCCGCGGCCACGTCCTGTTCAACGGCGAGGATCTGGCGCCGCTGGGCGCGGCCCAGCGGGTCGAGCGCGGCCTGGTGCACGTACTCGAAGGTCGACGCATCTTCGGCCACCTCACACCCGAGGACAACCTGCTTGCGGCCTACCCGCTGCGCGGCAGCCGGACCCGTTACCAGGAGCTTCGGGATCAGGTCTTTACCTATTTTCCGCGGCTGAAGGAACGCGCCCGCAGTAAGGCGGGCTACCTCTCCGGCGGTGAACAGCAGATGCTCGCCATCGGCCGCGCGCTGATGACGGAACCCAGACTACTCATGCTCGACGAACCGAGCCTGGGCCTGGCACCCGTACTGGTCGAGGAGATCTTCTCCATCATCCGCGACATCAACGCCAACGAGGGTGTGAGCGTCCTGCTGGTGGAACAGAATGCCTCGGCGGCCCTGGAGATTGCCCACCACGCCTACCTGGTGGAGAACGGCCATATCGTCATGACCGGCGAGGCGGATGTGCTGCGCCAGAACCCGGACGTGCAGGAGTTCTATCTTGGCGGCAGCGGCAAGGTGGACTATCACAATGTCAAACACTACCGGCGCCGGAAACGCTGGCTCGCCTGACGCGAGCCGCGAGAACGGTGGCAGGATCTACCGGACGGAAACGGCTCATGTTACGTTTACGTAAACGAAAAGACTGTCGCCACGAGGAAGTCCAGAGACCATGGAAGCCGTACGGCATGTGAAGAGCGCCCCGGTGTACACGATCGGCGAGCTGGCGCGCGAGTTCGACATTACAACACGGGCGATCCGGTTCTACGAGGATGAGGGGCTGCTTGCTCCGATCCGCGAAGGCCGCAAGCGCCTCTACCGGCGCCGCGACCGGGCCCGGCTCAAGCTCATCCTGCGCGGCAAGCGCCTGGGGTTCACCCTGGGCGAGATCCGCGAGACGTTCGAACTCTACGACCAGGCGCACGGCGAATCCAGGCAGTTGCGCTACTACCTCGGGGTGCTGGACGAAAAGCGCCAGCAACTGAAGCAGCAGCGCAGGGACATCGAGGACGCACTGGCGGAGCTGGAGCAGTCCTATACGAGGTGCCAGGAGCTCCTCAGCCGCCAGAACGATGAACAGACCGGCTGACGGCCACCCCAGACACAGACGATCAACAGGAAACACACGCAGCCTCGGCTGCCGGGGAGACACCAATGATTCAGCTTCCGACCCTGAATTTCGGCCTCGGGGAAGACATCGACATGCTGCGCGACTCGGTGGCGAATTTCGCCGCTGCCGAAATCGCTCCGCGCGCCGCCGACATTGACTCCAGCAATGAATTCCCGCCGGACCTCTGGCCCAAGCTCGGCGACATGGGCTTGCTCGGCATCACCGTGGAGGACACATACGGCGGTGCGGGCATGGGGTATCTCGCACATATCGTCGCCATGGAAGAGATCTCCCGCGCATCGGCTTCCGTGGGGTTGTCCTACGGCGCGCACTCGAACCTTTGCGTGAACCAGATCCGCATCAACGGCTCCGAGGAGCAGCGGCAGAAGTACCTGCCCGGACTGATCACCGGCGAGCACGTGGGCGCGCTGGCCATGTCCGAGCCCGGCGCCGGCTCCGATGTGGTCTCCATGCGGCTGCGCGCGGAACGCCAAGGCGATCACTTCGTGCTCAACGGCAACAAGATGTGGATCACAAACGGCCCCGACGCCGACACCTTGGTGGTCTACGCCAAGACCGACCCGGACGCGGGCAGCAAGGGAATCACCGCCTTCATCGTCGAAAAGGGCATGCCGGGTTTCTCCACGGCGCAGAAGCTCGACAAGCTGGGCATGCGCGGCTCCAACACCTGCGAGCTCGTGTTTGAAGACTGCAAGGTGCCCGCGGCGAACATCCTGGGCGAGGAAGGCCGCGGCGCGCGGGTGCTCATGAGCGGGCTGGACTACGAGCGCGCCGTGCTCGCTGCCGGCCCCCTGGGGATCATGCAGGCCTGCCTGGACGTAGTGGTACCCTACGTGCACGAGCGCAAACAGTTCGGTGAACCCATCGGCACCTTCCAGCTCATGCAGGGCAAGCTCGCCGATATGTACACCACCATGAATGCGTGCCGCGCGTACGTCTACGCCGTTGGGGCCGCCTGCGACCGTGGCGAGACCACCCGCAAGGACGCCGCCGGCGCCATCCTCTACGCCGCGGAAAAGGCCACTCAGGTGGCGCTGGAGGCGATCCAGGCGTTGGGCGGCAATGGCTACATCAACGAGTACCCTACCGGCCGGCTGCTGCGCGACGCCAAGCTCTACGAGATCGGCGCCGGCACCTCCGAGGTGCGGCGCATGCTGATCGGCCGGGAACTGTTCGAACAGACCAAATAGGCGAACCAGCCAATGACGGTGCTGAAATCCAGAATCGACCCCCGCTCCGAGGAGTTCCAGGCGAACAGGGAATCCATGGGCGCGCTGGTGGCCGACCTCCGCGACCGGGTGGCCCGGATCAAGGAAGGCGGCGGCGAGACGGCGCAGACGCGGCATACCGACCGCGGCAAACTGCTCCCCCGGGACCGGATCCGCGTGCTGCTGGACGTGGGCTCGCCCTTCCTCGAGCTCTCCCAGCTCGCGGCGACGGATATGTACGACGACGCCGTACCCTCCGCCGGCATCATTACCGGCATCGGCCGGGTGAGCGGGCGCGAATGCCTGATCATCGCCAACGACGCCACGGTCAAGGGCGGCACCTACTATCCCGAGACGGTGAAGAAGCACCTGCGCGCCCAGGAGATTGCCGCGGAGAATCACCTGCCGTGCATCTACATGGTGGATTCCGGCGGCGCCAACCTGCCCAACCAGGACAAGGTGTTCCCGGACCGCGACCACTTCGGGCGGATTTTCTACAACCAGGCGCACATGTCCGCCGCCGGCATTCCGCAGATCGCCGTGGTCATGGGGTCGTGCACCGCCGGTGGCGCGTACGTGCCCGCCATGTCCGATGAGAGCATCATCGTCAAGGAACAAGGCACCATCTTCCTGGGCGGACCGCCGCTGGTGAAGGCTGCCACCGGCGAGGTGGTCAGCGCCGAGGATCTAGGGGGCGCCGACGTGCACTCCCGGGTCTCCGGCGTGACTGACCACTACGCGCTCAATGACGCCCATGCGCTGGGCATCGTGCGCCAGAGCGTGGAGTACCTGAACGGCACCAAGCGGGTAGAGCTGGACGTGCGCGAGCCGCAACCGCCACTCTACGACCCGGAGGAACTCCACGGCGCCGTTCCCACCGACCTGCGCAAGCCCTTTGACGTGCGCGAAGTCATCGCCCGCATCGTCGACGGCTCCGAGTTCGAGGAGTTCAAGCAGCTCTACGGCACCACACTGGTGTGCGGGTTTGCGCGCATCTTCGGCTACCCCGTGGGCATCATCGCCAACAACGGCGTGCTGTTCTCCGAGTCGGCCCTCAAGGGGGCCCACTTCGTGGAGCTGTGCAGCCAGCGCGGCATACCGCTGGTATTCCTGCAGAACATCACGGGCTTCATGGTGGGCAGCAAATACGAATCGGGGGGCATCGCCAAGGACGGGGCGAAACTCGTCACGGCCGTGGCCTGCTCCGCGGTGCCCAAGTTCACCGTCATCATCGGCGGCAGCTTCGGTGCCGGCAACTACGGCATGTGCGGGCGCGCCTACTCGCCACGTTTCCTTTGGATGTGGCCCAACGCCCGGGTCTCGGTGATGGGCGGCGACCAGGCCGCCAACGTCATGGCGCAGGTGCGCCGGGACGGCCTCGAGCGCAAGGGCGAGCAGTGGAGCGAGGCGGACGAGGAAGCCTTCAAGGCGCCCATCCGCGAGCAGTACGAGCACCAGGGCCACCCCTATTACGCCACCGCGCGGCTGTGGGACGACGGCGTCATCGACCCGGCGGACACCCGCATGGTGCTCGGCCTGGGCATCTCCGCCAGCCTCAACGCGCCGGCGCAGGACACGCGCTTCGGCGTGTTCCGCATGTAACCGGGAGTTTCGGGATGAACGACGAAGCCGCCATTCTCACCGAACAGGCGCACGGTGTCGCCACGGTGACACTGAACCGCCCGGACCGCCACAACGCCTTTGACGACGTCTTCATCGCCGAACTCACCGCCGTGCTGCGGGAGATCGAGCGCGACGACGGCGTGCGCGTGGTAGTGCTGGCGGGCAACGGCAAGAGCTTCTCCGCCGGTGCCGATCTGAACTGGATGCGGCGCATGGCCGGATACACGCGCGAGCAGAACGAAGCCGACGCCCTCGCCCTGGCCGAACTGATGGAGACCCTGGACGGTCTGGCGAAACCCACCATTGCCCGGGTGCACGGGGCGGCCTTTGGCGGCGGCGTCGGGCTTGTGGCCTGCTGCGACATCGCCATCGCCGCAGGCACGGCCAGCTTCTGCCTGTCCGAGGTCAAGCTGGGGCTGATCCCGGCGGCCATCTCACCTTACGTGGTCAAGGCCATGGGCGAACAGCAGGCGCGCCGGTATTTCGTCACCGCCGAGCGCTTCGATGCGGCGGAAGCGGTGCGGATCGGCCTGATACACGAACAGGTACCCGCCGGCGAGCTCGATGCACGCATCGATCACCTGATCACACAGATGCGCGGCAACGGGCCGGAAGCCATGGCCGCCTCAAAGGACCTGGCCCGCGCCGTGGGCCGCGGCCCGGTGGACCGCGCCATGATCGAGGACACCGCGCGCCGCATCGCCGCCATCCGCGTCGGCGCCGAGGGGCAGGAAGGGATCGGTGCCTTTCTGGAGAAACGCAAACCCGCGTGGGTCGAGGAGTCCTGAGGGATGTTGCAGACCGTACTGATTGCCAACCGCGGGGAAATCGCCTGCCGCATCGCCCGCACCTGCCGCGCCATGGGGGTACGCACTGTCGCCGTGTACTCGGAGGCGGATGCGGACGCCATGCACGTGCACGCCTGCGACGAGGCATGGCCCGTGGGCCCGGCGCCCGCGAAGGAAAGCTACCTGAACGTGGACCGGATTCTGGAAGTGGCCCGCCGCAGCGGCGCCGACGGCATCCATCCCGGCTACGGGTTTCTGTCCGAGAACGCGGAGTTCGCCGAGGCATGCACGCGCGCGGGCATCCGCTTCATCGGTCCGCCCGCCTCGGCCATCCGCGCCATGGGCTCCAAGAGTGCGGCCAAGACCATCATGGCGGACGCTGGCGTGCCACTTGTACCGGGCTACCACGGCGACGATCAGACGCCGGAGCACCTGGCCAAGGTCGCCGACGAAATCGGCTACCCGGTGCTGATCAAGGCCTCCGCCGGCGGTGGCGGCAAGGGCATGCGGCGGGTGGACGACCCGGCCGACTTCGCGGAGGCTCTGACCAGTGCCCGGCGCGAAGCGGCGGCAGGCTTCGGCGATGACACCGTACTGCTGGAGAAGTACCTGCTGCAGCCCCGCCACGTGGAAGTACAGGTGTTTGCCGACGACCACGGCAACGTGGTGCACCTGTTCGAGCGCGACTGCTCGGTCCAGCGGCGCCATCAGAAAGTGATCGAGGAAGCGCCCGCCCCGGGCCTGTCCGACGAAAAGCGCCGGGCCATGGGGGACGCCGCCGTGGCAGCGGCGCGCGCCATCGGCTACGTGGGGGCCGGCACGGTGGAGTTCATCATGGACGCCCACGGCGCGTTCTTTTTCATGGAGATGAATACCCGCCTGCAGGTGGAGCACCCGGTCACGGAGATGATCACGGGCGAAGACCTGGTCGCATGGCAGCTTCAGGTGGCCGCCGGTCAGCCACTGCCCCGCAACCAGGACACCCTCGCCTTCTCCGGACACGCCTTCGAGGCGCGCATCTACGCCGAGGATCCGGACCGCGACTTCCTACCGGCCATCGGCACCGTGAGCCGCCTGCGCACGCCCGCCGAGGACGACCATGTGCGCATCGACACCGGCATCCGCGAAGGCGATGCCATTTCGATCCACTACGACCCCATGATCGCCAAGCTGGTGGTGTGGGACGACGACCGGGACAAGGCCCTGCAGCGCCTGCGCAACGCCCTGGCCGGATGGACCGTGGCGGGCACCACCACAAACACGCGGTTCCTGGGCCGCATCGCCGCCCACCCGGCATTCGCCCGGGGCGGGGTCGACACGGGCTTCATCGAGCAGTACCAGGACGACCTCTTCCCTGCGGCGCATCCGGTCCCGGACCCCTTGCTGGCCGTGGCGGCGCTGTATGAGCTGCTCAGCGTCGACCAGGCCGCTGCGGAGCGCTCCCGCGCCTCCGGCGACCCTTGGTCACCCTGGCACAGCACGGATGGCTGGCAGCCGAACAGCGACAATCACCACGTGCTGCACTTCCTGGATGGCGACACCGACCTGACCGTGGTGGCCCACTACCGGCATGACTGCTTCCTGCTGGACCTCCCCCGCGGCACGGTCACCGCCAACGGTACGCTGGGCTCGGACGGCCACATGCGTCTCGTGCTGGACGGCGTCCACCAGGACGCCCTCGCGCTCCAGTCCGGTGACCAGCTCAGCGTCGCCATCGGCGGCGCTGAGCGCAGACTGGTCATCCACGACCCGCTGTCCGCCGGCATGAGCGAGGAACTGCGCGAGGGCAGCCTGACAGCCCCCATGCCGGGCTCCGTGCTGCAGGTCATGGTGGTTGAAGGCGATCACGTGGAGGAAGGTGCGGCACTGATGGTGCTGGAGGCCATGAAGATGGAACACACCATCCGCGCATTCACCTCCGGCCGGGTCGACAAGGTCAACTTCCGCCAAGGCGATCAGGTCTCCGAGGGCGCAGAGTTGCTGACCATCGGCGCGGAGGAGTAACGATGACGGATGTGGTGGACCTGAAGGTCCACCCTACGCACAGCCCGAAGCACTGGCCAACGCAACCGTAGGGTGGACCTTCAGATCCACCAGGCACACGACCCGAAGCACCGGCCAACGCAACCGTAGGGTGGA
>SLBZ01000061.1 GCA_007126095.1 Aquisalimonas sp.
CTGATCGCCTCGGCCACGGTGTTCGCCGCCTGGTGGCAGGTGGATCCGTCGCTCGCGTTCCCCATTACCCTGGCCATGCTGGTGGCGACCTGCCCCTGCGCCCTGTCCCTGGCCACACCCACGGCCCTGGCCGCAGGCACCAACCGCCTCGCGGGCAGCGGCCTGCTGGTCACCCAGCCGGATGCGCTGGAGACCCTGGCGCGGGTCGATCATGTGGTTCTGGACAAGACCGGCACGCTCACCGAAGGGCGCCTGAGCATCAGCGAGGTGCGCAACAGCGGTCGCCTGGACGAACAGGCGGTCATGGAGCTCGCCTCGGCGCTGGAGCAGCACTCGGAGCATCCCATCGCTCGGGCCTTTCCGGCACCGCGCGCCATGCGGACCCAATCCGCCACGGTGACCCGCGGTGGCGGCGTCGAGGGTGAGGTGGACGGACGGCGGCTGCGCATCGGTCGGCCCGACTGGGTCGCCGCCCTGGCGGGCCAGCAGGCACCGGCCGCCGATGAGCGGGGGGCCTGGATTGCGCTGGGTGACGATCAGGGCGTGCTGGCGAGCTTCCGTCTGGCCGATCAGGTCCGTACTGATGCCCGGATGGCCGTGGAGCGCCTGCGCGAGCAGGGCATTGCCGTGGAAGTCGCCAGCGGGGACTCGCCCGGAGCCGTCGAGGCGGTCGCCAGCGAACTTGGCATTTCCACCTGGCAGGCGCGCATGAGCCCGGAGGACAAGCTCCAGCGCCTGCGTGCGCTCCAGGAACAGGGCGCCTCGGTGCTCATGGTGGGCGACGGCATCAACGACGCCCCGATACTCGCCGGCGCCAACGTCTCCGCCGCCATGAACGAGGGCACAGCCCTGGCCCAGACCACCGCCGGCATGATCCTGCTCGGTGGCCGACTGGAGCACCTGGCGGCGGGCATGGAAACGGCCCGTGCCACCCTGCGGACGGTGCGCCAGAACCTGATTCTGTCTGCCTGCTACAATGCCTCCATGTTGCCGCTCGCGGCGCTGGGCTTCATTCCGCCCTGGCTGGCGGCCATCGGCATGACGGCGAGCTCCCTAGTGGTGGTGCTCAACTCCCGGCGGCTCGCGGCGGCCCGCAAGCGGCAGTTGGAACCGCGCATTCCGGCCACGGCGGTCCGGGAGGGGCAGCCCGCATGAATATCATCTTTGTCTCCATTCCCATCAGTCTGATCCTGCTCGGCATCGGCGTGGCCATCTTCTTCTGGGCCGTTCGCAGCGGCCAGTTCGACGATCTCGACACCCCGGCTTATTCGATTCTGATGGACGAGGAGGACAAACCGCGCCAGGTCCGCCAGCGCACCACCGACGCGTCCGAGTCCGGAGGCGCGGACGACGCCAGCGACACCCGCGAAACCACGGATCGCCAGGAACACGATGGATCATGAACTGACGCTGGTCGCTGCGCTGCTCATCGGCCTGGCCGGCAGTACTCACTGCCTGGGCATGTGCGGCGGTGTTGCCGGCAGCCTGGGTGCCGGCATGCAGAGTGACAGCCCGCGTCGCCGCTGGTGGCTGGGTCTGTGCTACAACCTCGGGCGCATCGGCAGCTACAGCCTGATCGGCGCCATTGCGGCCACCCTGGTCGGCGTGGTGGGCGCCACCCTGAATCTTGCCGGGTGGGGCGTGTTCCTGCGTTTGCTCACGGCGGCGATCCTGATCGCCGTGGCCGCGCATCTGTTGTTCAACTGGAGCGGCCTGCGCCGCATCGAAGTCATCGGCGGGCGGCTCTGGCGCCATATCGGCCCCCGTGCCCGCGGCCTGTTCCCGGTGCAGACGCCGGGCCGTGCCCTGATGTTGGGCGCGCTCTGGGGCTGGCTGCCCTGTGGCCTCGTCTATACCGTGCTGATCGCCGCGGCGGTGACCGGGTCGCCACTGGCCGGCGCGGCGACCATGTTCGTGTTCGGGCTGGGCACGCTGCCGGCTATGACCGGCGTCACGGTCTTCGGCCAGGCGCTGAGGCGCTGGCAGGGGCACCGTAATGCCCGACTGGTCACCGGCACCATGCTCATGGTGTTCGGTGTCTGGACGGCGGTGACGCCAGTCACGCACCTGTTGCACGACCATGGCGATGGCCACGGCGAGCATGCGGCCGTCATCATCGGCCCCGAGCCGGCGCGGCTCGCCGGCCCGTGGTCCTGACACCATGGCAGGCCACTCCCGCACCGGCCAGGCCGCGCTGCTGCTACGTTTCCTCGGTTCCATGCGGCTCGCCATCATCCTGCTGGTGGCAGTGGGGGTGGCGTCGATCATCGGCACCATCATCCTCCAGGCGCGCCCCTTTGAGGAATATCTGGTGCAGTTCGGGCCGTTCTGGTTCGAAGCCTACCGGGCGCTGGGGCTTTTCCAGGTGTACACCTCCGGCTGGTATCTGGGGCTGCTGGTCTTCCTTGTGGGGTCCGTTGCCGTCTGTCTGTATCGCCAGACGCCGGGCATGCTGCGGGAGATGCGTCAGTTCCGGGAGAACCAGCGGGAAAGCTCCCTGCGGGCGATGCGCAACCACCGGGAACTCGCCGTCGACGCGGCGCCGGAGCAGGCGGAGGCTGCCACGCGGGCCGTTCTGCGGCAGCACGGCTACCGCGTGCGGACGAGTACCGAGGCGGACACACGGCTGCTCGCTGCCATGCGCGGGCGCAGCAACCGCCTTGGTTACGTGTTCACGCATCTGGCGGTGGTGGTGATCGGCGTGGGTGCGCTCATAGACGGCAACCTGCTGCTCCGGGTGCAGGAGTGGACCGGCCACGTGCGGGTCGCCACGGAGCAGCGGCCCGTGGCGGACATGGACAGCGCCAGCCGCCTGCCCGTGGACAGCGGAGCGTTCCGCGGGATTGTCACCATCCCCGAGGGGGAGCGGGCCAGCGTGGTCTACATGGCGCGGGGGGACGGCTTCCTGGTGCAGGAGCTGCCATTCATGCTCGAGGTGGAGGCGTTCCGTGTGGAGCACTACGCCAGCGGCGAGCCGCGCTCATTCGAAAGTGATGTGGTGCTGCATGCCCCGGAGCTGGGCGAGCCCTTGCGCGAGACCATCGCTGTGAACAAGCCGCTGCACTACGGCGACTATTCCATCTACCAGGCCAACTTCGGCGACGGTGGCTCGCAGCTGCGCCTGGACAAGTGGGACCTCGCCGGGGGCGGGGAGCCACGCGAGATCGAGGCCCGCATTCCCCGCGGCCAGCGCGTGGAGGCCGGGGGCCGCAACTACACGCTGGAGCCGGTGGACTTTGCCGTGCACAACGTGGAGTCCGTCCCCGGGCAGCGCGCGGACAACCGCAACCTGGGGCCGAGCTTCACCTACCGCCTGCGGGCGGAAACCGGCGAGTCCCGCGAGTTCGAGGTCTACATGCTGCCGGCGGACCTGGACGATGGCGCCTTCTTCGTTGCCGGCGTGCGCGACGGGCCGGCGGAATCCTTCCGGTACCTGCACATCCCGGCGGACGGCGAGCGCAGCCCCGGCACGTTCCTGCGCCTGCATGGCATGTTGCGCCAGCGCGAGCAGGTGCAGCACCTGGCCCGCGAGGCAGTGCCGCGGGTGCTGGCCGGCGCGGACCCGGCCCCGGACTCTGATAGCCCGGTGGCGCCGGCCCTGGCACGGTTGGGCGAGCTGCTGGTGGCGGATCTCCTGCGCGAAGGTCCCGGGGCCGCGCGGGCGGCCTTGGAAGAGCGCCTTGCCGCGGCGAATCTCCCCGAAGAACAGCAAGAATTATGGCGCGAACTGGCCTGGGACGTGCTCATGGAAACCGTCGAGCAGGGGTATCGCCGGGCAGTGGAGCAGGGCGGCGGGGATGCCCCGGAGTCCCTGTCGTCCGCGGAGCAGCGGTTCCTGGAGCACAGCCTGGAGACCCTGCCCGCGGTACACCGCTACGGGGCACCGGTGTACCTCCAGCCCACGGATTTCCAGCAACGGCAGGCCACCGGCCTGGAGGTGGCGCGAACGCCGGGTAAGCCCCTGGTCTATACCGGCTTCGCCCTGCTGACGGTGGGCCTGGTGCTGATGTTCTACGTCAGCCACCGCCGTGTGTGGTGCCGGATCCGTCCGGATGGCACCGGCAGCGCGGTGCTTATCGCGGCCAACAGTCCACGAGATCCTCTGGGGCTGCAGGTGTCCTTCACCGGCATGGTGCGCACGCTGGAGGCGCGGTTCGGGCAAGGCGGGCCATGCCGGAATGGGTAATACTTGGAACAACAGAAACAACGATAGAACAGGAGGAGAGTCATGGCGGGAACGGCAATGGCGAGACTGGACCTCGGTGGCGATCAGCCGGTCAACATCCATCAGGTCGGCATGGACCGGCCCTGGGCCTGGCTGCGGGCAGGCTGGCGGGATCTGACCCGCACTCCGGCAACCAGCCTGGGCTACGGGCTCATCTGGGTGCTCGTCAGCCTCGCCATCATCGGCGGCCTTTGGGCTGCAGGGCAAGGCTCGTGGCTTCTGCCGTTGGTGGCAGGTTTCATGCTCATGGGTCCCCTGGTGGCAGTCGGTACCTACGCCATGAGCCAGCAACTGGAGCAGGGCAGGCAGCCCGCACTGGTGCCCTCACTCCTTGCCTGGCGGCGGAACGCCACGCAGATTGCCCTGATGGGGGTGTTGCTGATGGTATTCCTGCTGGCGTGGATCCGGTTCGCCACGCTGCTGTTCGCGCTGTTCTTCGGCACGAGCATCCCCACCGTCGACGCGACAAAGGTCTACTCGGATCTTCTGCTGTCGGGCTCCGGTGTGGCACTGGTCGTGGTCGGCACCGCCATTGGTGCGGTGCTCGCGTTCACCGCCTTCGCGCTCAGCGTGGTCTCGATCCCGCGGCTGCTGGATCAGCCCGGCGCCAGCGTCCTCGAAGCGGTGATTACCAGCCTGGCGGTGGTGAAGCAGAACCTGCGCCCGATGCTCCTGTGGGGCGCCATTCTAACCGGTGTCACCGTCCTCGGGCTGGCGACCGGGCTGATCGGGCTTGCCCTGGCGCTGCCGGTGCTGGGGCATGCAAGCTGGCATGCTTACAAGGAACTGGTTTCGGAAGGCAACGCCTAACAGCCGGGAGGCCCAGTGTCATGCCGCAGTGGAAATGCAGTGTCGCCCCTTCAGCCATGCGTGATGCCCGCGCGTCCCTTGGACATCTGGCAGAGGACGTCTACCGGGTGGAGGCGGATACCGAACAGGAGGCGCTGGAGAAGGCCAAGGCGCAGATCATCGAGCGTCGCCCGATGATGGCCACTCTGCCGGCGGATCTGCTCGACGACTGGCTCGTAGCGGAACGCGACGAGGGGCGATAGCCGCGGGCTGGCCGGCGCACCCCTGGGTGCGTCGGCGTGGTGAGCGTGTCCTGGACGTGGCCCATGAACATTACATAACTGAAGCTGGCGGTCTTCAGTCGTGAATGGCGTCTCACGCCGCAGCATGCACTGCCGCGACGATGCGCTTGACCGCGGTTTGCAGGGGCGTGGAGCCACGCCAGTTCGCCGTGCCTTGTTCACGGGTGACCCGGCCGCTGGCGAGGCCGTCGTACATGCCAAGCAGGGCCGAGGCGACTTCCGGCGCTACCCCTTCGTCGGTGAGGATGCCGTGGCGCTGTCCCGGCGGGATCAACACCGGCTCCACCGGGTGCCCGAGAACGTTCGCGAAGGCGGTCGCCACGTCTCGTGCGCTCCAGTCCCGCGGGCCGCTGAGCTCGACGATGCGCTCGCCCTGCCACTCCTCGGTCAGGAGGCGGGCCGCGGCCACTCCGATGTCCATGGTGCTGACCATGGGGATTCTCTGGTCGACATCCAGGAACGAGGGCAGAACGCCCTCCGAGATGGCGGCCTCGGCCACTTCCGACCAGGTCTCCACGAAGTAGCCACAGCGCAGAAAGGCGATGGCGGGCGCGGTGCCTGCCAGCGCTTTCTCAAGCGTGTGCAGTGTAGCGATGACGCCCGTGCCGGCGTCGTGCTGAGCGCCCACGGACGACAGCACCACAACCCTGGCAAGCTCCGCCCGCCCGACCGCCTCGGCAAGGGCCTCGCCAAGCTGCGTAGCCTGCGAGAAGGGATCGCCGGCCAGAGGTGGCGGGCTCAGCAGAAACGCGGCCGTCGCCCCTTGCAGTGCTCGTGCGACCTGGTCGGTGTCGTACAGGTCCGCGACGGCGACATGGGCACCTTTCGCACGCCAGCGTTCGCCCTGTTCGGGACGACGGACCACCACCTTGACCGGGGCGCCACGCTCGATCAGTGCACGTGCGGTTTCGCCTCCGGCCCTGCCGTTTGCTCCAAAGACCACGTTCATCGCTCTGTCCTCCGATTGGTTGCGTGTTCGTTGTGTTGCAGGGAAAGCATGCAGCGCAGTATTCCATTCGGCTAATGCATGCGTAATATTGTGACTATGCATGAAGTGGAATTACGTGGAGTCGACCTGAATCTGCTGGTGGTCCTGGAGGCGCTGCTGGAGGAGCGGAGCGTGACGCGCGCCTCGGCCCGCCTCGGCATGAGTCAGCCCGCCGTGAGCCGTGCTCTGGGCCGTCTGCGCAAGCTCTTCGGTGACAGGCTGCTGGTGGAGACGCGGCAGGGCTACGTTCTCACGGCCCGCGCCGATGCGCTCCGGCCGAGCCTCCGGGGCGCGCTGATCCAGGTCGGCACGCTGCTGGAGGCAACCCCCTTTGACCCGGCGACAGCCACCGGCACGGTGCGCTTGTTGATGCTGGATCTCGAGACCGCCGTGCTTGCGCCGCCTCTGCTTGCCCGCCTTGCCGCGGAGGCGCCCAATCTCGACCTTGATGTGGCCCCCGTGGGCCCGGCGCCCCTGGACGCCCTGGAACGGGATGCCGTCGATGCAGTGGTCGGCGTGATCGAGGAGGCGCCGGCGGGAATCCACCGGCGCCGGCTGTACAACGACAGCCTGGTCACGCTGATGCGCTCCGAGCACCCGGCGGCGAACAGGGAACTCACTCTGGATCGCTATCTGGAACTGGGACATATCGTCGTGAGCGTGACCGGGGAGGGCGAGGCCCCCGTCGACGCGGCGCTCGCCCGAATGGGGCGCAAGCGGCGGGTGCACGTGCGCGTGCCGAGCTTCCTTGCGGCGGTGGAGATCGCGGCCCACTCGGATCAGGTGATGACGCTCCCGGCGAGCCTTGCGCGAACAGCCGCGGGGATGGGGCGATTTGTGGAGGTGCCACCGCCGCTGGACGTCGGCGGGTTCACCATGAGCCTGCTCTGGCACGCCCGGCACCAGACCGATCCGCGCCACGTCTGGTTACGGGAAGCGATCGTTGCAGCGGCCAGCACCGGCCTGCTGCCTGGCGTTATCGACTAGAGTTGTGTTGTGGCAGGAACGGGATGGAGCCATGTCGGGCGTGGAAGTCAGAGACCTGTCGACGGAGACGTGGGCCGATTTTCAGGCGCTCTTTGGAAAGCACAAGGGGGTACGGGGCGGGTGCTGGTGCACCTATTTCCGGTGTGCGTCCGCCGAGTTCGACGACATGACGAAGGAGTCGCGTCGGAGTTTCCACGAAGGCCTGGCGCGTGACGGGCGGGGGCACGGCATCCTGGTTTATGACGCAGGATGCCCCTTGGCATGGTGCCAGTTCGGGCCACCGCAGGCGTTTCCCCGAATTGACCGTGGCCGAGCCTACGGAAAGCTTGAGCTCCCGGCCTGGGAACGCCCGCAATGGCGCATTACTTGTTTGTTTGTGGACAAGCAACGGCGGCGGCAGGGGTTGTCGGTCGTGGCCCTGCGAGCAGCGCTAGCGCGCATCGAGGCGCGCGGAGGCGGCGTGGTAGAGGCGTTTCCGCTGGATATTGCTTACACTGGCCAGCCTCCGCACACGGGCTCGGTCGCGCTGTACGCCAGAGAAGGGTTTCAAGCCGTGACCCGTCTGGGAAAGAACGTGCTGCTGATGCGGCGCAGGGTTTGATTCGGGGCCCGGAAGGGCCGGAAGGAGGCAGTGGCGTGTTTGGCGCATTACACCCTGGGGTAACTGACGTCGGACGAGTTTGCGCTGATGGACGGATTGCTCCCGAGAATCCGTGCGTCGCCTGAGTTTTATCGTCAACCCGGCCGCCGGCGGAGGCCGCGAGGCCCGCAGGGGATATCCCCTGTTGCGGAAGATCCGCGCGCAGGCGCCCGGGGCCGAAGTGCTCATCACGCGTCAGCCTGGTGACGCCCGACGCTGGGCGGAGGAGCGCCGGAGTGACCGCGGGCGGATCGTGGTGGCGGTGGGCGGCGATGGCACGGTGAGTGAGATTGGCAGTGCCCTGGCGGGAGGCGAGGCAGCGCTTGGTGTGCTGCCGAGCGGCTCGGGCAACGATTTCGCGCGGATGCTCGAAACCCCGCAGGAGGTCGCGAAGGCGGTGGCATTCTTCAACACGGCAACCGCCGGCCTCTGTGATGTGGGTGAGGTGGTGGTCTTGCACGCCGATGGTGAGCGCTCGCGCCACCGTTTCCTTGTGGGGCTTGGTGTCGGCTACCCCGGTGTGGTGGCCGCGACCGCTTCCCATGCCGGCCTTCTCAAGGGTTTCTCCAGCTATCTGGTCGCTGCTTTGCGTGGCCTGTTCACGTATCACTCGCAGCACATGACTGTCACCAGCGATTCAGGCTGCATCAGCCAAAGGCTGTTCCTGGTGGTGGTGGGCAAGGGCCGTTGGTGCGGCGGCGGTTTCCAGCTGCTACCACAGGCCCGCATGGATGATGGCTGGCTGCATGTGTGTCTAGCCGATGCCATGCCGGTGCGGCGGATTCTGCGGATCCTGCTGTCGGCAGTGAAAGGCAGCCACGGCCGCCACCCCGAGGTGGCGCTGGAGCGAACCACCCACCTTTCCATCACGTGCGCGGAAGGCGCCATGGTGCACAGTGACGGCGAGTGGGTCGCCAGCCATGCTGTGCGTATCGAGGTGCGGCTGCTGCCCCGGTCGCTGGCAGTTCTGGGTGCTCCCTGCGCCGGTGGGGTGGGGGTGTCACCGCGTCATGATTGACGATGACCCGGTTGCTGCCGGCTCGTCGGTCAGGCACTGCTCGATCGCTTCCCGGTCCAGGGTCTCCTGTTGTTCCAGATCCTGTACCAGACGGTCGAAGGCGGCCCGGTGCTTCGTGATGATGGCCTCGGCGCGCCCTTCCGCTTCCTTCAAGAGTGCGTGCACGGCCTCGTCCACCTGCCGTGCGGCATGCTCCGAGTGGTGGCGGTGCAGCGCCATCTCACGGCCGAGGAAGGGTTGGTCGTCGCTGTCCCGCAAATCCACCGGCCCCAGGTCGGGTGACATGCCCCAGCGCCCGACCATCGCGCGGGCCAGCGAGGTTGCCTGGCGAATGTCGTCATCCGCGCCGGAGCTCACGTTGCCAAGGACCACGCGCTCCGCCGCCCGGCCGCCCAGCAGAACCGCCAGGCGCCCGTGGAGGTAGTCTTCGGTGAGTGTCTGCCGTTCGTGTTCCGACAACTGCTGTGTGCCGCCGAGGGAGCGTCCGCGGGGAATGATGGAGACCTTGTAGAGGGGGTCCGCGTCCGGGGCGTGGTATGCAACCACCGTGTGCCCGCACTCGTGGACGGCCAGCCGGTGCCGCTCTTCCGGGTGAATGGCCAGGGTACGGGCGGTACCCAGCAGTAGGCGGTCACGGCACTCTTCGAAGTGTTTCATGGCCACCTGCTCGGCGTCTTCGCGCGCGGCGGCCATGGCAGCCTCGTTGACCAGGTTGCGCAGGTCCGCCCCCGAAAAGCCGGGTGTCCCCGCGCTGATCCTGGCTAGGTCGGCGTCGTCCGCGAGCGGGACCCTGCTGGTATGCACCGCAAGAATGGCTTCCCGCTCCTGGCGGTCGGGCAGGTCCAGCGTGACGTGCCGGTCGAAGCGGCCGGGGCGGAGCAGGGCCGGGTCCAGGACGTCCGGGCGGTTGGTGGCGGCCAGGACGATGACGGCATCGCTGGACTCGAAACCATCCATCTCCGCCAGGATCTGGTTCAGCGTCTGTTCGCGCTCGTCGTGGCCACCGCCCACGCCCGCGCCCCGGGTGCGGCCCACGCTGTCGAGCTCGTCGATGAAGATGATCGCCGGTGCTGCCTTCTTGGCTGCTTCGAACAGCCGCCGCACGCGCGAGGCGCCGACCCCCACGTACACCTCGATGAACTCCGAGGCCGAGATGGAGAAGAAGGGCACACCCGCCTCGCCGGCCAGTGCCCGGGCCAGCAGCGTCTTGCCTGTGCCCGGCGGCCCCATCAGCAGAACCCCGTGGGGCACGTCCGCCCCCAGCTTGCGATAGCGTTGCGGATCGCGCATGAACTCAACGAGCTCCGTGACTTCCCGCTTGGCGTTGGTGTGCCCTGCCACGTCGTCGAAGCGCACCTTCGGCACGTTCGCCTGCAGGTGAATCCCCTTGTTGAGAAAATCGCCCAGGCCGCCGGGGCCACTGCCTCCGGCACCTCCGGCGGTTCTGCGGAAGAGCAGGAAGAACAGCAGGATCAGGAACAGCCAGGGGACGAAGAACAGCAGTCGGGTCAGCCCCGCGCCGTCGGTGTCGGGCTTGACCTGCACGCTGACCCGCTGCTGCTCCAGCAGCGGGAGCAGGCCGTCATCGCCACTGGCGGGGATCCGGGTGGCAAATAGTTCGCCGCGCTCACCGTCCGGGCCGATGCTGCGCTGCTCGCTCAGTTGCCCCTCGACCTGATGGCCCCGCATGGTGACCTCAAGCACTACTCCGTCCCGGGTCAGGGTCTTGAATGTGCTGTACGGGATGTCGTGCCGCTGCTCTGTTGGCACGCCAGTGGAGAGCATCAGCAAGACGATCAGCAAGGCAAGCGCAAACAGCAGCCAGCCATACTGCTCGGGAATACGAGGCTTGGGCAGCTTGGGCATGGACGCAATTCCGACAGGGCACGGGTTCCTCTATACAGTGTAGGAGGATTCCTCGCCGAGCGAAGGCGGTCAGTCGCTGCCTGGTTTGATGTTCTGGTTCAGTTGAAACAGGTTTCCCGGGTCGTAGGCTGCCTTCAGCGCGGCCAGGCGCTGATAGTGGGTGGCGTCGTGGTTGGCCCGCGCCTGGGTAGCGGCCTCATCCGCAAGGCCGGCAAAGTTGAGGTAGGCACGGCCGCTCGAGTGCTGATTCATCTCGTCCCAGAAGTCTCGCGCCCAGTTGATATTGCGCTCATCGTCGGCTGCGTTCTCCCAGAGCATGTCGATGCTGAGCATCCAGTTCATGTCCCGGGCGCCGAACGCGGTGGCATCGGCGGGGATGCGTTTGACCGCACCGCCCAGGTCCCAGACGGAGCACAGTGAAGTGGGGGATGGCCGCTCCTGTGCCCGCGCGGTGATGGAATCGATGGCTGAGTCGTCGAGCTCATTCAGCAGCAGCGACTTGTAGTACGCGCGGTAGACGCCCCTGGGGGCCTGCGCGTCGAAGATCTGCTGTATCTCGCAGTAGGGCATGGGGCCGGACATGTCCGCCAGGGGAGCGGCCAGCGTGCGCAGGGGCTGCAGCCTGCGTTCGCCTTCGGCCGCGTCGTCCGCCCACACACCGCCCACAGCGATGACGGGTTGGCCCCACGTGGACTCCGGCAGGTCCGGGTCTTCACCCACGGTGGATATTTCCACCATGGAGCCCCGAAACGCGTCGGGGGCGGTCTGCAGGAAATCCCGCCAGCCACGCATCACCCGGGCCGCATCCGAGGCCCGGTAGAGGGTCATGATCAGCATGACCGTGGGGCCGACCGGGTGGAGCTGGAACTCGAATGACGTGACCACGCCGAAGTTGCCGCCGCCGCCGCGCACGCCCCAGAACAGCTCCGGATTCTCGTGCTCGCTGGCGGTGCGCGGCACGCCGTCGGCGGTGACGATCTCCACCGACGCCAGGTTGTCCAGGGACAGCCCGTGCTTTCCCCGCAGCCAGCCCATGCCACCGGCCAGTGTCAGCCCGCCCACGCCCGTGTCCGAAATCAGGCCGCCGGGCGTCGCAAGCCCGTAGACCTGGGCCTCACGGTCGAAATCGCCCCAGGTGGCGCCACCCTGCACCCGGGCACGTCGCGCAAGCGGGTCAACGTGAACCGCCCGCATTGCGGACAGGTCGATCATGAGACCACCGTCGCAGGAGCCCGTGCCGGCGGAGTTGTGGCCGCCGCCGCGCACGGCCGTGACCATACCGCTATCGCGGGCGAAATTGACGGCCGCAATCACGTCCGCGGTGCCGGCGCAGTGCGCAATCAGGGCCGGCCGCTTGTCGTACATGCCGTTCCAGATCTGCCGCACGGTGTCGTAGTCTGCATCACCGGGCTGCAGCAACTGGCCGCGGAAGCTCGCCTGCAGGGTCTCGAACAGTGGGGCCATGGCTCCGTCGATGAGGTCCTGAGAGTCGATCCGTGCCGTGTTCATGTCGTGCCTCCTGGGCGTTGCCGCCCGACCGAAGAGGTTCTGCCACTGTGCTATAGATCCTAGGAAGCGAATCGGTCTGCCGTAAGAGGCAAAGCCACCACAAGCAGGGCAAAACAGACACTGGCGGGGTCATTCGATGCATGCGCCTGACCAGCCACCGCTTCACATCTCTCTTCTGGCGGCGCCGGAGACGTCGCCGTCGGTACTGTATGGCCTGGTTGACGTGCTTGGCACCGCCGGCGCCATTTACCCGGAGATCACCACCGGCAAGCCTGGTCGGCCACTGTTCGATGTGAACGTGGTTGCCGTGGCCGCGACGCCGTTTCGCTGCGGTCTGGGGATGATGATCGAACCCGACTGTGCGCTGGCCGACGTGGCGTCCACTGACTGCGTCGTGGTCTGCGACATGTATCAGCCAGTGCATGAGCCGCCCCATGGACGCTACGGCGCCGAGATCGAGTGGCTCAGACGCATCCATGCCGACGGTGCACTTCTCACGTCGGTGTGTTCCGGCTCGCTGATTCTCGCAGAAGCGGGTTTACTGGACGGCCGCGAGGCGGCCGGCCACTGGTGCTATCGGGAGCTGATCCGCCGTCATTATCCCCGCGTGAGGCTCCGCGATGATCTGGTGCTCTGTCTTTCCGAAGAAGGCGAGCGCATCGTTACAGCCGGCGCGGTCAGTGCCTGGCAGGAACTGGCCATGTACCTGATTGCACGGTTCGCGGGCCGTGAACAGGCGCTGCAGACAGCCAAGGTGTTTCTGTTCACCGAGCACGTGGAGGGACAGCTGCCCTATGCGGTGACCGTGGTGCAGCCGCAAACAGCTGATGCGGTGATCGCCGACAGCCAGGCATGGATCGCCGACAACCTGGACTGCGCAAACCCGGTGACCTGCATGAGCGAGCGCGCAGGGCTCAAACCGCGGACCTTCGCACGACGGTTTCGGGCGGCGACCGGTTATCGGCCCATGGCCTACGTTCACGCCCTGCGCATCGAGGACGCCAAGCGGCAACTGGAGGCCGCCACATTGCCCGTGGATGAGGTCGGGCATGCGGTGGGTTACGAAGACCCAACGTCCTTCCGCCGTCTTTTTCGGCGCAAGACCGGTATGACGCCCTCGGCGTATCGACGCAAGTTCAGCCGCCTTGCGGCGCCCGGAGGTGTCTGAAAAGACCCCATGACGCCGTTTACGCGGCGGGCGGAACCAGTACGGCGGCTCCCGTCAGGCGGCCCTCGCGGAGGTCGGCCAGGGCCTCGTTTGCGCGTTCCAGCGGGTACGTGGTGATCTCGGTGCGGATGGGGACCTCCGGCGCCAGCGCCAGGAACTCGGTGCCGTCCTGGCGGGTGAGGTTGGCGACCGAGTGGATGCTGCGCTCCTCCCAGAGCAGCCGGTACGGGAACGACGGGATGTCCGACATGTGAATGCCGCCACTCACGACCCGACCACCCGGTCGGACGTGCTCCAGGGCGCGCGGTACCAGGCTGCCGATGGGCGCGAAGAGGATGGCCGCATCCAGCCGCTCCGGCGGCTCGTCGTCCGAGCCGCCCGCCCAGGTCGCGCCCAGCCGGCGCGCGAATCCTTGCGCCTGCTCGTCACCGGGGCGGGTGAACGCATAGATCTGCTGGCCGCGCGACACCGCCAGTTGCGCCAGGATGTGTGCCGCCGCGCCAAAGCCATAGATACCAAGGCGCCGTGGCTCCGCGCCGCCGGCGATACGCCAGGAGCGGTAGCCGATGAGTCCGGCGCACAACAGTGGTGCGGCATCGGCGGGTGCGTAGCCGGAGACAGGGAAGCAGTAGCGGGCATCGGCCACCGTGTACTCGGCGTAACCGCCGTCCAGGGTGTAGCCGGTGAATCGCGCGTTGCCACAGAGGTTCTCCCGCCCCGCTGTACAGGCCTCGCACTTGCCGCAGGTCCAGCCCAGCCAGGGCACTCCGACCTGGTCGCCGGGGCTGAAGGCAGTGACCCCGTCGCCTGTGTCGGTCACTTCGCCGACGATCTCGTGGCCCGGGATGACGGGCAGGCGGGGATCAGGCAGTTCACCATCGACCACGTGAAGATCCGTGCGGCAGACGCCGCAGGCAAGGACGCGCAACTGCACCTGGCCTGGTCCTGGTTCAGGCACCGGGACGTGCTCCTGACGGAGCGGGTCTCCCGCCGAGTGGAGGCGCATGGCCTGCATGGTCTGATGGCGCGTCATGAACCGTATCCAGAGGTTCGCACAGCGTTTTCAGATTAGCAGAGATTCACGGGGCCGGCGCTGATGCCCGGACCGGTTCGGTGGTTGGGTCCAGCAGCGGCAGCAGTTGGCCGGCCCAGATCGAGTCGCGGTAGCGCTCTCGGGACCAGCCCAGATGGCCGACCTTGTCCTCGCCAATGTCCGACGGCCGGATCGCGACCATCCGCACCGGTGCGTTGGGGTAGAACGCGTGCATGGCCTGGATGCCCTTGCGCGACATCATTTCGTCGTCCGTGAACGTGAGCGCGGTGATTGGCACGCGCAGGCGGTCGAACTGGTCGGCCATCGCCTTGCCTTCGGCGCCGACGGCGTAATCGGGGTGCAGGCACCAGCGCCGCCACTGACGCATCACGCCGCCGGGCAGGTCCCCGACAATGCCGAGCCGGTTGCCGGGGAAGTAGCCCAGGGCGGCCAGGGTCACGGGTGCGATTCCATACCACAGCGCCAGCACGCGGCGGCGGGTCGGCGTGGCGTTCCAACGCCAGTAGCCGCTGCCGCAGGCAATGGTGACGGCCTGGTCCAGGCGGTTGGCGCTGGGGATCATGCCCAGGATCTGACCGCCCACGCTGTGGCCGAGCCATGTCAGCGGAGTGCCGGGATAGCGGGCGAGGGCGAACTGCACCGCAGCCTCGCAGTCCTCGGTGGCCCAGTCCGTGACCTGGACGTTGCAGTCGCGCAGGCGGCCGGTCAGGGAGGCGCCGATGCCGAAGTAGTCGAAGGTGATGGCGGTCAGGCCGTGCTCGCAGAGGAAGCGGGCGAAGCGCTCGTAGGCGCGTTGGCTCACACCCATGGCTCCGGCGATGATCACCACCGCGCGCGGTGTCTCCGCCTCGAACACCCGCAGCGCAACAGTGTGGCCGCGGGGCGTGCGGAGGGTGATCGTGGTGGGGCCGTCGGCATCCTGCGTTTCATCGCGGACGTGGTAGAGGGGCTGATCCATGATTCGGTCCGTTTGCTTGGCTACCGTGACCGACTATAGGCCGTCAGGAATTCGCCCGCAATAGATTGGGAAAGAAATCTTGTCATTTGTGTTGGTTTGACCCTCCCACCCCGGTTCGATACCGTCTACCGCTTCTGAGGTGCTTCGGCCGCCAGCCTGGTGGCCGGGGATAATCGGGAAGCCGGTGCGTCGCCATACAGGCGCGACAAGTCCGGCGCTGCTCCCGCAACGGTAAGCGGTTTCATGCCGTCCACCCGGCGCTTGCTCCCGGCAGGCGCCACCCACTGGGCTTCACGGGCCCGGGAAGGGCGTGGATGTGCTGGCAGGTTCTGCCGCCGCAAGCCCGGAGACCGGCCTCGGATGTGTACCGAACGCGCCACGGGAGTTGGGCGGTTCGGGTGAGGTCGTTCCGGCCCGTTCGCCGCGTCTGGAATTGCATTGCCCGACCACTTGCCTGTGGGCCATACGGCCTGTCCAGCCACGGCTGGGTCTCCCTGCGCTTACAACAAGATCGATTCCAACAAAGCCAGTGAGGGCCATGATGCGCGAGAAGAATTCACGACCGGCGTATGCCGGGTGGCCGGCCATGACCGGATTATCCAGTAATGAACTGCCGCGCCGCAGGCGGTCGACCGCCACCGTGAGCGGTGCCGTCGTGTCCGCCATGCTCGCCTGCGGCGTGACCGCGGCCGGCGCCGGGGAGATTCCCCTGGGCAGTGATGGCGACGCCGGCAGCCTGAGCTTCGGCGGGTTGCTGCAGCCGCGTCTGGAGTACGATCGGCGCGACGACGGTGATCATCGAGCGGAGACCTCGCTGCGTCGCGCGTGGCTGGATATCCGGGGCGAACTCCCCGGTTACGGCCTCACGTTCCGCATGCAGACGGACGTGGGCGGCAGCGCCTCCGTGCGCGACCTGTGGCTGCAGTATGCCCTCGGTGAGAGCTGGGGGCTGCGCATGGGGCAGTACACCGCGCCGTTTGCCCTGTCGCGGTCCGTTGGCGGGCCCAATCGCACCTTCACCGAGATCGGTGTGGCGGCCAACAACTTCCAGATTCCCCAAGGGCGGGACACCGGGGTGGGGCTGCTGGGCAGTGCCGCAGACGGACGCTGGGAGGCCAGCGTTAACGTCTTCGATGGTCGCGGTCGTCTGGACAGGCGTGGCGATGACCGACCCTCCACGGACGGCGGTCTCGTGACCACCCGGGCCGCGTTTGCGCCGGTGGGCGCCGTGCCGTCGCACACGTCCACCCTGGGCAATACCCGTCAGCCCGCGGCGCTGTCCTTCGGGGTGGGCGGCATGGCCGCCGCCGACAACCACCTGCGTGACTGGACGCTGGATAGTGACGTCGACACCGAGGATCAGCGCGCCGACTGGGCCACGGGCACCGTCGACGTCGCCGCCAGCCTCGGCCCGGTCACCGGGACGGCCGCCGCGTTCCAGCGCCGCGTCAGCCCGGACGAGGGCAACGGCTACGACGACCAGGGCTGGGAGGCGGAACTGGCGATGGCGCTGCCCGTCGTGGATCAGGAAATCGCGTTGCGCCGTTCGGTGCTGCGGCGGGACGTCAACGACGACCGGCCGGATGCGCCGGAGCGCGGCGGTCAGCGGGAATGGTCCGCCGGCTGGACGGCCTTCCACGATCGCCATGCCTGGAAGACGCAGGTGTTCGCGATCCGCACCCGGGGCGGCGACCAGCCCTCGGACTGGCAGGCCCACGTCCAGCACCAGGTGCATTTCTGACAGGGAGAGCCGACATGACAACAGCACAACGCACACCGCTGGTCCCGCGGCTCGCCGTATCGATTCTGTTCGCCGCCACGCCGGCGCTGCTGGCCGATGGGCACTCCGTGAGCGATCCGGAGGAAGTGGAGATCCGCATGCCCGGCCCCTGGGGGGATTACAGCGAGGCCATGGAGGACCCGGACGCCGTGGATGCCGATGCCGCCTACGTGGGCCACCGCCGCCACCGTATGCAGCTGCTCTCGGGCTACTACCGCTCCCTGGAGATGGCGCTGCGCTATGACGCCCCCGTGGATCCGGAGACCATCGCCAGGCTGGCCGAGGGCCTGGAGCGCCACGCTCAGGATATCCCCGCGCTGTTCGACCGGGAGACGCCCACCGGGGAGGACGAACCCGGCGCATTGGCGCGTATCTGGGAGGAGCAGGAGCAGTTCCAGGAGCACGTGGACAACTTCGCCGCACAGACGCGCGATCTGCAGCGGGCAATGCCCCAGTCCCCGGCCGATGAGAACGACGCCTGGGAGCCGCGTGCTACGGAAGTGCTGAACGGCGTGCGGCACCAGTGTCTTGCCTGCCATGACACCTTCCGCCGTCGCTGAAACATGCATGAGTTGAATGCGATTGAATAGAAACCATGCATTTGTCGTGGCGATGTCCGGCGCCTAGGCTGCTACCATCTCCCGTTGCGCGCAGCGACGCGCGCGACGCTCCGGTCGCACCATTCAGTGCCGGCAGCCCGTGGGCTCGTGCCGGAAAACCGCGTTAGAGGACTTATGAAGACAAAGATCACCGAACTGTTTGGCATTCAGCACCCGATCATCCAGGGCGGCATGCACCACGTCGGCTACGCGGAACTCGCCGCGGCGGTCTCCAACGCGGGCGGCCTGGGCATCATCACGGCGCTGACCCAGCCCAGCCCCGAGGCGCTGGCCGAGGAGATCCGCCGCTGCCGCGAGATGACCGACAAGCCCTTCGGTGTGAACGTGACGTTTCTGCCGTCCGTGAACACCCCGGATTATCCCGGCTACATCAAGGCCATCATCGATGGTGGCGTCAAAGTGGTGGAGACGGCGGGCAACAACCCGCAGCAGGTGCTGCCGGCGCTGCAGGAAGCCGGCGTTAAGGTCATTCACAAGTGCACCTCCGTGCGGCACGCCCTGAAGGCCGAGTCCATCGGCTGCGACGCGGCAAGCGTTGACGGCTTCGAGTGCGGCGGCCATCCGGGCGAAGACGATGTGCCGAACTTCATCCTGCTGCCGCGTGCGGCCGAGGAGCTCACGATCCCGTTCGTGGCCTCCGGCGGCATGGCCAATGGCCGGTCGCTGACGGCGGCGCTGGCCATGGGCGCCGAGGGCATGAACATGGGCACGCGCTTCATCGCCACCAAGGAAGCGCCGGTGCACGACAACGTCAAACAGGCCATCGTTGCCGCCAGCGAGCTGGACACGCGACTGGTCATGCGGCCGCTGCGCAACACCGAGCGTGTGCTCACCAACGACGCCGTAGAGCGGCTGCTGGAGAAGGAGAAACGCCTGGGTGCCGACCTCAAGTTCGAGGACATCATTGATGAGGTCGCCGGCGTCTATCCACGCATCATGAAAGAGGGCGAGATGGAAGCCGGCGCATGGTCCTGTGGCATGGTTGCCGGGCTGATTCATGACATCCCCACGGTGAAGGAGCTCATCGACCGCACCATGGCCGAGTCCGAGGACCTGATCCGCCAGCGTCTGGCGGGCATGCTCAGCGATTGAGGCCGTCCGCGCACTCAGTGTGCCGTCAAGCGGGATTGCTTCATTGCCTCCTCGGCGATGACCGACAGCATGAGCCAGCGGGAGATACTGCGTTCCAGGTTGATGCGACCGTGGGCGCGGATCTCGCCGCTCTCCATCGCGGGCAGCAGCGCGCGCTGCCCGATCCAGACACGCCCCATGACCCGCACGGTGCTGGCAATGTAGAGGTCTACTTCGAAGCCGGGGTCTGACTGGCACAGGTCCACATCGTCATCCTCGATCAACAGCCACCACCGGGACATCTCCCGGGGCGCATCGCTGTAATCGAACTGGAGCACGGTCCGGCCAGGTGGCAGGCTGGCGGTGTCGATGCGCCGCCGCATGTCCCACATCAACACGCCCGCGTCCCAGTCGGGCCCGTCCGGTGCGCTCTCCACCCACTGCCGCCCCCACAGCCCCATGGCGATGATGATCGGCGCCAGGGACTCGCCGCGCTCGGTGAGCCGGTAGGCCCCGCGACCATCGTGGACGATCACGCCGGCACGCATGAGCTCCCGCAGACGCTGAGCGAGGAGTGGGCGCGACATGAGCGGCACACCCCGGTGGATCTCGTTGAAGCCGGATGAGCCGCTGATGAACTCCCGCATGATCAGCGGCGTCCAGCGCGTGGCAAGAATCTCCGACGCCTTGGCGACGGGACAGAACTGCCCGTAACCCTGTTGCGTGGACATGGTCATCCCTCCTCTTTAGCAGTGCATGTTCAGTCTGCATGCGCGCCGGCATCGCCGTCCGGTTCAGTTTCTGAACTGGCGGGGCGCGGGCGGTTTCCTGATGCTGGCTCTGTGGCGCGCCCAAGCGTCCGGAGCATCGATCAAGGAGGTATGCCATGAACATAGCAGCACATCCCGAGACTGGCGCGATCCGCCCCCACAACGCCGGCCCGTCGGCGGTCTGGTCCAGTGGCGGCGCGGCATATGACGAGATCAGCCGCGGCATCCTCGATGCCATCGAACACACCATCAACCGCCTCCGTCCCGCAGCGGACATGCGCATCCTCGACGTGGCCTCGGGGACCGGCTGGGCGGCACGCCGGGAGCGGCTGCAGGCGTTGCTCGGCGACGCCTTCGACGTGCGTGTTGAAGAGGGCACGTCCTATTACCGCGAGCCCAGCGGCGCGGCCGCCTGGCACACCTTTGCCCAGGGCTACGGCCCGGTCCACGGCGTGCGCCGCTGACGCCACCTGACAGAGGAGGAACGGAGATGCGTTACCTTGAACCGAAGAAGAACGCCCGACGGCCGTGGGCCGTCGCCACAGCGCTGGGGTTGACCGCGCTGCTGACCGCCGGCATCGCACAGGCTGAACCGGAGCCCATCGCCGCGGAACCGCTCATGGAGCGAAACGCGTTCCGCAGTGACGTCTCCATCGAGATCACCCAGCAGCTGGACGGCCTGCCGGAGCAGCGTGTCACCCATGGCGATGCGTCCCACGTGACAGTGGTCCGCTTCACCATCCAGCCGGGAGCCGTGTTCCCCTGGCACACCCATCCCGGAACGGTGCTGGTGAACATCACGGAGGGTGAGTTCGTGTTCGTGTTCGCGGAGGACTGTGAACCCCGTGCGTACGGGCCCGGTGACGTGGTGGTGGATCCGGGGGATACCGTCCACACCTCGTACAACCCCAGCGACGATGAAGAGACCGTGGTCATGGCCGTGCTGATCGGCGCCCCCGCCGAGGGCCCGCTGACCATCCATGTGGACCATGACGAGGGTGTCGCTCTGGACGAGGAGTGCGGCATTGAGCGCAACGGCATGTGAAGTGAAGCGGCCGGGTACGGTCTCGCTCTTGCCGTGCCCGGCCGTGGCTAGAGAAGCGGCATCAGCATTACGGCCAGGAACAGTGCAGTGATCATGAAGATCAGGCGCCCGACGACCGACCACTGCTGCATTTCGCGCTCGAGACTGGAGAGGCCAAGCACGGCAGGGGTTGTCCAGCTGGACGGGCTCAGACGCGCCATCAGGTCCGGGAGCGGGGGGCGGGGCTGCCGCGGTCGGTGCCCCTTCAGCACCAGGGCGGCGATGCCGAGGCCGAGCAGTATTGGCCACGTCGCACCGATGAGGCCCGGCACGGTCCAGGCGTCATGGGAAACGTCCTCACCACGGAACCACGACCATGGCAGTAGCGTGGCGGCGAGAACCAGTGTCAGCCACAGCAGCACCGGCGCCCATGGTTGGTCTTTGCCGTGCGCAGGCTCCGTGATCCGTGTACACCAGAGAAACCGAAGCATCAGCAGGGTCGTGGCGATGGCGGCGACGTAGAGCGATGGAGACAACCAGTGCGTCAGCGCGCTGAGTTCCGTTGCTGCATCCAGTGCTGCCTTGCTGAGTGCGCCGCTGGTCAGCGGTGCCCCGGCGAGTGCCAGAGCGGGTAGCCACAACCCGCCCCACACCAGTCGTCGCGCCTGTCCGCCGGCGGCGTCGAGAATGCCTGTGCCCAGGAACAGTGCGCCCTTGTTGAGCCCGTGGTGCATGACGAGGATCGCCATCGCCGTGTAGGCGGTTGGCGCCGCCTCTGCATGCGTCAGCGCGATGCCGGCCATGATCACCAACAGGCCCATCTGACTGACACTCGACCAGGCCAGCACCGTTTTCGCGCGCCGCGCCGCCGTTCCTCGCGCTGCACCGTACAGGGCCGTGACCAGGCCCAGCAGAACAAGCATCAGCCCGGGTTCCGGCAGCTGACCGGCCACGGGCTCGCTGATGCGCCACCAACCAAGCGCTCCCGCCTTGATCATGACCCCGCTGAGCACTGCGCTCGCCGCAACGGGTGCCACCGGGTGAGCCAGAGGCAGCCACGCGTGCAACCCGAATACGCCGAGCTTCATGGCGAAGCCGAAGGCCAGCAGCCCCGCTGCCAGCGGAATGACCGTCATCGGTGCCGAGAAGTCGGGGAGAACACCTCCGGGCGTGTGCGCCATGAGGATCGCGACGGCCATCATCATGGCCACCTCACCCAGCATCATCATCGCCAGATAGACCCGCCCCGCGGCGCGGGCCTGCTGCTGTCGGGAGTGGACGATCAGCCCGTAGGAGGCGAACGTCATGGTCGCCATGCCCACGTAGAACGTCAGCAGATCCTGCGCGTGGATCAGCGTCAGGTTGCCGGCAAGCGCGCCCAGCCATGCCAATGCGAACACCGGGTGACGGCCCGGCCTGTCACCCGTGTACACAGCGAACCAGCCCGCGACGCCCCAGAGCAAGGATGCCGCGACCAGGAACAGCCGGGTGACGGCGTCCATGCCGACGCTTGCGATCTGAACGGCGTCGGGGGTGAGCAAAGCGCTCAGCAGGGCAGGCACCGGGGCCAGGGGCGGCGCCCATGCCAGGGCGCGACGGTGCAGTGTTGCCAGCATGCAAAGCAAGGGGGCGGTGAGGCCGGCCACGAAGAGCGTCATGGCCGCAGTGTCGCCGGTGACACTGGCCATCACTGTGTCCGGAGACGTGAGCGCGAGCGGCCACGCAATACCGGCAGCCACCGCGCCCAGAGCGAGCAATAGCGCCGTGCAGGCCAGCGCCAGCGGAGGCTTCGCGGCCTCACGCTCGACAGCGCTACGGGGGCGAACCGCCACGTCGATCATGCGGAACAGGTAGGTGGCCGTGAGCAGGGTGCCTGCCAGGATCACCGCGATCCAGACCCAGGCCTGTTCGACGATGGCGGCCTGCAGCAACCAGAGTTTACCGGTGAACCCACCCGTTGGGGGCAGGCCGATCAGTGAGGCAGATGCCACGGCCATGGCAATCCATGCGATCCGCAGCCCCGACTGGGGCGTGCCGAGCCCTGCCATGGCATCGCTGCCGCGCGCCTTGATCACGCAGCCCGCACCAAGAAAAAGCGCCGCCTTGGCAAGACTGTGCGCGACCATGAGCAGCACGGCACCGTTCCACGCGAGTTCGCCGGAGGCCGTTGCCGCCAGCGGGAAGACCAGCATGCCGAATCCCACCTGCGACACCGTGGAGTAGGCAATGAGCATCTTGAGGCGACGCTGCAGAAGCGCCTGCGTACCACCCCAGATGACCGCGCCGGCACCAAGAATACCCAACAGCGAGGCCGCACCGGTTTCAAGAAAATCGGACAACGGCCCGAACCACAGACGAATCAGCAGGTAGTAGGACGCCGCAACGACCACGGCCGACAGGGCGGCGCTGACCACCGTGGGCGCGCGGCCGTGCGCTTTCGGCAACCAGAAGTGAAGCGGGAACACGGCGCTCTTGAGTAGCAGTCCTACGGTGACGAAGGCGACTGCGACGGCCGTCGCCGGCTCCACGGCGATCTGCGCGCCCAGGAGTTCCAGATCGAGCACGCCGTATTGCCCATAGAACAGGGCGACACCCATCAAGTAGATCGATGAGCCCAGCACCATGGCGAGCAGATAACGCCACGCTGCCCCCAGCGCATCCTCTCCGGCAAGGGCGATCAGCCCGACGGCGGCGAGCGTCAGGAATTCCAGCGCCACGAACAGGTTGAACAGGTCGGCTGACAGGAACAGTGCATTGATCCCCGCCAGCAGGAACAGCCATAACGGCCAGAACAAAGGTGCCCGTTCGTCTTCCACGCGACGGAAGACCGCGGCGATGGTGCCGATACCCGTGGACAGTAGCAGCATCAGCGCGGCCAGCCCGTCGACGACCCACACGATCCCAAGCGGCGCTCCCCATCCGGCGAGCTCGTGCCGCACGGTGCCGTCCACCATCACGCTGACGGCGAGCACCAGCGCCGCGAGCAGCGTGATGCAACCGCTGCCCACGCCCAGTGCCGCGCCGAAGCGCGGCGCAATGAACGCGCCAACGGCCGCGGCCAGGGGCAGACAGGCGAGTACCACCATGGCCCACTCGACGGTGGTCATTGATCACCCTCCGGGCGGCCGCGGGCGGTGTCCGAGCCGCCGGGCGAGAGGCGAATCAACAGGGCCAGGGCCACTGCCGTGGTGCTCACGGTAACCACGAGGCCGGTCAGCACGATGGCGTGAGGAACCGGGTCCACCGGATCTGTGAGGTCCGCGACGGTCACCAGCAGCAGAAACACCGCGGAGGTCAGGACGTTCAGCGACAGCAGTTTGCGCAGCATGTGCGTGGATGCAAACAGGCCGTGGAGCCCAAGGACGAACAGTGCGCAGGCGAGGATCGCATAGAACATGGTCAGTCCTCGGCCTCCCAGTGATCCGGCGGGCGACCACAGAGGTAGACCGCGAACATGAGCAGCGCGATGGACAGCGCTGCACTGATCTCGAGAGCGAGGATCAAGGGGGCGGCCAGTGCGGGCGGATAGGCGAAAAAGGTGCCAGCCAGGGCGGCCATGGCGACGGCCACCGCCAGCATGGCGACCAGGCCAAGTGAGAGCAGCCAGCGCCAGGGTCCCTGTTCTTCGCCGGTCAGCCAGGGGCGTGCGCCGGCGAGCACCATGAGTATGCCTCCCGCGCCCATGACGGCCCCGGCCTGGAACGCACCGCCGGGGGCGTGGCTGCCCCGCCAGAGCAGATAGGTGGCGGCGAGCACGAATACCGGAAACAGTGCACGCCCCAGGGCCGGGAGGGCCGGTGACGGCATCTTCGGGACGATGGGGCTGGGTGCCGGGCCAAGAGACCAGATTGCCACCACACCGACCAGCAGCACGCCGATCTCCAGCAACGTGTCGAACGAGCGGAAGTTCAGGAGTACCGCGGTCACCGGGTTGTCGACACCGGACTGCCCCAGTGTCCGTGCCACGTCCACTCCCAGGCCCGGAGCCGGGAGCTGCCAGGCCGTCAGGCCGAGCACCAGTGCCGTGACAGCAGCAAACGGCAGCCAGAACACGAGCTCGGCGGGATGGCGCCAGTGCAGCCGCCCTGCATCGGAACCATCCTTCAGGCGCGCCAGCGCTGACAGCAGCAGCGCACCCGTGGCGCCAGCGCCGATGGCCGCTTCTGCGAGGGCGATGTCCGGAGCCTCCAGGCGCACCCAGATCAGCGCCATGACCAGCCCGAACACCATGTAACTCACGACGGAACGGAACAGGCCCGGCGCATGCATGGCCTGCCACGCCAGCCAGAGCAGCGCCAGCCCCAGGAGCCCGTCGAAGGTGTGCGCCAGCCAGTCCATTACAGGCCGTGGGGTTTGACGCCGCGAGCGAGTGCCGTGCGCGCGATGAGCCCGGCCCCCGTGGCTGATGCGATCAGCATGAGAACCCAGATCATCAGCAGCTTCAGCGTGACCAGCACGCTGCCGGACTGCAGCCCGAGGCCGAGACAGACCAGCCCGAGGCCGACGTTGTCGCCCTTGGCCAGTGCGTGCAGGCGGCTGTAGGTGTCCGGTAGACGCAGCAGGCCGAGCGTGCCGAACAGAAAAAAGGGCACCCCGGCGACGACCAGCGCCGCCCCGATTACGCCAACCACGGTCATCGGTTCCCCCCGTCGTGGTCGTCCGTGTCGGTGGTGGGCTTCAGTGCCGACCAGGCCCGGCTGACGAAGGTCACCACCGCCAGTGCCGAGAGCAGGGCGAAGACCAGCGCCACGTCGACCAGTGGTGGCCGGTCGGTGGCAAAGGCCAGCAGCAGCATGATCACCACCGCGGAGGTGGAGAACATCTCCGCGGCCAGCATGCGGTCGGCGGGATGTGGCCCGCTGAGAATGCGGACAAGGCCGACCGTGGTGTTCAGCAGGAGCACTACGGCCAGGATCAGGAACAGCTCATTCATCGGCATCCACCTGTTGCTGCAGCATCCCCGCGATGACGCTCTCCAGCCGGCTGACGTTGGCGACGGCCAAGCGGGAGTCACCAATGGTGTGCATGGTCATGGCGTCGTCCGTAATGCGCACGCACAACGTGCCCGGCATGAGATTGATGATGTTCGCGAGGAAGATGCGGCCGCCGTTCGGCGGCAGGCGCCAGACGTAATCAACCAGTGCCGGAGTGAGCCGTTGGCGCGGATTCAGCGTGCGCCAGGCCGTGTCCAGTGCGCCCTGGACCGACAGCTGCAGAAACAGCCACGAGAACCGCAGCAATCCTGCGGGGCTGAGGCGCCACCGATGACTCGGTTCGAAGGGGTTGAACAGCGCCGCCACGGCAATGGCCGGCAAGCCCCAGAGCCAGGACCCGGGGTCACCCCGCGTCAGCAGCAACCAGATCAGAGCGTAGAAGGCCAGGCGCAATGCGAGGCCGGAACCGCGCTTCTGGGAACGGAGCCAGCCGTTCAGTCCTGCCCGTTGAATGACCGCCCCCGGTGTGTTTGCTGGTTGATCAAGCCCATGTGTCGGGGCAACCATACCGAATGCCGCACGGCGCGCAAAGGCCGTGCGCCGTCACACGTGAATGTGTTCCTTCGGCACCACAATGTGCGCGCGGTGTCCCAGCTCTTCTCGCAGGCGGCGTCTCATGGCGGCGAGGGCGTCCGGTTCGCCGTGAATCAGGTGGATCTGTCCAAGCCGGTCGAATCCGCCGATCCATCGGGTGATTTCTGCTGCGTCACCGTGGGCTGAGAGGCCGTTAATGGCGATGATCCGTGCCCGGAAGTGGACGTCGGCGCCGTGGAACGGAACCACCGGCTCGCCGTCGACGATGCGGCGTCCCCTGGTGCCAGGGACTTGGTAGCCGACAAACACCACGCTGTTGTCGGGGTTGCCGGCGTGGAAGCGGAAATGGTGGCCGATCCGTCCACCTTCACACATGCCCGCCCCCGCGATGATGATGGCGGGTTCGTCCAGCCGGTTCAGCGCCATGGATTCGTCGGGGGTCTGCAATAGTTGCAGCCCCGGGAACCGGAACGGCGCCTCTCGCGTCGCGAAGTGCGTGTTCACCTCGGGTTTCAGCTCGTTGTCGAACCGCGGGTACAGCGCCGTCAGCCGGATGCCCAGGGGGGTGTCCACGTATACTGGCACCTCCAGTGTGCCGCGCGCCTCCATCAGCGAGAGCAGGTAGATCAACTCCTGGGTCCGGCTGAGCGCGAAGGCCGGGGTCAGGGCGATGCCGCCGCGGTCGGTGGTCTCTCGGAGTGCCGATTCCAGGTCTGCGACGGCCTGCTCCAGTGGCGGGTTTTCCCTGTCGCCGTAGGTGGCTTCCACGAACACCGCGTCTGCGTCCCGAAGCGCCTCCGTGCCGGGGATCAGCGTCCGTTGCGGGCGGCCGATGTCGCCGGAGAACACCAGGCGTTTCGTCTGTGCCGATTCCTGGAACGTCAGCTCGACCATGGCGCTGCCGAGGATGTGGCCGGCGCGGTACAGCGTGACGCGCACGCCGGCCATAAGCTGCTCGGCGACGTGGTAGGGCAGCAGCCTGTTCGGCATGCGGAGCACGCGCGCAACGTCGTCGGCGTCATAGAGCGGCTCGGAAGCGGTGCCTTCCTTCTGTCGGCGGGCGCGGGCCTCTGCCTGAAGCACGTTGGCACTGTCTGCGAGCATCTCGCGTGCGATGGCGTAGGTGGCAGGCGTCGTGATCAGCGTGCCCGAGAAACCGTGTTTGTAGAGGAGAGGGACGCGGCCAATGTGATCCAGATGGGCATGGGTCAGGATCAGGACGTCGACACTCCTCGGGTCGAAGGGGAAGGGGTCATGGTTCCGGGCTTCCCCCTCGCCCTGGAACAGCCCACAGTCGATCAGAACCCGGAGGCCATTGATGTCGGCGAGGTGCATGGAACCGGTGACCTCGCCGGCGGCACCGAACGATGAGACGGTAGCCATGTCAGGTTTGCGATCGATCCTTCATCCAGGTGAGTACTCTCGGCCACAGGTCGCGGTGGGCGCTGGCGCCGACCATCATCCCCACGTGCTGCAGCGAGACCCCGGGTTCGTCCTCGTACCAGAACAGGGCGCGGTCGTCCGTGCCCAGTGCGTCGAGCACCGGAAGGACCGACGCCGGTGATGCGATTTCGCACTGGCGGTTCAGAACACAGCCGACCGGTGCGTGGATATCCCCGGGTGCCACCGATCGCCCGGCGATGCTCACGCGGCGGGTCATGAACCCGTCCTGCCGGTAGAGAATGGTGACCAGATCCGAGAACAGCTGCCGGGGCATGGCGCTCTCGCCCAGCGTCCAGCGCTCCACCAGCAGATGGCAGCGCAGTCGGTCGGGGTGCCCCAGGGAGGAGAGCAAGTCGGTGGCGCGCTGGTAGACGAATGTCTGCGGTGATGCGGTTACGCCGATCAGGTTCAGCATCGAGCCGGGGATGACGCTGCCGTCCGCAGCGTCCACCGGGGTGTCGGGATAGGAGGCCACCACCCGCGCCAGCGCGCCGGTCTCCGGTGCAAAGTGCAGCGGGGCGCCGAGCACCACGAGCCCCCGGATCACGTCCGGGTGGCCGGCGGCAAACAACGCCGCCAGCGTGCCGCCCAGGGAGTGGCCGCTGAGGAGGAGCCGGTCCTCGCCGGTGTCGCGTCGGACGGCGTCGACACACGCGCTCAGCATGCGGTCGGCGTAATCCTGCAGCCCCAGGGGGCCGTCTGCCTCCGTGGCATCGGGCCATTCCACCAGGTACACGCGAAAACCGGCGTCCAGGTGCTGCTGCACCACGCTTGCCGTCGGGCTGAGATCCCAGATATCGGGCGTCTTGATGGGTGCCGGCACCAGCAGAACCGCCGGTCCGTCGGCTGCGGCCCCCGCGTAGCGCCGCACCGATGCGCTGGATGCCGTCTCCAGGCGCTCGTGGGGCGCGGACTGCGGGCCGAGCCCGAGGGCATCGTAGATGCCGGCGAGCCAACGCCGCTGGTGGTCCACGGTGAGTAGTGCCGTGTGCAGTGGAGAAAACGTGCGTTGCGGGATATCTTCAGTCACGGCCATTGACCCTAAAGAGTGGCAACATTAGCTCCAAATGTAGCCCAGCAAACCGCGGGCGCCAGTACGTGGGCTCCTGGCACCTGGATCTCCGCGCGCCCCGCTATGGTGCGCCATCGGTTCTGGATGCACAGACCAGGTGCGATTTCAGGCTTCGTATGGGGTAACCGGAAGTGTCCGGGTCGGCTCTCATTCGGCTCCAGTCGCGGGTTTTCCGTCGAAGTGCGCGATCTGGCATGCCGTATGCTTGATGTCCGGTCGAGGCGGGTGAGCTGGAGGCACCCAGTGCTGTCGCAACGGCGCGGTGGCGAGAGGTGATCCATACGGAGCGCCCGCTCAGTTGCCCGAGCGCCGTCGGTCCTGGTGCCGGGTTGCGGTCATGGATGTGGTCGTGTTTGGGAAGTTGACAGGATTCATTCTCTGTGTATGACTAAATAGGACGCGCCTGCATCAGAGTCGATGCTGGCGCAGCAAGACAAATCGGGCACAGAAGCCCCCCATGCTGACACTGACGTGTTTGGCGTGGGGGGCTTTTTTTGTTGCAGCGAATTTTCCGGGAGCTGCCTGTGGCGCTGCCGGTCACAACGGGCTGGAGGGTAGTCCCATGAAGCGACGTGATTTGTTGAAGGGTGTGGCGTTTGGCGGTGTTGCCGGAGCGGTTTCGTTGAGCGGATTCCCCGGAATCTGGACGGGGCGCGGTACGGTGCTCGCGGCGAGCGGCGATATTCCGGTTGGCGTGCTGTTCTCGCAGACCGGGGCCGTCGCCGTGGTGGAGAGCACGCTGCACGACGCGTGCATGATGGCCATCGAGGAGATCAACGACAACGGCGGCATCAACGGCCGCATGATCACCCCCTACGTCGAGGATCCGGCCTCGGATCCGGCCACGTTCGCTGATCGGGCGAACCGCCTCGTCCGGCGCGACAACGTGATCTCGGTGTTTGGCTCCTACACCTCGGCCAGCCGCCAGGCGGTGCTGCCGGTGGTGGAGGGGCAGAACAACCTCTACTGGTACCCGACGCTGTACGAGGGGCGCGAGTGTTCCCGCAACGTGATGTACGGCGGCGCCGTGCCTAACCAGCAGCAGCAGGATTTCGTGCCGTGGCTGAAGGAGAACTTCGGCGGCCGTTTCTACCTGCTTGGCAACGACTACGTCTACCCACGTGAAGAGAACAACGTCTGCCGCATGATCCTCGATGAAATCGGCGGCGAGGTGGTGAACGAAGAGTACGTGCCCATGGGCCACGACAGCTTCAGTTCCATCGTCAGTCGCATCCGCCGCGACGAACCGGACGTCATTTTCTGCACGCTGGTGGGCGACTCCGATGTGGCGTTCCAGCGCGAATACCGCAGCGCGGGGCTCGATCCGGACCGCATGCCGGTGGCCAGTCTCACCCGGTCCGAGGTGGAAGTCGCCGCCATCGGGGGCGATGCCGCAGCCGGTCACTTCTCGTCCGCGCCGTACTTCATGGGTCACGAGTCCGCGGAGAACGAGCGGTTCGTGGAAGCCTATCTGCGCAAGTACGGCGACGATCAAGTGACTCACTTCGTCAATGAAGCGGCCTACTTCCAGGTGTACCAGTTCAAGGCGGCCGTGGAAGCGCTCAATGGCGAGGAGCTCACCCCGACGGCGATTCGTGACGCGGCCGTGGGCCTGCGCTTCCAGGCGCCCCAGGGCGAGGTGGAGATCGACGCCAATCTGCACACCCATCTGTGGCCGAAGATCGCTCAGTGGCAGTCAGACGGGCAGGCCGAGGTCGTGGTGGAGTCGGACGAGCGCATGGCGCCGGAGCCTTACTGGGCATACGAGGGCCAGGTCTGCACGGCCAACGGGCTGGAAAACGCCTGACCAGTCGGCTGCAACCGGGAACGTGAATCCGTCGGCCCCATGGATGGGGTCGGCGGCCCCTTCAGGCGGTGACGGTCGCTGGGAGTGAGTCATGGAAGCGTGGGTCAACGAGATATTCATCGGTATCAGCCTCGCCTCGATCCTGCTGATGGTGGCCATCGGGCTGGCGATCATTTACGGCACCATGGGCGTCATCAACCTCGCTCACGGGCAGTTCGTCATGCTCGGTGCCTACGGTGCGTGGCTGCTGCAGACGCAGTACGGGGTCAGCATCGTGGTTTCACTGCCAGTGGTATTCCTGGTGGTCGGCCTGGTGGGGTTTGTGGTCGAGCGCACCATCATCCAGCGTCTGTACCACCGGCCACTGGACACCATCCTCGCCACCTGGGGGATCGGTATTGTCCTGGAGCAGCTCGTTCGCAACGTGTTCGGCTCCAGTTCCAGGTATGTGGCGCGCCCGGAGTTCCTTGAGGGCGGGTACATCATCCTCGGTGCCCACGCGTCGTCCTACCGGTTGTTCATCATCTTTTTCTCTCTGGGGATGCTGGCGGCCACCTGGTACCTGCTGTTCCGCACCGAGTTCGGTACCAAGCTGCGCTCGGTGATCCAGAACACCGAGATTTCCGAGTGTTACGGCATCAGCGCCAAGCGCGTGTATGCGTTGACGTTCGCCTACGGGGCGGGGCTGGCAGGGATCGCGGGGGCATTGATTACGCCCCTGGTCAGCGTGACGCCGACGATGGGTACAAGCCTGGTGGTGGACGCCTTCCTGGTCGTCATCGTCGGTGGCGTCGGCAGTCTGGTTGGCACAGCCGCATCCGCGTTGATGATCGGCGAGGCCACCGCATGGCTGTCCTACGTTCTCAACGACACCACGGGCCGGATTCTGATCCTGTTGGGCGTGATCGTACTCATCCGTTTCCGGCCACAGGGCCTGTTCCCGGACACCGTTCGGCGCTGAGGGGGCACCGCGATGAACACGGGTTTCAAGATCGATTGTATCGGCTATGGGTTGTTCGCTGCCTTCGTGCTCCTGGTGATGCCATGGATGGTGGATTTCAGCGGCTACGAACTGAACAGTTACGCCCGCTACCTGGCCCTTGGCATGGTCGCCGCCGCACTGGCCCTTTCCTGGGGTACTGCCGGAATACTCAACCTCGGGCAGGCACTCACGTTCGGGGTTGGCGCATACATCATGGCCATGCATCTGAAGTTGCGTGCCAGTGAGTCGCTGCCCGGTGGCATGCCCGATTTCATGGGCTGGACCAACGTGGAAGCGCTGCCCTGGTTCTGGCAGCCGTTCCATTCGCTGCTGTTCACCCTGGGTGCCGGGGTGCTCATCCCCGTGGGGATTGCGTGTCTGCTGGGCGTGTTCATGTTCCGCGGCCGCATTACGGGTGTGTTCGTCGCCATCATTACACTCTCGCTCATGCTTGCGGTTCAGTTATGGATCATCAGCGAGCAGCGCTTCACGGGTGGCGAGAATGGAATCACCGGCCTGGCACCGCTGAACCTCTTCGGCTGGAGCGTGGATACCTACGAACTGTCCTTCTATTACCTGGTGGCGGGCTGCCTGCTGGCCGGGTTGGCAGTGGGGCTCGGTCTCGTGCGCAGCAAGGCCGGCCTGGTGCTGCGGGCCATCAAGGCGGACCCGGAGCGTGTCCGGTTCTTCGGCTACGACGTGGCCCGTTACGAAACACTGGCATTCGCCACTTCCGCCGGCATCGCCGGTGTGGCCGGCATGCTCTACGCGCTGGTGCTGGAGTTTGCCTCACCCACCTACATGGGACTGTCCATCAGTCTGGCCATCGTCATCTGGGCCGCCGTGGGCGGACGCGAGTCCATGGTTGCGGCGGCCCTCGGTGGTATCGGCGTGAACATGGCCGAGGGACGGCTTTCCGATCTCTTCTTTGATCAGTGGACGCTCATGCTCGGCGTCATTTTCATCGCCGTGGTGCTGTTTCTTCCCCGTGGCATCTACGGGTTGGTGGCCACCGCCCGCGATTACCTCGAAGCGCGTTACACAGAGCGGGTGGCTATGGCGTTGAACCGGGAGCAGGACGACGCCGCACGGCCCGTGGCGGACCGAGGGGAGGTGAAATAATGGCTGCGCTCACCCTGGATGCTCTGACCGTGAAGTTCGGCGGCCTCGTGGCTGTCGATCATCTCGACCTGCAGGTCCGCGACGGCGAGTTGCGCTGTCTGCTGGGGCCCAACGGTGCGGGCAAGTCCACCACGCTGGATCTGATCTGTGGCAAGACCCAGCCCACCTCCGGCCGGATCCTGCTCGGCAACCAGGACATTACCAATCTGCCCGAGTTCAAGCGCGCCCGCGCCGGCGTCGGCCGCAAGTTCCAGACACCGACAGTGTTCAAGGACCTCACCGTGATCGAGAACCTGGAGGTAGGGCGGTCGTCCGAACCCGGGATTCTGACGACGCTGCGGGTGTTCCGGTCGCCGGTGCGCGGACGCATGAAGGAGGTCCTCGGCCTGGTTGGCCTGGAGAACGAGATCCGCACCCGTGCGGAGAACCTCTCCCATGGCCAGATGCAGTGGCTGGAGATCGCCATGCTGCTGATGCAGGACTGCCGCGTCATTCTCATGGACGAGCCGACGGCCGGCATGACGGTGCAGGAGACCAGCCAGACCGCCTCGTTGCTCCGGGAGCTGCGCGGCGACCACACCATGATCGTGGTCGAGCACGACATGACCTTCGTCCGGGAGATCGCCGAGACGGTCACGGTCATGGACCAGGGGGCGCTGCTCTCCGAGGGCAGCATCGAGGCCGTTGAAGCCGACCCGGCGGTCCGGGAAGCCTACCTCGCCGATACCGGAGATGAAGCCCATGCTTGAGGCCCAGGCACTGTACTCGTACTACGGCAAGAGCCCGATCCTCCAGGATGTGGATTTCAGCGTGGAGGAGGGTGGCTTTCTCGGGATTGTCGGCCGTAACGGTGTCGGCAAGACCACCCTGCTGCGCACCATCATGGGGCTGACCGACCGTGCCGCCGGCAGCCTGCTTTTTCAGGGAGAGAATCTCCTGGGCATGCGCACCCCCCAGCGCGCCGGGGCCGGTATCGCGTACATCCCCCAGGGGCGGGAGGTCATCCCGCGCTTTACCGTGCGGGAGAACCTGCTCATGGGCACGTTTCCGCGCAAGGACGGCGCCCGGACCATACCCGAGCACATCTTCGAGCTGTTTCCGATTCTCGCCGATTTCATCGATCGCCGTGGTGGCGATCTCTCCGGCGGGCAGCAGCAACAGCTCGCCATTGGCCGGGCGCTGGCCATGGATCCCAAGGTCCTGCTCCTGGACGAGCCCACCGAGGGGATTCAGCCGAACATCGTGCAACAGCTCGAGGACGTCATGCGCCGGCTCAACAAGGAGATGGGGCTGACCATCGTGCTCGTGGAACAGAACACCCGATTCGTACGCCAGACCGCCGACCACTTCGTCCTGCTGGACAAGGGGCGGGTGGCGATGCGTGGCCGCGGCGAGGAGCTGACCAACGAGGTCGTTGATCGTTACCTCGCTCTCTAGTGGAAGCAGTCCTTTGCGCTCCAAGCAGGAGGAGTATCGACATGCGTCATGGTGACATTTCCAGCAGTAACGATACCGTCGGTGTGGCGGTGGTGAACTACAAGATGCCGCGGCTTCACACCAAGGCCGAGGTCCTGGACAACGCCCAGAACATTGCCGACATGATCGTGGGCATGAAAAAGGGCTTGCCGGGCATGGATCTGGTGATCTTTCCGGAGTACAGCACCCACGGAATCATGTACGACCCGGACGAAATGATGGCCACGGCATCCACCATCCCGGGTGACGAGACGGAGATCTTCGCCAAGGCGTGCCGTCAGGCCAACACCTGGGGTGTGTTTTCGCTCACCGGTGAGCGCCACGAGGATCATCCGAGGAAGAACCCCTACAACACCCTGATATTGATGGATAACCACGGGAAGATCGTGCAGAAGTACCGCAAGGTGATCCCGTGGTGCCCGATCGAGGGGTGGTATCCGGGCGGTCAGACCTTCGTCAGCGAGGGGCCGAAAGGGATGAAGGTCAGCCTCATCATCTGTGACGACGGCAACTATCCGGAGATCTGGCGTGACTGCGCCATGAAGGGGGCCGAGTTGATCGTGCGCTGCCAGGGGTACATGTACCCGGCCAAGGATCAGCAGGTGATGATGGCCAAGACCATGGCGTGGGCCAACAACAGCTACGTGGCCGTGGCCAACGCGGCCGGCTTTGACGGGGTCTACAGCTACTTCGGTCACTCGGCGCTGATCGGCTTCGACGGCCGAACCCTGGGCGAATGCGGAGAGGAGGAAATGGGCATCCAGTACGGTCAGTTCTCGCTGTCCCAGATCCGCGACGCGCGCGAGAACGACCAGTCCCAGAACCACCTGTTCAAGCTGCTGCATCGTGGCTACACCGGCATGCATGCATCGGGGGACGGTGACAAGGGGCTGGCCGAGTGCCCGTTCGAGTTCTACAAGACCTGGGTGACGGAAGCGCAGAAGGCGCAGGAAAACGTGGAGGAAATCACCCGGTCGACGGCGGGGACGGCCCAGTGTCCGGTGGGCAGTGTGCCGTACAAGGCGGAGGAGACCGAAGCCGGTCGCTGACGCTGTACAGCCCGTGCATCTGCCTGCGGGTGGATGCACGGGCCCTATCCCGTCCCGAATGCGGGGCCCATGGACAGCGCAAGGAGGCTTGATGCCGTTCATCAATGACATGCTGGACTCGGTCGAACGACAGGGCGCTGACAAGGCTGCACTGGCCGCCGAGAATCAGACCACCACGCCCGCGGCTGATGGCGGCGCGGGCGCTGGCCTGCAGAGCCGTTTCCGGTTCGATATTGGCGCCGTCATGGCGACCGTGCGGCACGAAGTGCGGGGGCAGCCCCATGCACTGGATGCCATCGAGCGGATGCTCAAGGTGGTGCGCGCCGACATCGCCGACCCGCGCCGACCGCCCTTTACGGCCTTGTTCCTCGGCCCAACCGGCGTCGGCAAGACCGAGACAGTGCGGGCGCTTGCTCGGGGCCTTTACGGTGACGCCGATGCCATCTGCCGTGTGGACATGAATACGCTGTCCCAGGAGCACTACGCCGCCGCACTCACCGGCGCGCCGCCGGGATATGTGGGTGCAAAGGAAGGCAAGACCATACTTGACCAGGAGCTGCTCGAGGGGCATCGGGGCAAACCCGGTATCGTGCTTCTGGACGAGATCGAGAAAGCCAGCCCCGAGGTCACCCAGGCGCTGCTGAACGTATTCGACAACGGCCTGCTCACTGTTGCGTCCGGCGAGCGGACCTACAGCTTCCGTAATGCGCTGGTGTTCATGACCAGCAACTTGGGCGCGCGCGAGATAGAGGAACGGGGGCGTCGTGAGAGCAGCGGTTGGCGTCGGCTGCTGCCCCGGCGCCGCGAGGCGTTGCACGACATGCTTCTGGCCCGCCTGAATCGCCATTTCTCGCCGGAGTTCGTCAATCGCATTGATAACGTCAGCGTGTTCAACTGGATCGAGCGGGAACTGGTCGAGGAACTGGTGGACGTGGAGATCGAGCGGCTCAACCGGCGCCTGCAGAAGCACGGTTGCAAACTCCGCCTGACCCCGCCGGCGCGTCGTTTCCTGGCCGATGCCGGTTTCGACCGACAATACGGGGCCAGAGCCCTTCGCCGCACGCTACGCGCCGAGGTCGAGGTGCCTTTCGCGGAGTTTCTGCTTGAGAACGCCGGTGCAGTGCAGCCGGCGGGTGGCGAGTTGCTCCTTTATGAAGCCGATCTGGCGGGGGGGCGCGTGCGGTTCATGCCCGGATAGTGAAGGTGAGATGCAGCAGTCTCCTGCTAGGATCCGGGGAGCTGCCAGCCCTGCGTCGAGGGCGCCGGGAGCGTCGTCGTTGTCATTCATTCGGAGGCTCCATAACCCGCCATGAAGGGATACACAGATAAGCCCTGGTCCGTTGGCATCCTGTTTTCACAGACAGGTGTAACGGCCATTATTGAACAGTCTCAGCTCAACGGGGCGCTGCTCGCCATTGATGAGATAAACGAGGCCGGCGGCATTGAGGGGCGACCGATCGACCCGGTGATTCTCGATCCGCAGTCCGAGCCCGCTCGCTACCGTGAACTGGCGGAGCAGCTGCTTGCCGATCCGGACATCAACGTCATCTTCGGCTGTTACATGTCCTCCTCCCGGAAGGAGGTGCTGCCGGTCGTCGAGCGTCACAACGGCCTACTGTTCTACCCCACGCTCTACGAGGGGTTCGAGTACTCCCCGAACGTCATCTACGGAGGCGCTGCTCCGAACCAGAACAGCCTGCCCCTCGCCATGTACCTCATGGAGAACTACGGTTCGCGCTTCTATTTCGTTGGCTCGGACTACATTTATCCGCGCGAATCGAACCGCGTGATGCGCAACATCGTGCGCCAGGGCGGTGGCGAGGTGGTTGCCGAAGAGTACGTGGATCTCAATGCAGGGCCCGAGGATTTTCAGGCTATTCTTGAAGATATCGCCCGGGTGGAACCCGACGTAATCTTCTCCACCGTCGTCGGCACCGGAACCGTCAATTTCTATCGCGCCTATCACGCCAGTGGTGGCGATGGGCGCAAACGACCCATCGCCAGCCTGACCACCAACGAGGCGGAGGTGGCGGCGATGGGGCCGGAGGCCGCGCTCGGGCACATCACCGCCGCGCCGTACTTCCGGAATCTGCCGGGAGAGGCGAACAGCGTGTTCCTGGAGCGCTACCGGGCGAAGTTCGGCGAAGTGCGAACGGTAACCAGTTGCTGCGAGGCAGCGTACTTCCAGGTGCACCTGTTCGCGAATGCGCTGCGGCTGACTGGCACGACCAGCGCGGATCCGCTTCGGCGCGTGTTGCGCGGGGCGGAGTATGAGGCGCCTCAGGGCCGAATCAAGATCGACCCAGACAATAATCACACGTATCTCCAGTCGCGAATTGCACGGGTAACCGTGGACGGAGAATACAGGCTGGAGCGGGAGGCAACCCGTCCGATCAAGCCTGACCCCTACCTCGCCGTACCGGCGCTGAACGACTGGGCCAACGCGCCCATACGGAAGGAGTGATGGACAACGAGGACATCATACAGCGGCTGCGTGGCCTGAACGTTCTGGTGCTGCACCCGAGAGACGGCGATGCCGAAGAGTTGCTGCAGCAGCTCATGCGGATCGGCTGTCGTGCGCAGGCGATCTGGCCACCGCCGAGGATGTCCACGGAGCAGGTCGACCTCGCCTTTGTCGAGGTGCGGGAGAAACCGTCCGAAGTCACTGCGGATTTTCTCAAGCGGCAGCAGGAGCGGCCCACGTTGATCGGGCTGGCCGGCTACGAGAGCCCGTCGGTGCTGCACAACCTCATTGACCTGGGGGTGGACGGGGTGTTGCCGAAGCCGGTGCGGCCATACGGGGTGCTGAGCAGCATCGTCAACGCCCGTCGTATCTGGCAGGAGGGCCGGAAGAAAGAAAAACTGATCACCAAGCTGAAGAGCAAGGTCGAGAACAGTCAGAAGCTCAATGAAGCCAAGCTTGTGCTCATGCGCATCCACGGCATCGAGGAAGAGCAGGCGTACCGCGCCATCCGTCATCAGGCCATGGAGTGCCGCAAGACAGTCACGGAGATCGCGCAGTCAATCATCGAATCCAATGCCTTGCTCCACAACCTCGTTGTGCGGCCCAAGGCGGGGGATGAGTCCGTTGATGAAAGTGGCCGTGATTAGCGGGTCCGGCAACGCCCGCTACGCGGTCACTCCGTCATCGGCGTGCGGAAGCGCTCGTCCAGCCGTTCCACTTCCGTGTCGATGTCCTCCTCCGGCTCCATGTCGCTGCTCTCCAGGCGGTGCCGCGCCGTGGGCAGCCGGATTTCGAACTCCACGCCGTTGATGTTGAGCGGCTCGATGCTGACCCGGTGCGCCTTGCGTTTGGGGGTGTAGTCCAGTCGCCAGTGCGGGCGCTCCGGGTGCGCAGAGTCGAAATGGCGCTGCTTGCCGCTGGCGGCGAAGTCGTCCAGACGCTGGGTGTCGTCGCTGTCCTCCGGGGTGATTTCCACGCTCTTCAGTGGTGAGCCGAACGTCCATTCACGGGCGCCGTCGGGCTCGCCGTCGTGCGCGGTGATGTCCAGCGTTTCGGTGATCACCTCGCCGTCGTCCAGCTCCAGCCGCACGGTGTAGCGCGCGGTCGGGGTTTCGATGTTGTGCACGTCGATGCGGCCTTCGTAGCCCTTCACGATCTCGCCCACGAAGTACAGCCCCAGCCCGCGGCCGTGGTGTTCCTTGGTGCGGCGCGTGGAGTAGCCGAGCTGGAAGAGGTTGTCGCGGTCGTCGTCGCGGATGTGCGGGCCGCGATTGTACACGCGCAGGCACGCGTGGCCGTGCTCCTCGGTGAGGGTGAGGGCCACGGGCGCGAACGCCTTTTTGAAGCCGCGCTTGTTGGCGAAGAACTGCGCGTTCTTGAGCAGATTCTCCAGCAGCAGCACCAGGTGGTTCTCGTTGCCCAGCAGCTCACCGGCCGGTTCCAGATGCACGGTCCACTTGCTGTCGTGCAGGGTGTAGCCGGTGTCGTCATCGGGGGCGGGCATCGTTTCGTTGCGCACCACGGCAAGCGCCCGCCACGCGGCGCGCTGAGGCAGATAGGCCGGCTCGTAGGGCAGGGCGGCGTGGTCGTCACCCTGGAGCTCCCGCTGCACGTAGTGCTCCTCGCATTCGCACAGCAGATTGCCGATGTGCAGGGCGAGGTTGTCGGCGGTGGAGAGATCGAGTAGATCCCAGAGATAGCGCATGGCGTCCAGGGCGGCTTCGTATTCCGCCTGCCGGGCGGCGGCGTCCGGATTGTCGGTGCCGGCTGCGTCGAGCGCCGCGCGGTTGGCGGCGGCCGCATGCTGCAGGGCCGTCTGCACCTTGTCGAAGCTGATCACGCCGTTGTGGCGCACTTCCGCGGCGATGCTCTTGAAGTGCAGAAACTTCTCGTCGTACTCGATGTACTCCAGCAGCTTGTCGCTGATGAACAGCTTCAGTTTGTCGGCGTGGCCGGAGTAGGTGTGCGCCTTCATCTGCAGCTGCTTCTTGCGCTCCCACAGCGCGTCGAGCTGGCGGTTCAGGTGCAGCAGATCGGCTTTCTGGCCGGCGTACTGGCGCCGGTAGCGGCGCAGGTCCAGAAGCAGCAGCAGGATGAACCCGCCCAGCGCTCCGTAGGCGGCGTCCAGCCGCAGCCATTCGCGCGGGATGTCGTAGTAGGTGGCGAGCCAGGGCTCGGTCACCGCCAGCAGGTAGGTGAGCGCGAGCAGGGCGCCCAGGGCGCTCAGCCACGGGAAAGTGACCTTGGTGATCCGCGTGGTCGGGCGGCTGATGTCGGCGTCGTCGGTGTCGGTCATGTCTCGGCTCCCTTGACCGGTCGCCAGCAATACGCGCCTTCGTCGCCGAAGGTAACGATGCCTTCGCCGCCGTCGCAGATGGCCTGGAAGCGGCCATCACCGCCCATGGCCTGGTCGAACGCGCGGCGCAGGGTGCGGATGTGCTGGCGGTAGCTGGCGTAGGAGAAGCGGTCCGTGTCGGTATCCAGGTGCTCGGCCATCTGCTCGGTGGTCACGGCGCGGGGCGAGGCCTCCACCAGGTAGCGCAGGATCTTGCGCGGCATGGGCGCCAGCGGGCGTTTCGCATTGGCCGGGTTCATGAGCTTGCTGCCGCGCCAGTACACCTCCCAGGTCACGGTATCCAGGGTGAGATCGCCGCTTTGCAGCACGTCGCCGGACTGCGCCGGGCCGGGCTGGCGCATGTCGCTCTGGCGGAGCGCCGCCTTGATCCGCCAGCACAGCACCTGCTCCACGTTGCGCTGATGTTTGGCGATGAAATCCCGGGCGCCCGAGGTCTCGAACGCCTGCTCCTCGATGCCGGTGCCGCTGTGCTCGGAGAGGTAGATGATGGGCAGGTCGGGCCACTTGCGCTGCAGCGCGCGGGATACGGAGAAGCCGGCGGCGTCGTTGCCGTTCATGTTCGCGTCCAGCAGGGCGAGATCCGGTGCGCCGTCGTCGCTCACCTGGCGGATGTGCTGGCAGGCGGCCTCCGCGAACTTGAACACCTGCACCTCGGTCGGCGCGGCGTCAAATGCCGTCTCCTCCAGCACCGGCCTGAATCGCTCGATCCAGTGCAGCTGGTCTTCCACCCACAGAATCACCGCCATGGCGCGCCCGTACTCCCCTGGCAACAGCCCCGCAACGTAGCACGCCGGCGACACCGCCAGACGTGACGGCCATCAACCCTCGCGCATCCGGCGGCCGGTGCGTCGTGTTCACGGATTTTTCACCAGCGCGCGGGAGACTCCACTCAACGCTGAAGACGGGCCCGCCCGTCAGGGGCGCCACCACAACAACCATACAGGCACAGGGTGATCATCATGTTGGCTGACATACTCTACATCTGGTCGGATTCGCCGGGGCTGTCGCTGGCCATCTGGCTCGTGATCGGCATAACCGTGTTGTACCTGGGGCGCCCCCACGCCCACCACGTGCTGCGTGGCACCGGGCGGGCCATCGACGGCGCCCTGCGACTGGCTGCCGCCAGCCTGCGCCAGCTCGAGAAACGGGTGGCGAAGCGCAACCGCGACGTGCTCCTGGCCGTGGGCCGGGAAGAGGCCGAGAAGGCCATCGAGCGGGAGTTCACCCGCGTGAACGCCATCGTCGAGCGCGAGCTCAGCCACTACCCGGCGCTGCACCGCAAGCTCGCCGAGACCATCGAGAAGATCGAGGCCGACTACCAGGCCTCCACCGATCAGGCACCGCTGCCGCCGGACTGGTCCGAGCTCACGTCCACCATCTCCTCGCTGCCCAGCTCCGGCGACCCGGCCGTGGGCAAGATCCTGGAGAACATCCGCGAGGCCGTGGAGAACTCCCACAAGGAGACGCTCAAGGCCTACCAGAAGAGCGTGAACGAGCGCCACAAGATCCTGCACGGCATGCAGGGCGACTGGCGCACGGTGAGCACCACCATGGACAAGGTGCAGACCACCATCACCGGCCTCGAAGAGCGCGCCGCGGCCATCGACCGCCACATGGCCAACTACGAGGCCATGCGCCGGGAAGACGACAAGGCCGTGCACGCGCTCACGGCGTCGTCGGTGACGCAGTTCTTCATCGCCTCCCTGGTGCTGGTGATCGCCGCCTTCGGCGGCCTCATCAACTTCCACCTGATCGCGCTGCCCATGTCCGAGATGGTGGGCGGGGCCGCCTACATCGGCTCCATGCGCGTGTCCGACATCGCCGCGCTGGTGATCATCATGGTGGAGATCTCCATGGGGATATTCCTGCTCGAGGCGCTGCAGATCACCAAGCTGTTTCCCATGATCGGCCGCATGGAAGACCGCATGCGCAAGCGCATGGCCATCGCCGCGTTCACCATCCTGTTCATCTTCGCCAGCATCGAGGCCTCGCTCGCCTACATGCGTGACCTGCTGGTGATGGATCAGCAGGCCCTGACCCAGTCCCTCGCGGGCGGTGCCGCGGCCGAGGCGCAGTTCCGCTGGATCCCGTCGGTGGCGCAGCTTCTGCTCGGGTTCATCCTGCCGTTCGCGCTGGCCTTCGTCGCCATCCCGCTGGAGGCGTTCATCAACTCCCTGCGTACGGTCCTCGGGCTGCTGGTGCTGGGCGTGGTGCGCGTGCTGCGGGTGGTGGTGCGGCTCGCCGGCGGCGTGGCCAGCCACCTGAGCAAGGTGCTGGTGAGCCTCTACGACCTGCTGATCATGCTGCCGCTCAGCATCGAGCGGATGATCGCCCACCGCCGCGAAACCGCCCATGCAGGGGACGAGGACGACACCGACGCGGACACCCCCGCGAAGCCGAAGACCAAACGCCGCCGCCGCGCCAGCAGCGATGCCGACACGGACGACACCCAGCTCACCGAACGGGAGGCCTGAGCCATGCTGACGAACACCAACCAGACGCAGACCGCATCCACCACCCGGCCCAGCGCCCGCCGCACGCGGCGGGGCCTGGCCCTGGCCTTCTGTGCCGCCGTCGCCACCGCGCTGAGCGGCTGCGGCGAGCCGACCAACAACAGCCGCGCCGCCTTCGTGCTGGTGGACATCTCCGAGAACTACGCCAGCGAGATGGAGAAGGCCCGCACGCTCACCAACCACCTGCTTGCGCAGATGGAGAGCGGCGACTCCCTGGCCATCGGCTTCATCGACAACAGCAGCTACTCCGAGCGCAACATCATCGCCAGCGCCGAGTTCGACCACCGGCCGAGCGTCGCCACACAGCAGAAGCGGGAAGTGCGTGCCGACCTGGACGCCTTCCTGGAGCGCTTCCGCGTGCCCAGCGCGCACAGCGACATCACCGGCGGCGTGTTCCTGGCGCGGGATTTCCTCAACGAGGCCAACGCCGGCGAGCGGCAGCTCTACATGGTCTCCGACCTGAACGAAGACCTGATGCCCGACCTCAAGCGCGACATCCCCCTCAACCTCAAGGGTGTCGACGTGGTGGCCGTGAACGTCACCCGCATGAGCGGCGACAACCACGACCCGCGCGCCTACGAGCGCCGCCTCGCCGACTGGCAGGAGCGCATCGAGTCCGGCGGCGGCCAGTGGCGCGTGGCCAACAACCTGGCACGGCTCGAAGTCGTGACCGCACAAAGGTAAGCAACAGTGGCGAGTTTATGAGCGCACGCAACTACCTCCTGATCCCAGGCGCCTGGACGGGCGCCTGGGTCTGGCATCACGTCGAACAGGCGCTGCGCGCACGGAGGCAGAACGCACGCTCCATGACACTCTCCGGCCTGGAAACGCTGGATGGCGACGTCTCCGCCATCCGGCTCAGCACCCATGTGCAGGAGGTGATGCAGTACATCCACGAGCGCGACCTGGACGACGTGATCCTCGTGGGCCACGGCTACGGCGGGCTCGTGATCGGCCAAGTGGCCGACCTCCAGCGCGAGCGCATCGCCCATACCGTGTACGTGGACGCCAGCCTCCCGCGAGACCGGCACTCCTTGGTCGACACCATCGACCTCGACCCCGCGCACGAAACCCAGCGCATCAGCGCCAACAACGGCCGCTGGCCCGCACCCGATGCGGCGGCCCTGCAGCAGGAAGCAGCCCTCTCCAGCGAGCACGCCCGGTTCCTCAGTGAGCGGCTCGTGGGCCACCCGGGCCACGCCGTCACCGACCCGGCCGTGCTCGACCGGCCCCTGCACCACCAGGCCGGCACGGTGATCACCAGCGGCAACGCCACCACGCCGGATCACCCCGACCACTGGCGCACCTACCACCTGGACGCCGGCCCTTGGCCCATGCTCTCAGCCCCGCTGGAGCTGACCTCCCTCCTCACGCACCGCATCGCCGGGCCGGAAGCCGCCTGCAAAGCAGGATGAACTACTCCCGCCAAGCCTTTCAGGCTATGGCGTGAGTTTCTCGCTTCAACGGGAGCGCCGGATCACCCAAAGGATGATTCGGTCTTACCTCCCTCCACGCCTCGGCCGGTTCCCGACCGGATAGCTGCTGCTTGGTCCACATCAACAAAACCCGTGCGGCGTTCTCGTCCCGCGAGCAGGACGCACCACAGGGACACGCATGGCGCCGCTGGCCGAGCGCCTTCTTCTCCTGCCGCCCGAAGCGGTCATGTTCTGGATGTTCAGATCTTCAAGGCCCAGGGCCGCGAACTGCCCCACAAGCCGCGCTGTCGTCTGGTGCAGGAAATCCAGGCGCTGGCTTGCCACCTTGCGATGCAGGCGGCGCAGGCGTTCGTATTCTCTGCGCAGCCGCTTGGAGACCGGGAAACGGCGCGTCTTGCCCGACGCCTTCTTGGCTTCCTCCTCCTTGCGCGAGATGGAACGCTGCACACGGCGGATCTCGCTTAGGGTGCGGCCCAGGTGGCGCGGGTTGTCGATGACCTCCGTGCCCTGCGGTGTGGCAATGGTCGCGAATGTCTCCACGCCCCAGTCCAGGCCGCCCAGTTTCTCGCCGTGCTCCCGGGCCGGCTCGCAGTCCAGGGTGATGCTCGCGTACCAGCGCCCATTGCGGCACAGGATTTCACAGGTCTTCGGCGTGCCGGGGGTACGGGGGTTGCCCCGGATGACGACCGGTCCGATACCGGACAGGCGCAGGCTCCCATGCTTCATGCGCTCGTTGGTCACCAGACGCCAGCCGTCGCCATGGGTTTTATAGCCCCAGCCTTTGAACCAGCGCAGCGGCTTGAAGCGCGGAAACCCCGGCTTCTCGCCACCTTTCACCCGCCGAAAGAAGTGCTGGAACGCCAAGTCCAGGCGCTTGAGGGTGACCTGTTCGGACTGGGCGTTAAGACCGCGAAGGAGTCTCGATTGGGTCCGCCACTCAGTGAGGCGCTTGCACTGAGCCGAAAAACCCAGCGACTCCTGCCGATCACCCCAGGTCCGGCGCCGTTCCGCCAGCGCCTCGTTCCACAACAGGCAATGAACCCAACGCTGGTGCTCCAGCGCACCACGCTGCTCTGCCGTGGGGTACAGGCGATATGTGACCTTGCGCTGAACCATGGACCCACTCTACTTCGAGCACCTGTGAGTGCAAATAATGGCGCTGCGCGCCAGGCGCCGCTTCACCACCCCCTAAGCCGCTGCGTGGCTATAGGCGGAGCACTGCGGCGCGGATTGGTAGAACCCATATTCGCGTCTTGCATGACATGTGTCACGTGACGCGCTACAATCTGCATATGATCAAGTCCTTCGCCGACAAACGAACTCAGGAGCTGTACTCCGAAGGCAAGTCAAAGAAGTTTCCCGCGGATGTTGCACCAAGAGCCGCCAGAAAACTTGAGTACGTGAATCTGGCCGAACAGCTGGAGGACTTGAAAGTGCCGCCCGGCAATCGCCTTCACGCACTTTCTGGAGGCAGGCAGGGGCAGCACGCGATTTCAATCAATGATCAGTGGCGTATCTGTTTTCGGTTTGAAGATGGCGATGCGTATGAAGTCGAAGTGTGCGACTACCACTGAGCGAGGTGATGACTATGGCTATCCCTAATATTGCTGGCATGCAGCGCAAGCCGACCCATCCGGGGGAGATGCTGAGAGAGGATTTCCTGCCGGATTATGAGCTGACCGTTGCGGGGCTGGCTCAGTCTCTAGGCGTTTCTCGCCAGTCAGTTAATGAACTGTTGCGCGAGCGCCGTGCTGTCAGTCCGGAAATGGCGCTTCGGCTCGCCCGTTTGTTTGGTAACTCTGCGGAGTTCTGGCTGAATGCGCAGCGGTCTATCGATCTGTGGGCAGCAGCGCAGTCGGCCGAGAAAGAGCTTGCTCGGATCAAGCCGTTAGATGCTGCTTGAGCCGACGTACCTCCGCCGCGCCCATACCGGCAAACTTCCGTGACCGGCGTGCCGGTGTCGTTCTGCTTGATCGCAAAGGCGATCCGCTCATCGGTAAACTTCGATTTCGTCATGGCGCGTTCCCCTCCAAGAACGGCTGCTCGCGCCGAATTTCTCTACCTCAGCGTGGGTCAGTTTTGCGGGGAAGGGTCACACACGGATAAGTTACTCGCTGCGCTCCTGATTTACCGGTGAGCCAAGCGTTATGATAGGCGTTCGTCTTGACGTACGTACCGGAAGGCGTACATTGGTGGGAAGCTGAACACGCAAGAGGTGTGTCATGACCGGAATCACCGCAACTGAGGCGCGCAGTAACCTCTATCGGTTGATCGACGAAACTGCCGAATCCCACCAGCCGATCTTTATCATGGGCAAGCGGAACAAGGCGGTATTGGTATCTGAAGAAGACTGGTCGGCCATTCAGGAAACACTGTACCTGCTGTCGGTGCCAGGCATGCGGGAGTCTATCCGAGAGGGGATGGAGACCCCGGTGGATGAATGCAATGAGGAGCTGGACTGGTGACATGGAAGTTGGTTTACACCAAACAAGCCCAGAAGGACGCCAAGAAGCTGGCCTCCAGCGGCCTCAAACCAAAAGCTCAGGAACTGTTGGCACTGATTGCGGAAGACCCGTACCGCAGGCCGCCGCCGTTTGAGAAGCTCGTTGGTGATCTTGCGGGGGCCTGTTCACGCCGCATCAATATTCAGCATCGTCTGGTGTACCAGGTGCTTGAGGAGGAGGGAGTCGTAAAGGTCCTCCGGCTCTGGAGTCACTACGAATAAAGGTGCCGCTGAGCTCCGTGATCCGTCGCCATCAATTCTGCCCCAGCCCCAACAACTTCGGCCGCTCCCCCTGCGTCTGCCAGCGCCACAGCCACTCCAGCGGGCCCTGCCGGAATACGGCCAGCCACAGGGCGCTGAACAGCAGTTGGGCGAGGATGTTGCCGGTGTAGCGGATGGCAAGGCCGGCGACTGCGGTTGCGAGCAGCGGCCAGCGGTACGCGCCGATGGAGTCCACCAGCTGCATCCGCGCCGCGGCCGCGCCCAGCAGGAACCACGCCATCACCTTCATCCCTCGCAGCGACTCCAGTCGTGCGAATCGGTGATACTGTGAGCCCTGACTAGCCGTTGGCTCGGCCAGCGGCGTTCGCACGGTGGGAGGGCGGCGGGATGTTCACGGGGCTGAGTGCGTTTCCATTGACGCCCATGGGCGAGCGGGGCGTGGATGAAGCCGCGTTCGTGCGCCTGATCGAGCGGCTCGCCGCCGCCGGGGTGGATTCCATTGGCGTGCTGGGCTCGACCGGCAGTTACGCCTACCTCACCCCCGGAGAGCGCGCGCGGGTGGTGCGGCTGGCGGTGGAGCACGCCGGCGGCATCCCGGTGATGGTTGGCATCGGTGCACTGCGCACCCGCGATGTGCTTGCCCTGGCCGACGATGCCCAGAGTGCCGGCGCGCGCGCAGTGCTGTTGCCGCCGGTGTCGTATCAGCCCCTTTCGGACGACGAAGTCTTCGGGCTGTTCGACACCGTGACGCGGGCGCTGTCCGTGCCGCTGTGCGTTTACGACAACCCCACGACGACCCATTTCGCGTTCAGCGATGCGCTGCACGGGCGGATCGCACAGTTGCCGAACGTGGCCTCCATCAAGATCCCCCCGGTGCCGTCCGGCATGGATGCCGCCAGGGCACGTGTTGAGGCGTTGCGGGCGAGTATGCCGGCACACGTCACGCTGGGCGTGAGCGGAGACCCGTCCGCCGCCCGGGGCCTGATCGCCGGCTGCGATGCCTGGTATTCCGCCATCGGCGGGGTGTTCCCGGTAGCGGCCCTTGCCATCACGCGCGCGGCGCAGGCGGGTGATGCGCAGGAGGCCGAGCGGCTGTCCGATGCGCTGGAGCCCCTCTGGCGGTTGTTTCGGGCGTATGGCGGCAGCCTGCGGGTCGCGGCGACTGCCGCGGAGGTCCTGGGGCTGGTCGAGTATCCGAGCCTGCCGTTACCGGTACAATCACTGCGTGGCGAAGCCCGGCAGCAGGTGGCCGCGGTGATCCGGGACCTGGAACTGGCGTAAGCACATGACCGGAGGTTTTCGTGGATACGAAGTCGCATTGGGAGTCCGTTTACCAGTCGAAGGCGCCGGAGACGGTGAGTTGGTATCAGCCGCACTCGGAGCGCTCGCTCGCGCTGGTCCGGCGCGTTGCGCCCGACCGCCAGGCAGCGATTCTTGATGTGGGCGGCGGCGCTTCCACGCTCGTGGACGATCTGCTGTCCGACGGCTACACGGAGCTGGCCGTGCTGGATCTCTCCGGCGCGGCGCTTGATGTGGCAAGGGAGCGGCTCGGGTCTGGCGCGGACGGCGTGCGCTGGCTGGAAGCCAATGTGCTGGATGTCGACCTGCCGCAGGCAGGCCTGGATGTCTGGCACGATCGCGCGGTGTTTCACTTTCTCACCGCCGCCGAGGATCAGCAGCGCTACGTCGAGCAGGTTCGCCACGCGCTCAAGCCGGGTGGCCACGTCGTGATCGCGGCCTTCGCCGAGGACGGCCCGACGCGGTGCAGTGGCCTGGACGTGCAGCGGTATTCGCCGGAGGACTTCCAGGCGGTGTTCGGGGAGCGGTTCCAGCTTGAGGACAGCAGTCGCGAGGTGCATGTGACCCCGGCCGGCGGCGAGCAGGCATTTACCTATTGCGTGTTCCGTTTGAACGCCGCCGTCGCCGCCGGTGGGTGATCAGCCTGCCTGCACGCGCTTTTCGTAGCGTGTCGCGTCCCGCGAGTACTGGCCGGAGAGTGCAAAGCCGGTGAGCCGGCCATTGGAGTGGTGCTCCATGACGGTTCCGTGCTCACCGGTCTCGACTTCGCGCCACTCCCCATGGGCCTCCGGTGGCCACACGGCCAGCGGCCAGCAGGGCGTCTTGATGACAATGGTGCCGGCCTCGGCCGTGTAGTCCGTGGTCTCACCGGCGATGTTGGCGGCGACCACGCGCGCCTGCTCCCGTAGCGGGCGCACGTAGGGCAGGAGCCTGCCGTCGTGTTCCGAGCAGTCGCCCAGGGCGTAGATGGCCGGGTCCGACGTCTGTAACTGGCCGTCGACCCGTATGCCGCTGCCCACTTCCAGCCCGGACTGCAGTGCCAGCTCCACGTTGGGCTTCAGCCCGAGGGCGCTCAGCGCCACGTCGGCTGTGGCCGTTTCGCCGTTGCCGAGGCGGGCGGTAAGGCGTCCGGTGCCGTTGTCGCGGTCGATGCGCTCCAGCGAGGTGCGCGGGATGAAGCGGATGCCACGTTGCCGGAGGGCGGCGTCCAGCTCGCCGCTGAGGCGTTCGGGCAACAGCCGGTGCAGGAGCCGGTCGGCCTGGTCCACCAGCGTGACGTTGTGCCCGGCTGCGGAGAGGTCGTCGGCGAACTCGCAGCCGATCAGGCCCGCCCCCAGGATCAGCACTCGGGAGGTGGCGCCGTCGCCATCAATTCGCTCGCGCAGGCGCTGGTAGCTTTTCAGGTCGTTCACCTGCAGCACATCGCCGCTGGCCGATCCGGCCAGCTGGGGCTGCGGTTGTGATGCACCCGGGGCGAGAATCAGGTGCGCGTACGGTACGCCGCCGCGGGGCGTGATCACGCGCTGGCGCGCGCGGTCGATCTCCAGCACACGCGTGCGTGCCATGAGCGCGACGTTCCACTTGGCGGCGGCGTCGTCACCGGACTGGATCACCAGCGCGTCGGGGCGCTGGCCTTTCGCCGCCGCCGCGGACAGCTGCGGCTTCGGGTAGACGTCCGCATTGCAGCGCGAGACCATCGCAATCGGCCGGCTGGAGCCCGCGGCCCGGAGGGCCTCCACCACGGCCCAGGCCGCCATGCCGCCGCCGATGATCACGATCTGGTCCGGGTGGCCGAAGTCGTGGTGGGCGGGTTGCCGGGCCGGGGCGGTGTCGGTCGCCTCGGCGCCGGTGTCATCAATGAGCTCGAAGTCGGCCTTGGTGACGCCGCAGTCCGGGCACTCCCAGTCGTCGGGGATGTCTTCGTAGCGGGTGCCGGGGGGCAGCCCGCCATCCGGGTCGCCTTCCGCCTCGTCGTAGATGAATCCACAAACCCGGCACAGGTAGCGTCGGTACGGAGTCGTCATGGCCTTTGGCTCTCCTGTTGATGGGTGTCAGTGGGCACCGAGTCGTTCCAGTTCCTTGCGCAGGTGCTTGATCGCCGGGGTGACGATCGCCACGAAGTAGGACTCCCGCAGCTTGCGTTGCCCGGGCGCGTTGGCCAGGTAGCCGCGGGCGCCGGCGTGCAGCATGGCGGCCTGGGATGCGCGCAGGGAAAGCTCGGATGCGGTGTGGCGCAGCTGCAGCACGTCGGCGAAGAGTTCATCGGACGGGTCACCGATCTCGCGGCCCAGGGCGCGCGTGGCGTTGCGCGCGTCGTCCAGCGCGTCGGTGAGTGCCGCGGGCTGATCGTCCAGGTAGCGGTTCACGTGGGCGTGCGTGGCGGCCATCTCCTGCATGATGTCGATGCAGCCCTGCACCACGCCGAGCCCCATGCCCATCTGCAGCAGAACGAACCCGGAGCGGATGCGGGGGATGAAGCCGCTGATGTCGTGGGTGATCACGTGGGCGTCCGGGATGAACGCATCGCGGAAGTGGCAGGCGTAGGTGCCGCTGCCTTCCAGGGCCGTGAACTCGGCGCACTGCTGCAGGCTGAAGCCAGGCTGGTCACAGAACGTCACGGCCATGACCTTCCGGTCGCTGTCTTCGACCTGGAAGATCGCCGCAAAGGCGTGTTCGGCCGCCAGGTTGGAGACCCAGGGCAGGGTGCCGTTGGCGATGTAGCCACCCTCCACGGGGCGGACGCGGATCTTCAGCGCCTCGATGTCGGCCAGGTGTTTCATGCCGTTGGAGAGGCCGGTGCCACCAAGCAGCTCGCCGCTGGCGATGCGGGGCAGCAGGGTCTGTTTCGCCTCGGGGTTGTCGGCGTTCTCCAGATACCAGGCCAGGGCGTCCTGGCACCAGACGCAGAAGCCCGTGGACATGCACTCGCGGGAGACGGTTTCCATGAGCTGGATCGCCATGGGGAAGTCGTGCCCGGCGTTGTCGCGCCGCGACGGGATGTGCTGGCTGTAGCCGCCCAGCGCACCGAGTTCGTGCATGAACCCCGATGGATAGACACCTTGCCGGTCGATCGCGACCGTTTGCGGTGCCAGTTGATCGCGGACGAGCCCGGCGACCCGGCTTTCAAGCGCGTGATCGGGTTCCAGGCCGGGCGCAAGCCCCGGCGTATGGGGGAGTGTTTGTGCAGTAGCCGCCATGGGAGCCTCCGGCGTGACTTAAGGGGTGTGGTGAGCGCGGCGAAGCGGTGTGCATCGCCGCGCCGGATTGCCGGCCTCAGGCCAGGCTCATCGTGGTCGGGACCGGGTTGCGCATGGTGTTCGCCACGGGCGACCACTTGTCGGCCCAGGCGACCAGCTCCTCGAGTTCTTCACGGGAGCAGTCGGCGTCGATGTCGAAGGTCGCGCGGATCTCCGTGAACCCCAGGCGTTTCTCGCTGGTGTCGCCGACGCCCCAGACGCTGGAGATGTTGATGTCGCCTTCCAGGTCGCACTCGAGCTTGTAGACCTTGATGCCCTTGTAGGTGGCGTTGGCGTGGATGCCAACCAGCAGGCACGAGGCGAGGGCGGCCAGGGCGGCCTCCGACGGATTCGGTGCGTTGTTCTCGCCGAGCAGGGTCGGCGGCTCATCGATCAGGTGGCCGTCCAGATCCCGGCAATAGGTCATCATGCGGAAGATGCCTTCGCACTCCGTGTGGGACTTCAGCGTGTTGACCTTGGTGGGGTCCATCTTCGCCTTCGCTCCCAGCGCCTTGAGGCCCTCCAGATCGATCGGGCGTATCGGCTGTTTCGTTTGTGCTGCTGCGTCGCTCATCGCGTCCTCCTGAGGTGTTTGCGTCATGAGAGTTCGCCAGGCTCTCTGCAGCAGACGTGCCAGGCGCGTCGATACGCGGTTTATGCCCAATAAAAAACCCTTAAAAACGGTTGATTACAGATTTTTGTTCAAGTTGTTTGGCGTCTCTACGGCGCTGTTCGGAAGGGGGGTGACAATGTGGTCAATGTCGACATTGTCGGCTTTGTCCGGCCGGGTGCGGTGGTGCTCGGCGCCACCGGAATGCGGCTCAGGCCCCGGTGTTCGTTGCAGTGCGGCAAACTGGCACAGCGCTTGCTCGGGTGGTTGGTGACAACCTGACCGTCCCGCCACCGCGAGGAAGTGACTGATGAAAAGCCTTGGTGACCCGTATAGCCCCCACTCAGACCTGCGCCACGGGGCCGGCTGCTCCTGCGAGAGCTGCACGCCCGCCGGCACGGCGCATTCGGACACCGCACAGGCGTCCACGCGTGAGGACATCGTGGACCGCGCCGTGGAAAACACCCTGGTGCGCGCACTGTTTGGAGGCAACGACATCAGTCGTCGCCGCTTTATGGCCGCAGTCGGCCGTGGCACCGCCATGGCGGCGCTGGCGTCGGCGTTTCCCATGGGCGCGCTGAAGTCTGCACTGGCGGACGACCTGGGCCCGCTGGAGCAAACGGAGATGACCATCCCGTTTCTGCCCATCACCTGTGCCACCCCCATCATCATGGGGGATGCCATGGGCTTCTATGAGCGCTACGGGCTGAACGTGACCCTGGAGCGCGTGGCCGGCTGGCCCGTGGTGCGGGATCGCATGGACGCAGGCGAGTTCAATGCCGCGCACATGTTGGCGCCGATGCCGCTGTCCATCCGTATGGGCGTTGGCGCAAGCCGGCTGCCAGTGACCATGCCCGCGGTGGAGAACATCAACGGCAATGCCATCACCCTGGCCAACAAGCACAAGGACAAGATGGACCCGAAGGACTGGAAGGGCTTCACCTTCGCCATTCCGTTCGATTTCTCCATGCACAACTTCCTGCTCCGGTATCTGCTGGCCGAGCACGGGCTGGATCCGGATCGCGACGTGAGCCTGCGGGTGATGCCGCCGCCGGAGATGGTTGCCAACCTGCAGGCCGAGAACATCGACGGCTACATCGTGGCCGAGCCCTTCAACCAGCGCGCTGTTTGGGAGGGGGCCGGCTTTATCCATACGCAGACCAAGGACATCTGGAGCGGTCACCCGTGTTGCGCCTTCGTGGTCCGGGAGGACTGGGTCGACGAGCACCCAAATACCTTTGGCGCGCTGTTCCGCGCCATCGTGGATGCAACCCAGTTCAGCTCGGAGGCCGACAACCGCAAGGAGATCGCCGAGGCCATTTCGCCGCGGCAGTATCTCAACCAGCCGGTGCCGGTAATGGAGCAGATTCTGGTCGGGCGGTATGCGGACGGACTCGGCGAGGTCAAGGACATGCCCGACCGGATCGACTTCGACCCGTTCCCCTGGCAGTCCATGGCGGTGTGGATGCTCACGCAGATGAAGCGCTGGGGGTATATTGATGGCGATGTGAACTACCACCAGATCGCGGAAGAGGTGTTCCAGGCCACGGAGTGCCGGAAGGTCATGGAAGAGCTCGGTTACAACGCCCCCGAAGAGAACTACCGCATCCACGAGATCATGGGCAAGGAGTTCGACCCGCACGATCCGGAGGGCTATCTGGAGAGCTTCGAGGTGCGCGCTTGACCGACCGCATGTGCACATGACGACCGATAGCGAACTCCCCGGCGAGTCGCTGGTGCTGGTGGAAACGGCCCAGTTGCTGGGCCGTTCCCTGCGCCCGGAGGCCACTATCCCGGCCGTGCTGCGCCTGCTCTCGGAGCTGGTCGGCCTGAACCGGGGCCGCGTGGTGCTGCCGGACGACGATGGGCAACGCCTGCGTATCCGTTACTCGTACGGTCTGCGCCCCGAGGAACGTGACCGGGGCGTGTACCGCCTGGGCGAGGGAATCACCGGCGATGTGATGCGCACCGGCCGGGTCTGTGTGGTTCAGGACGTGGACGCGGAGCCCCAGCACCTGTTCCGGGCGGTCGACCGGGCAACGCTGCCGGCCGAGACGGTGTCGTTCATCGCCGTGCCGATTCTGATGGACGACACGCCCATCGGCGTATTGGGGTGTCATCGACTGCGCGCGCGGTCGCGCGGGTTTCAGTCCGACATCCAGCTGCTGCGGATTGTTGCCGCGATGCTCGGGCAGACCCTGCGCATCCGGTCGTTGATGGATCAGCGCACGGCCTGGCTCGAGGATCAGAACGAGGCACTGCGCAAGGCGCTCGCGCGGCAACAGCAGCACCAGGGCATTCTGGGCGACAGCCCGCAGTTGCGTTCCACACTGGATGAAGCCGGCCGCGTGGCGTACAGCGATGCCACGGTCATGCTTCTCGGCGAGTCGGGCACGGGCAAGGAGCGGTTTGCCCGCTACATCCACGAGCAGGGCCCTCGGGCATCGGGGCCCTTCATCTGCATCAACTGCAGTGCGATTCCGGCGACCCTGCTGGAAGCCGAGATCTTCGGTCATGAACGCGGTGCGTTCACCGGGGCGGTGCGGAATCGGCCGGGCAAGGCCGAGCTGGCCGACGGCGGGACGCTGTTCCTGGACGAGATCGGTGACATGGATATCGAGCTGCAGGCCAAGCTGCTGCGCCTGATCCAGGAGCGCAAGGTGCAGCGGGTCGGGGGCGACCGCGACATTTCCGTGGATATCCGCATCATCACGGCCACCCATCGCAATCTTCAGGAAGCGGTGAATCTCGGACAGTTCCGCCTGGACCTGTTCTATCGCCTCAACGTGGTACCGATTCGCCTGCCGCCGTTGCGAGAGCGCGCCGGGGATGTGGTGCAGCTCGCTAGGCATTTCCTCGATTGCTTCAACGCCAGGCACCACCGCGAGGTTGCCCTCGGGGCGGGGGTGCTGGCACGGCTGCAGAGCTATCCGTGGCCCGGGAACATCCGGCAGCTCGAGAATCTCATGGAACGCGCCGTCATCACCGCTCGCGGGGATACTATCGATGCGGCGGATATCGAACACATCCTGAACGACGAGTCCGTGGTCAGTGGAGCGGTGCATGTTGTGCACGCGGAAGCGCCGGCTGATGAAGAGAGGGGCGTTACGGTGCATGCCGGCGAGTCCGAGCCCGCGATGTCGGGCCGACCGTACCAGCGGGTCGATCCCTCGGAGGCCGAACGACTCCGCTCCGCCCTCGCACAGAGCCGCGGCAACAAGACCCGGGCCGCGCAGATGCTGGGGCTGAGCGTACGGCAGTTCCGCTACCGCCTGACGAAACTGGGCCTGGACTGACCGGGCACCGCTTGGATGACTTCGAGCCTTCCGAGGGCGTGGAGCGATTCCGTAAACTGGGAGTGGGCGGGGAGTAACCCGAGTTGCCGCAGCCGCATATTTGGTCTACACCCTTGAGCCAGAGAACCCGAAATCACAGGGAGACGGAGACCATGGACCAACGGATGAGCGTGATCACGCTGGGAGTCAGTGATCTGGCGCGGGCCCAGGCGTTCTACGAGACCGGCGTCGGCTGGACGCTGGGAGCGGCGGAAGAGGATATCCGGTTCTTTCAGCTCAACGGCCTGATTCTCGCGCTTTACCCGCGCGAGGCGCTTGCTGCCGATGCCGGCGTGCCCGCGGAGGGCTCCGGGTTCTCCGGAGTCGCGCTGGCCTACAACGCCCGCAGCCGCGACGAGGTGGATCGGGTGCTTGCCCTGGCGGAAGGCGCCGGCGGCCGGCTGGTCAAGGCCGCGCAGGAGGTGTTCTGGGGCGGCTATTCAGGCTACATGGCCGACCCCGACGGCCACCTCTGGGAGGTGGCACACAATCCGTTCTGGTCCCTCGATGAACAGGGGAACGTGTCGCTGACGCCGCCAGCGAGTGAATCATGAGTAGTGTGCTTACCTGAGTTGAGCTGACGCTGCTACGTTGATGACCGTTTCCTGATCCAGGCCCGAGGCCAGAATCTCCAGCGCGGTGTCTGGCGCCTCGTCGTGGACGATGATCGTTCGCGTGTCGAAGCGACTGAGGTTGATCACCGCGCTGTACGCTCTGAAGTCCTCTCCATCAATGATTACGGCCTGCGTGGCCTCGGGAAACTGGAGGCGCTTGGTGTCCATGGCGAACTGCCACAATCTGCGCTCTGGCCCGTGTGCGGGCGGCGTGTCCTCGGCCGTGTTTTCGAACACGATATTGTAATAGTCCCGCATCGAGGCATCGGCTTGCTCGAAGGTTTCCGGGTCAATCTCGAGGTCGCCGGCCACGAGCCGGGTGATGCCCAGGCGTGCGTCGTCCTCGTAGGAGATTGCCAGCCCGTTGTAAGGCGCGGAGTGAACGCGCTTCCAATCGTTCGGCGGGGCCACGTGAAACTCTCCGATCACGAATTGATGTGTGCCATCAATCGCAGGAGCGTCGTGCGGGATCACATCGGCCGTAAAGGTGCAGGCAGGCGTGTTGCAGTCGGCTTCGGACGCGGTGGCGTCTGATGCCAGGAGCAGAACAACAAGCAGAACGGCAACAGCCGAGGCGTGTCGACTGGAAAGCATGGTAGTTCCCTCTACCGTCAATGATCTGGCGAAGGTTATCCAGTGGAGAGTGTGGTGTCAATTTAGTGGTGTGGCGGGGTGAGCGCCTGACTCACCATCATCCCCATCTCGTCGCCGACCTCGCGAATGAGGCTGGCGTCGCGGCCGCCACGCGCCATGATCAGCGCACCCTCAAGGCTCGCCACGATGGTCAGGGCCAGCCGCTCGGCCCGGCCATGCTCAACACCCGCCGCGACCATCGCGTTGCGGTACATGGCCGTCCATTCATCCAGGGCGGCCCGGCACGCGGATGCCAGCTCTGAATCCATGCCGGGCGCGTCGAGGATGATCGGGGCGACCGGGCAGCCGAAGGCGTACTCGGTGTTCGCCATCTCCTCGGCGGCCGCGTCGAAGAAGGCGCGGACACCGGCGGCCGGGTCGGTGGCCTCGGTCAGGCACGCCTCGAGAATCTCGGTGGCTTCGTTGATGCCGGCCTGCATGGCGGCCAGGACAACGCTCTCCTTGCCCCCGGGAAAATGAAAGTACAGTGATCCCCGCGGCGCACCGCTCTCGCTGAGGATCTCGCTCAGGCTCACCCCGTGCAGACCCCGTAACTGGATCAGCCGGGCGGTGGCCTCGATCATTCGCTCTTTCGTGCCCTTTGCCATGGGATTCTTCTACCATCGTTGACGAAATATGACGATCGGTCTATATAGTATGATGATCGGTCTAGCCGTCAATCGGCGATTGTTATCGCCTGGAGGTGATTATGCGGCACCAACACTCCACCAGGGGAGGGCACGCAATGGCAGTGAAGCCCCACCACGAGGGACCGGCACGGGTCTGGGGTCTGGCCGGGCGTGACTACGACAACATCAGCTTCGGTGTCGGCGATGCGCTGGGGCATGCGGTTCAGCGGCTGAATCCGGGTCCCGGGCAGGACGTACTGGATGTGGCTACCGGCACCGGCTGGACCGCCCGCAACGTCGCCCGCCTAGGGGCGCGCGTGACTGCGGTAGACATTGCGTCCGAGCTGCTTGACGCGGCCCGGGAGCTGTCCGGTCATGCGGAGCCGGCGATAACGTTCCGGCAGGCGGACGCCGAGGATCTGCCCTTTGCCGATGCCAGTTTCGACGGAATCATCTCGACCTTCGGGGTGATGTTTGCCGCCGACCAGAAGCAGGCGGCGCGGGAGCTGGGGCGGGTCTGTCACCCGGGTGGCCGGCTATCGCTCGTGGTCTGGGAGCCAGGAGGGTCCGTCCAGGACTTCTTCGGTGTGATCGGCGAGTTCGATGACGCCCCGCCACCGGATCCTTCGCCGCTCGCCTGGGGTGACCCGGCACATGTGCGCGATCTGCTCGGCGATGATTTCGATCTGTGGTTCGAGCCGGGGGTCAATCATCACTATTTCGACAGCGTCGACGATGCCTGGAGCTGGTACGCCCGCGGGTTCGGCCCGATCAAGCAGGTGATCAGTCAGCTCTCTCCCGACCGGCAGAGCGCGTTCAAGGACGCCATGGACCGGTATCACGCCAAGTTCGACACCGATGCAGGCCTGCATATTCGTCGGGAGTACCTGGTGATCGTCGGTCGGCGCAAGGAGCATTGAATACCGTGGCATCCGTGGTGTAGCGCATCACCTATACTGGCGGGCGAACGCTGACGCGCACCGGCGATTTCCCCACCGCGCAGCAGGTGAGGGCGTACCTGAACGCCTACGTCGACCACTTCGGGCTGCGACCATGCCTGCGACCGGCAACGGAGGTAGTCGCGGTCGCGCGGGAGGAAGCGGGCGAGGGCGATGGCAGGGGCGGCTTTCAGGTTGCCGTACGCCCGGTCCGCGAGCGGGCCTCCGTGGAGAGGCACTCGTTCGATTTCGTCGTTGTCTGCAACGGCGTGCTGTCGGAGCCGCATGTGCCGGCATTTGACGGTGCGGACCGCTTCGCGGAGGATATCATTCACTCGAGCCAGACGCCGGGGGCATCGGCGCTCGCCGGAAAACGCGTTGCGGTCATCTCACGAGACGCTGCGCCTGAGCACAGGGGAAGAGGTTGCCGCGGATGTGGTGATCTGCGGCACGGGGTGGCGCCAGCGGGTGGCGTTTCTCGATGATGATCTCAGGCGGGAGATCCTGCCGGACGGCCGCTTCCGGCTCTACCGCCACATCCTGCCACCGTGCCCACTACGTGGACTGGCTCATGCGTGACATGGGGCTGCCCACCCGGCGTGCCCCGGGCCTTGTTGCCGAATACCTGGGGCCGTTCTGGGCCGAGCGTTATCGCGACCTGTCCCGCAAGCGGATGTAGACGACGTTCCGGGGAGCGCTAGCGAACGCTGTCCAGAATCGTGCCCAGATACGGCTTGTGTCGGTCGATGTCGTCCCGGCTCAGGCCGTTCATCTCGTAGGGGAACACCAGCCAGTCTTCCGACTGGTGCTGGCAGTAGTCCGGCGTGATGCCGGTCTGGTTAGCGCTGGGGCGCTGGTACAGGGTGGCGACGCGCGTATCCGTGGGCATGTTGCGCTTGAGCTGGTTGTTCAGCCGTCGCAGCACGGCGGCCACGCTGTGGCCGGTGCCGAAGACGTCGTCCACGATCAGCAGGCGGTCGTCCCGGTTGAGGTTGTCCAGCAGATAATGGGTGCCGTGCACGCGGATCTTCGCATCCGGAGAGGCCACCATGGCGTCGTAGTCGTGCATACCCTGGTAGGAGGTGCGCAGGGCGATGTGGTCCGTCTCCACCCCGAGTGTCTGCAGGCACTCCTGCACGTAGATCCCCACCGCGCTGCCGCCGCGCCACAGGCCGACGATGAAGTTCGGTCGGAAGCCGCTTTCGTAGACCTGTACGCCAAGCCGGAAGGCATCCTGAATGAGATCCGCCTCCTGCAGGAAGCGCCGGGGGCGGGCGGTTTCTTCGGGTTTCGTGGTTCGCTGTGTCAATGGTTTGCCAGAGTGCGTCGTTTGGTGGGATTATGCCCGGCCTTCGTGACCATCAGTGGTGCCATGGCTGAGAAACACTACATCACCGCGCAGAGCCTGCTGGAGGACTCCTTCCGGCTCGGTGCGCAGATCCTGAACTCCGGTTTCCGGCCCACCTTCATGATTGCCGTGTGGCGCGGCGGCGCACCCATCGGTATCGCCGTTCAGGAGTTTCTGGATTACCACGGCGTGCACACGGATCACATCGCCGTCCGGACGTCATCCTATCACGGCATCGACCAGCAGAGCCGCAGCGTGCGGGTGCACGGGCTCAATTATCTGGTCAAGCACGTCACCCACGACGACGATCTGCTGATCGTCGACGACGTCTTCGATACCGGCCGCTCCGTGGTGGCCATCATCGAGGAGCTGCGTCAGCGGGCGCGGCTGAACACTCCCCACGATATCCGTGTGGCCGTGCCGTACTACAAACCGGCCCGCAACGAGGTGGGCTGGGCTCCCGAGTATTACCTGCATGAAACCGACGCCTGGCTGAAGTACCCGCACTCGCTGGAAGGGCTGACGCCGGAGGAGATCGCCAGCAACCGCCCGGAGCTGCACGCGATTCTGGCGCCGCACCTGAAATAGGTCGCCCCGCGTCAGTACCGCTCAGGGGCGGCGCGCCATCCAGTACGCGGACGTCCAGTAAGGAGCGTCCAGGCGGGAGAACGTGACGCCCTGGCTTGTGGAGGCGTGCAGGAACCGTCCTTTCTCCACGTAGATCCCCACATGGCGGGTCTTCTTGCCGGTGCGAAAGAACAGGAGATCGCCCGTCTCGATCTCCCCGAGGTTGACCGGAGTGCCGACGCTCGCCTGTGCCTGGGTGGTGCGCGGCAGCGACTGGTCAAGCACGGTTTCGAAGGTGGTCTGCACGAACCCGGAGCAGTCAATGCCCGAGCGGTCCTGGCCGCCCAGCCGATAGGGCGTGCCGGCCCAGGCGTCGTGCTGCGCGTGGAGAGCCTGTGCGAGCCCGGTGGGCGCAGCATCGTCGGCGCCGCTTTCCGGCTCCGGGTGCGGCGCGTGCTGCGACGGGGTTGTACACCCGGTGACTGTCAGTAGCACGGCCAGTGACAGCAGGCCAAGTAGCGGTTGCTTGCGGGTGTACTCCACCAATCGTCCCTCTCGCCTTATCCAGAAGCGGTTGTCTCATGGCGGAAGCCTGCGATGGCGGCGGGGTGTTGTCTACTGTCGTTGAACGGCGAAGGGAAAGCATCCGGCGCTTGCATGACCGGGCTTGGGGCGGTCACGCCCTGGGGGCGCCGTCGTGTGTGTGGTTCCCCTTGCATAACCGCGAGTAGCACTCTCCCTGACTCAGGTGCGGAACCGCTTGACCTGTTCGCGCAATTCTCCGGCGAGGCGGGCGATATCCTCGCTGGACTCCCGGTTGCTGCGAACGCTCTCGGTGTTCTGCTCAGCAACATAACGAATGGACTCCACGTTCTGGTTGATCTCCGTGGCAGTGGAACTCTGTTGCTCGGCTGCACTGGCGATCTGGTGATTCATGTCGCGGATCCGCGCAACAGCCCCGGCGATCCCCTCGATGTTGCTGGCCGCCTGCTGGGTCCGCTCCACGACGGTGGACGTGCGGTTACGGGTTTCATCGATCATCCCGGCGGTCTCCGTGGTCCCGCTCTGGACCCGTTCGACCATGTCCTGGATCTCCCTGGTGGCGCCCTGGGTCCGTTGCGCCAGGCTGCGCACTTCGTCCGCCACCACGGCGAAACCGCGCCCCTGATCGCCGGCACGGGCCGCCTCGATCGCCGCGTTCAGCGCGAGTAGGTTGGTCTGTTCCGCGATGGATTCGATCACCGAGAGCACGGTGCCAATGGATTCACTCTCCTGGTTCAGTGAACGCACAGCATTCACCGCCCCCTCCATTTCCGATTCCAGCGCATGGACGGCATTGGCGACACTCTCCACCGCCTCGCGACCGTCCCCGGACCGGGTGTCCGCGTCCTCCGCGGCGTGGGACGCGTCGGCGGAGTTTCGGGCGACTTCGTCCACGGTGGAGGCCATTTCGTTCATGGCCGATGCCAGGCTCTCCGTCTCCGACTTCTGATGCTCGGCCCGCTGGGCCGCCTCTTCGGAGGTGCTGGCCAGTTGCTGGGCGGAGTGGTCGAGCGTGTCCACCGCCTGGGCCGTGCCGCGGATCATGGTGCCAAGGCTGTCCTGGATGGTCCGCGCCGAGTGACCGATGCGCCCGATCTCGTCATCCCCGTAATCGGGAATGTCACTAGTGAAATCGCCCTCGGAAATGCGCTGCAGGGCATTCCTCATGGCGGTCGCCGGGTTGACGATCATGCGGTTCACCAGCAGCAGGAAGATGACGAACGCCACGGCGACAGCGAGGGCAATCAGCAACACTGTCATGGTGACGGCGTTGCCGGCCTGGGCACTGACAGACTCCGTCTCACCCTCCAGTTGCTGGGCCATGGTCTGCCGCAGATCGGTCAGGGCCGCCTGGGCCGCTTCGCCGCTGCCGGTGGCCCAGGCGTCTGCCGAGACGATGTCGCCGGCCGTTTCCTGGAAGATCGCATACGCGTCGCTGTACTCGGCTTTCATGGCCTCGTGCTCGCTGATGAACTCCTCCAGCCGCGCCGTGAGTGTGGTGTCCGAGACACGCCCGTGCAGATCCTGTGCCTGCGCGTGCACCCGTTCATGCTGATCGACGAAGGCGGCCCAGTAACGCTCCCGGCGCTCCTCGTCCTCGAAGCCGCGCAGCAACACGGTGCGCCATATTTCGATCTGCCGGTTGTAATCACTGGCGATGTTCTGGATGTCGCTCTCCTGTTGCTCCACCACCCCGAGTTCATCGTAGCCGGCCATGCTTGCCATCATTTGCCAGAGGCCGAAGGCGACGGCGGCGAGGACAACGGCGGTGCCACCACCGGTGATCAGAAGAAGCTTGTTTCGGATGTTTGCCAGCAGGAATCGCATGCTGCCTCCGGGAAATGTCTGGTGCGCCGATCGTGCGCGGGGCCAGGATGGGCTGCGCGGCCGTGGTCTCAGGACGCTGGTTCCGCCTCGATGAGGATGCGGGCCTCGCCCCAGTCGGGGAGTTCCAGGCGCGTGGTGTCGACGCCGGAGCTGTTGTGGTCGGTCGCGTGCGTCCACTGGCCGCGGAGGCGCTCCGTTATGTCGATTTCGCGCTTTGTGTCCGACTGATTGGTGACTACGATCTCGTAGCCGCCAGAGGCATGCTCCGAGTGATCGATGGTGACAGTCACGTCACCAAGAGTGCTGCGAGGAACCATCATCATGGAATCCTCGCCCGCTCGCTTGGCGTCCTCACCGAACATGTCGACGTCGTCGCCGACATCCCGGAACGCGCGCAGTCGGATCTCCATCTCGTCATCGTCTTCGGCCGTAAAGAAGCCGACGAAAAGCACATGCCGTTCAGAGTCCTCCGAGACCGGCTCTATCTCGAGGGAGAACTTGGCACGCTCTGAGGTGGGTGCGGCCACGCCCATGCGCTCAAGGGTGACCGCGTCGCTGCCAAACGCCGCAGATGCCGTAAGCATGAGGATGAGGCCGAGGAGGCTGCTGGTAGCGTTGCCCCGGCTGGTGCGTTGCATGTTCATCACGATCGCTCCTCGAAATGCTCGGGCTTTGTCACCGGGTGTGGGTCCTCGCCGCTGTGCGACGATGGCGCCGGTGTGTCGGCCCGTTTTCCGTTTTGTGGTTCTCTGCCCTTGGTGTCGACAGCCCGTCGCTGGCCCCTTATTCGGTCTCGACCAGGTCGCATTTGCTCTGTGATAGAGGCTTGAATGCCTCGTCGCCCGCGACCGTGTCGATGATCTCCGCGACGTCCCACTCGTGTTCGGAGTCTGTGGGCGCTTTCATCTGCACGAGCTGGATGTCCTGCACCAGACGGCCGTCAGCGCGGAGTTCACCGCCACTGACAACGGGGTCGTTCACCGGGCGTGCCCGCATGACGTCGGCGACGGTCGGGCCATCGACGTTACCCGTCGCTTCAACGGCCTCGAAGTAGTGGATCAGCCCGGAATAGACGCCTGCCTGGGGCTCACTTGGTTTGCGCCCGTGACGCTCGTAGAACCGCATGGAGAATTCGCGGCTTGCAGCGTCCTGGTCCCAGTAGAACGGCGTTGTCAGAATCATCCCCTGGGTGACGCCGAGCCCGGCCTCGCGGATGTTGGGAATGGTCGCGGCCACCGGTGTCACCAGCATGTCTCCGCGGCTCACGGAGTGGAGGTCGTAGGCTTGCTTGATCGCCGATTGCAGATCGTCGCCGGCGCTGGCAATGGCGAGCACGTCGGCTTCCGCCTGTTCCGCTTCAAGCATCTGGCGCAGCATGCGTCCGTCACCGAGTGCATGTGCAGAGGTCCCGATGATGCTTCCACCGTAGGCTTCCACAGAGCTACGGATTTGCGCCAGGAGGTCTTCTCCGTAGGCGTTGTCCATGTGCAGGACGTACCAGTCTCTGCGGTCACGGTCGGCGGCCAGTCGAGCCACTGCGCGGCTGAACATGTAGCTGTCGTACATCCAGTGAAAACTGGTGGGTGTGCATGCCTCGTTGGTGACTTCGTTGCTCACCACGGCGTTGAGGACCAGCACGGCCTCATGCTGCTGGTTGATTTCCTGCACGGCGAGGGCAGTCGATGAGCCGACAACCTCGGCGATCATGTCGACGCGGTCGTTCTCAAGCCAGTCACGGGCGATGTCTCTGGCGCGCTCCACGCTGTTGTCGTGATCGGCGTAAACCACTTCCACCGGGCGGCCGTCCACACTTCCGCCAACGTCCTCAATGGCCATGTCCGCCGCATGCAGTGAGCCCTCCCCAGCGATCAAGGCGTATGGGCCTTCCATGTCCAGCATCAGCCCCACCTTGATAGGCGCCACATCAGAAGTCGCGGCTGCGGTGGGCAGGCAGGCAAGACACAGGGCAGCAACGGCGTGGCGCATCATGATCGGTCACTCGTTGTTGTTGTTGTTTGTCGGGACGCCACCGTACACGGTGATCGTGCCGCTGAGGGCAGGGCCGGGACTGCCGCACGGGGCTGAGATTATCAGAAACATGACAGGTGAGTCATGGATTTTTTTCTGTCCTTCCAATAAGGTGCGGAGGCGATGCTGCAGCCAGGCGGCGATGGACTCGCGTAGACCGGTTGCGAACAAAACAATAATTCAAGGCATTCGTAACGCTGTTACGAGTGTCTGTGTGAAGGTGCACCATGCGAGTTCCGAAAGAAACCAGAACAACGAGCCGCCGCCGAGGCGCCAACCGCTTGCTGGCGTTTCTGGTGGGCATAGTGGTGGCCAGTCTCGGGCTCATGATGGTCTTCTGGCGTTATGAGGTGTTGCAGGTCGAGTTTCTCGACCTCAACTTCGACAGCGTTCACTCCACGCGAACGCTTCTTAAAACTGCCATCCTGATGACCGAAGTGGACACTGAGCTGCGGCAGCTCGAGGGAGATTTCAGCGGCGAAACTCTCAACGAGTCCCGCGCCATCGTAGACATGGCCGTGGCCTACGAGGCGAGTGGCCAGTACTACCAGCCCCAACAGCAGGAGGAGGTCCGCGAGCGCCTGCAAGGCCTGCAGGCGGACATGGCTGGCGTGCAGCGGGCATACGAACAGGAGGGGGCGAGACCCAGCCCGGAGCAGATGGAGGCGTTGCGCGGCGATGTCCGGCGGATTTCCCACCAACTCGAGAACATGGAGCGAAATCGCTGGGGCATGTTGTCGGCCATGAACCAGGAGCTGCGTGACCGCATGGAGCACAATGCCAGCCTGGCCGTGGCGGCCGCGGTGTTGTTACTTCTGATCCTGGCATCGTTGGTCTGGTCGGTGACCAACCAGATGCGCATGGAGCGGCTGCTGGTTCGGGAGAAGAAGACGCTGGAGCGGGAGGTGGAGCAGCGGCGCAATACCGAGGAGGCGTTGCGGGAGAGTAATGAGCGCTTTCGGGAACTCGCCGACCTGTCGTTTGACCAGAAGGAGCGCGCTCAGGTGACTCTGGCCTCCATCGTCGACGCCGTGATTACCACCGATGGTGACGGGATTGTGGACTACCTCAACCCGGCCGCCGAGTCCGTTATCGGATGGCAGCATGGCGGTGCGGCGGGGCGCCATGTGGGCAGCATTATGCAAACCACCGATGAGCGCACTGGCCGGATGCTGCCCGATCCGGTGACCGAGCTGCTGCACGGCAACAGTGGTGAGGACATCAGCACGGGTGTCCGGCTGCTGCATCTCGACTCCGGCGATACCATTGTCATCGAGTCGTCAGCGGCCGCAATCCGCAATCAGGCGGGTCGCGCCGTGGGTGCGGTTCTGGTGTTCCGGGATGTCAGCGAGGCGCGCAAGCTTGAACACGAGCTGACCCACCAGGCGACCCACGATTCCCTGACGGATCTAGTAAACCGCCGTGAGTTCGAACGGCGACTGCAGTTGGCGCTGGAGAGTGCGCGCACGAACCAGGCGACTCACACCTTGCTGTATCTGGACCTCGATCAGTTCAAGGTGGTGAACGACACCTTCGGCCATGTCGCCGGTGACGAGCTTCTGCGGCAACTCAGCAAGGTCCTGCAGCGCCCGCTGCGGGCCCGGGATACGCTGGCCCGATTGGGCGGTGACGAATTCGGCGTGTTGCTGGAAGGATGCGACTCGGAGCCCGGCCAACGCATCGCCGAGCGCCTGCGGGAGTCGGTGGCAGGCTTTGATTTCCACTGGGATGGTCGGCACTTGGGCGTTGGCGTCAGCATCGGCGTGGTCAGCTTCGATGGCCGCACCATGTCCCTGGCGGATCTGCTGGCGTACGCCGACGCCGGCTGTTACATCGCCAAGGACCGTGGGCGCAACGCCGTCCACGTCTATCATCCGGGTGATGCTGACATAGCGCGCCGCCACGGCGAGATGCAGTGGCTGCTGCACATTCAGCAGGCGCTCCAGGAGGAGCGTCTGTGCCTGTTCGCCCAGAATATCGTCGGCCTCAAGCCGGACACCCGGGATCACTCAATCGAACTGCTGGTGCGGATGGTTGATCGACGCGGGCAGGTGGTGCCCCCGGAGCACTTCATTCCTGCCGCGGAGCGCTACGACCTTATGCCCGCGATGGACCGTTGGGTCTTCCGCACGGCGCTATCGCGTCTGGCCGAGCTGCGCGAGCAGGATCCAGACATTGCGCTTACCTGCTGTATCAACGTCTCCGGCGGCTCTCTCGGGGATGAGTCCTTCCGTGGGTTCGTACAGCAGGAGATCGAGGCCTTCGGTGTGCCGTGGTGGATGATCTGCTTCGAGATCACCGAGACCGCGGCCATCGAGAACCTTGGCGAGGTGACGCGTTTCATTCGAGAGCAGCGCGAACGGGGTTGCCGTTTCGCCCTGGACGACTTCGGCAGCGGCATGTCGTCGTTTGCCTACCTCAAGCAGCTTCCCGTGGACTTCCTGAAGATCGACGGCAGCCTCGTGCGCGATATGGCCACCGAATCGGTGGACCACGCGATGGTTGAGGCGATCATCAGCATCGCTCGTGCCACCGGCATTCGGACCATCGCGGAGTTCGTGGAAGACGATGCCACGCGCGCTTGCCTGCAGCGCATCGGGGTGGATTACGTGCAAGGCTTCGGCGTCCACGAGCCGGAGTACTGGGCCGGCAGGGAGCCCGTCGTGCCCAGGTTCGCCATTGGAGGTGGCGAGCCGGGCTGACAGGGTCCCGCTGAGCGGTGGGCTCATGATCGCGGCCGTTCGTTGTCCGGGTCGTACAGGGCCCGGTAGCCCACCGCCTCGATACGGACCGGGTAGTGCTCGTGGAAATACTCCAGCAGCAGTTCACCACCTTCCTCCGCGTACTGCCGGGGCAGGTAGCCCAGGGCGATGGTTTTCCCCACCGAGGGGCCGTAGGCCACGCTAGTGGTGTAGGAGCGCCGGCCCAGATCATCCACCAGCACCCGGCCGGTTGCCGGGTCGAGAAGCGGGCAGTGGCCGACGGGGTAACGGGGGACGCCGGCGCTGTCGACGTTATCCACCAGCGTCAGCGTGCACAGATAGGCCGGCTGGGTCTCCCGCTCGCGTTGCCGCAGATAGGCGGACTTGCCGTGGAAGTCGACGGCTTTCACCTTGGGCCGTGCCAGCCCCGCTTCGTAGAGGTTGTACTCCGTGAGCAGATCGGCGTTCTGCAACCGCAGGCTCTTCTCCAGCCGCCGGCTGTTGGCGTAGGTCTCGATGCCTACGGGGGTGACGCCCTGGTCGTAGAGCAGGTCCCAGAGCGACAGGCCGTAGCTGAACGGCACGTGCAGTTCCCAGCCCTGTTCGCCCACGTAGGAGATACGGAATGCGTAGACCGGCATGCCCTTGATGGTGATCTGCTTTGCCGTCGCAAAGGGGAAGCGCTCGTCCGTGAGGCACTCCGGATGGTCGGCCACCGCCTGCAGGGTGGTGCGGGCGTTGGGGCCCCACAGCCCCAGGCATGCCAGGTGGTCGGTGCGGTCGTCGATGTAGGCATGCACGCCCATGCGTGCGGCCATGCGCTTCATCCAGACGTAGTCCCGGTGCCCGGTGTCGCCGCCGCACATGACCCGCCACCGGTCGGCGGCAAGGCGGATGATGGTGAGGTCCGCCTTGACGCCGCCCTGGTCGTCCAGGAAGTGGGTGTAGACGCCCTTGTCGATCGGCGTGTCGCCGCCGACCCGTGCCACGGACACGTATTCCATCAGTGCCTCGGCACCGGGGCCGGAGACGTCGAATACCGCGAAGTGGGACAGATTGATCATGCCTACGTTGTCGGACAGCGCCAGGTGCTCGGCGTTTGAGACCTCCCAGAAGTGGCGGCCGTCCCAGTCGTTCTGCCGCTCGGGGATGCGGTCGCGGTAATTCTCGATCAGTGCCGCGTTGGCGGCGTAACCGTGGGCCCGCTCCCAGCCGGCGGCTTCCATGAAGTGACCGCCAAGCTGCTCTTCGCGGGGCCAGAACGGGCTGCGGCGCAGGTTGCGCCCCAGGCTGTAGGGCTCACGGGGATGCACCGGCGGGTTGTAGATCTTGAATGCGGTTTCGTAGCAGCGGTCGTGGATGTAGCAGGGCGTGTTCTGCAGCGGATAGAAGCGCGCCACGTCGACGCCGTGGTGGTCGATCTCCGTGCGGCCGTCGGTCATCCAGTCCGCCAGCACCTTGCCGGCGCCGGGGCCATCCTTCACCCAGATGGCCTCACAGAACCACAGCCCTTCGGTCACCGCGGACTCGCCGATCAGCGAGCCGCCGTCGGCGGTGACGGAGAGCAGCCCGTTGAAGGAGCGCTTTTCGTCCAGGCCCAGCTCCCCGAGGATGGGCGTGAGCTCCATGGCCCGCTCCAGGGGCTCCATGATCTGCTCCACCTCCAGATCGTGCTGGGACGGGGACAGCCGCGCCTCTTCCTTCTCCAGGATGTTGCGCGGATGCACCAGACGCGGCGCCTTCTCCTCGTAATAGCCCCACTCGATGTAACCGCCTTCGCTGGTGGTGGGGTCGCCGGTGTCGCGCAGGTAGGCGGAGTTGCCCTGGTCGCGCAGCAGCGGATAGCCGATCTCGTGGCCCGTGCCGGCGAACTCTTCATAGGGTCCGAACCACAGCAGGGGATGTTCCACCGGCATCATGGGCAGGTCTTCCAGCGCCATCTCGGCGATGAGCCGCCCCCACAGGCCGCAGCACACCACGACGCGATCGGCCTTGATGTAGCCGCGCGGGGTCTCCACGCCGCAGATGCGGCCGTTCTGGATGTCGATATCGGTGGCGGGCGTGTTGGCGAAGGCCTGCAGCCGCCCGGAGGCCTTCGCCTCTTCAACCAGTTCCCCTGCCACCTGCTGGGAGCGGGGGATCACCAGCCCCGCGTCCGGATCCCACAGCGCGGCCTGTACCATCTCCTCATTGAGCAAAGGCATGCGCTCCTTTGCTTCGCTGGCGCTGATGAGGTGGGCGTTGGTGCCGAACGCCTTGGCCGACCCGACCTTGCGCTTGAGTTCCTCCAGCCGCTCGTCGTCGCCGACCCGGGCGACCTCCAGCCCGCCGATGCGCATGTAATGCCCGCGCTTCTCGTAGAAGTCGGCGCTGTACATGGTGGTGTAGCACGTCATATGGTCGTGCGACGTCATGTAGCAGAAGTCGGAGGCGTGGGACGTGGAGCCGATGTCGGTGGGGATCATGGACTTGTCGATACCGACAATGTTCTCCCAGCCGCGCTCGATGAGGTGGTGGGCCACGGAGGCCCCGACGATGCCGCCCTGACCGATGATCACGACGTCTGCGCTCTTGGGGAAGTTCGCCATTGCCTCTGCCTCGCCCGTTATCAGCTTGCCTGAATGGGATTGTTGCCAGTGGCGACGGGGTCGACTGTTCTGGAAGCGCAGGCGACTTTTCAATCGCTGACACGGCCTCGATGGTCGTTCACCTGGAGGGACTCGTTTCATGCAATTCGGCGCGCACGTCTCCGCCGCTGGCGGCCCGCAGAACGCCCCGGAGCGCGGGCGGGAGATCGGCTGTGACTGCATCCAGATCTTCACCCGCAACCAGCGGCAGTGGCAGGTCAAACCGATCTCGGACGAGGAAGCGGCAGCGTTCCGCGCCAACCGCAACGAGCAGGGCATCGGTGCGGTCATGAGCCACGCCTCCTACCTGATCAACCTGGGCACCACCGACGGCGACAAGTTCGCCCGCTCGTACGCCGCCTTTGAACAGGAGCTGATCCGCTGCCACACGCTGGGTGTGGAACTGCTGAATTTTCATCCCGGTGCGCATGTGGGCGAAGGGGAGGCCGTGGGCATCCGCCAGATCGCCCACGCCCTGAATGCCGTGGTGCGGGCCCATCCCGACAAGGCCGACGTGCTGCTGGTGCTGGAGAACGTGGCCGGGCAGGGCACGACTCTGGGGCGGTCGTTCGAGCAGCTCGCCGCGATCATGGACCAGCTGGAGCAGCCGGAGCGTTTCGGCGTCTGCATCGACACGGCGCACGCCTTCGCCGCGGGGTACGCCATTCACACACAGGAGGGCTGGGACGCCACCTGGGAGGCCTTCGACGCCGCGCTCGGCCTGGACCGGCTCGCGGGCATCCACCTCAACGACTCCAAGGTGCCGTTCGACTCCCGCAAGGACCGGCACGCCCTGCTCGGCCGCGGGGAGATCGGCCGGGGCGCATTCGAGCGCATGGTGACCGATCCGCGCACGCGCGACGTACCCATGTTCCTGGAGACGCCGGCCGGCCCCGCCGGCTGGGCGCAGGAGATCCAGTGGCTGCGCGCCGTGGCCGCGGGTGAGGATGCGCCGCTGCCCGAGATCGAGGACGCCGGCATCAATCTGTGAATGCCCGGGCCGTCATGCCGTGCATCCCCCTGTCCCGGTGCGCGAATTTCGGTATCGTTCGGGGTTTGAGGCCCGTCAACGGAGGAGTCAGGCCATGAACAGTCCTTCGGTCCCGGAAACAATGGCGGCAATGGTGCTCACCGGGCACGGGGGCATCGACCGGCTGGAGTACCGGCAGGACTGGCCGGTGCCGAAACCCGCGGCGGGCGAGGTGCTGGTCAAGGTCACCGCCACCGCCAAGAACAACACCGACCGCAAGGCGCGGGAGGGGCTGTATCCGGTCAAGGACAAGGGCGATACCGTCTCGTTCCAGGTGGGCGGTGCGCCCACGTTCACCTTTCCGCGCATCCAGGGCGCCGACGTGGCCGGCCGCGTGGTCGCGGTAGGCGAGGGCGTGGATGCCGGCCGCATCGCGGAGCGCGGCCTGCTGGACTTCAACCTGTACGCCGACCAGCGCCGGGACATCAACCTCACCCCCGACTACTACGGCCACGGCGCCGATGGTGGGTTTGCCGAGTACATTACCGTGCCGTCGGATCAGTTTCACGCCGTGGCGAACCCGGAGCTCGCGGATGCCGAGCTGGCCGCCATGGGGATGTGCTCGTACCAGACCGGGCTGCACATGCTGAACGCGGCCGGTGTGACGGCCGGGGAGCGGGTGCTGATCACCGGCGCCTCCGGTGGCGTGGGCACGGCCATGATCCAGCTCTGCCGCATCATGGGCGCGATTCCCTATGCCCTGAGCCAGCCGGACAAGGCCGATGCGTTGCTGGCTCTGGGGGCCGAGGACGTGCTCGATCGCTCCGAGATGGCCGACTTCGAGCAGCGGGTGCGCGCGGTCACCGGAGGCCGGCCCATCGACGCCGTGATGGATCTGGCCGGCGGCGACATGACCGACCGCTTCATCGACACCATGATCTTCGACATGGGCGCCCGCAGTACCTACCCCCGGCTCAGCATCGCCGGGGCGAGCGCCGGCAACGTCAGCGAGATCATGTGGACACGGATCTACCTGTATCAGGTGCAGATCTTCGGTGTCTCCCACGGCACGCGGGACGAGGCCGAGCAGCTGGTGGCGTGGATCTGCTCCGGACAGCTGCGGCCGGTGCTGCACGCGGCCTTTCCGCTGTCGCAGCTGCACGAGGCCGAGACCTATTTCACCCGCCGTGGCAGCAACTACCTGGGCAAGATCGTGATCGTGCCCGATTCCGAGTGGCAGGAGCACGGCGCGCCCTACGCGCTGAAGGGGACCGAATGACCGACGAACTGACCATCCAGCTCATGGACACCCACGCCGGCGGCGATGTCAGCCGCATCGTCACCGGCGGCATCGAGCCGTTGCCGGGCGCCACGGTGCGCGAGCAGATGGAGTACCTGTGCGATGACGCCGACGGCCTGCGCCGCCTGTTGCTGGAGGAGCCCTACGGCATCCCGGAAATGTCGGTGGATCTCATCGTGCCGGCCACGGACCCCCGGGCCAGTGCCGGCTACATCATCATGGAAGTCATGGGCTATCCCATTTACTCCGGCTCGAACACGATCTGCACAGCGACCGCGCTGCTGGAAAGCGGCGTCGTACCTAAACAGGAGGGGCACCAGCAGTTCACGCTGGAGGCCCCCGCCGGGCTGGTGAAGGTCGACGCCCGGGTGGAGAACGGCGTGGTCGAGGCCATCACCTGCGAAGGGCTGCCGAGCTATATCGACACCTACCGCGACACCATTGACGTGCCCGGACTCGGTGACGTCACCTACAGCGTGGCGTACAGCGGTGGCTTCTACGCGCTGGTGGATGCCACTGAACTGGGTTTCGACCTGACCCTGGACGAAGAGTCGCGTCTGTCCGCCTGCGCCCATGCGATCGTGGAAGCCATCCAGGCGCAGCGCGGGTTCCATCACTACACCCTGGGTGATGTGGGTCCGCTGCCGTTCCTGCACTTCATGGGGCCCGTGGAGGCGGTGACCGGTGGGTTCTACCGCTCCCGGTCGGCCACCTACGTACATCCCGGCGTGATCTGCCGCAGCACCACCGGTACCGGCACCTCGGCGCGGCTGGCCCTGATGCACCACGAAGGCCGCATCCGGCCCGGCGACCGGCTGGAGACGGTGTCGCTGCGCGAGACAGGCTTCATCGGCGAGTTCACGGGCACCCGCCAGGAGGGGGAGCAGTCGGTGGTGGAGAACCGGATCACCGGCAAGGGTTACGTGCTGACCCGCTCGGACGTGGTGGTGAACTGCGCTGACCCCATGGTGGATTGCGCCAGCCTCCGGCACATTCTCAGCAGCGCCCGTTGAACATGCCGGCCCGGCGTCGGCCCAGCGCTGCTTTCCATGGCCGGCCCTGTCCGGCGATACTGGCGGGATGATCCCCTGACTGGCGAACCCACATTGAAGACGAAGCGCTGGCGTTGGCGTCGATTCTGGCTCTACCTGCTCGTGCCGGTGGTGGTCGTTGCGCTGATCGTCACTGCCTGGACCTGGTGGGCGGAGGAAAACCCCCAGAAGGAGCGCGAGCTGCGGGTGCAGTTGCACGAGGAGCTCCAGCAGCGATTCCCGGAGCACATGACGCTGCCCGAGAGCCGGCGCGGGTTCGTTCCGCGTACGGGGGACAGGGATGCGGACCGTCCGCCGGACGTGATTCTGATTCACGGGCTCGATGAACCGGGCGATATCTGGGACGACCTGGTGCCGGTGCTGGATGCCGCCGGCATCCATGCCTGGGAATTCCGTTACCCCAACGATCAGGCGGTGGACCGCAGCACTGATCTGCTTGCGGATTACTGGCGGGAGTTGCCGGCCGACCATGATGTGGTGCTGATTGGCCACAGCATGGGCGGGCTGGTCATTCGCGACTTCGTCTCGCGCTGGCGCCATCCCGCGGATGGCGATCCCGCCGTGGACGGTGCCCGCGTCCACGGCACGGTGCTGGTGGGAACACCGAACCACGGCTCCGAGTGGGCGCGGCTGAGGGTCTGGCTGGGGCTGCGGGAGTTTTTTGCCTCCATCCCTGATGACGACTTCTCGCTCTTTGCCAGCCTGCAGGAAGGCACGGGCGCTGCGAAAATCGATCTCCGGCCGGGCAGTGAATTCCTCACCGATCTCAATGCGCGCCCGTGGCCGGAGGAGGTGCCGGTGCGCATCATCGGCGGCGTCCTTGGCGGGCCGGATCCCGATGTCATCGGCGGCATCAGCAGCATTGCCGCGGAGCTGGATGCCGAGGATTGGCCACGGGATTTCGAGTCATGGTGGTTCGGCCTGGGCGAAGAGCTTGGCGACGGCGTCGTGCCCGTGGATTCCCTGTCGCTGGCGGGCGCGCCGCCGCCGGCCATGGTGTCCGCCTCGCACCGTGGCCTGCTCTCGCGCACCCTGATCTCCGATGAGGAGCCGCCCGCGATCCCCCTGATCATGGACCTGCTGGCCGAATGGCAGGTGGTGGAGGAGGAGGCGGACGGGTAACCGGTTGCGTCGACCTTACGGAGCCTCGCGGCCGAGCGAGTAGAACTCCGGGTTCGGCCGCATGGAGGCCATGTTGGCCAGTCGGTTGCTCATGGCGAAGAAGGCCGCCACTGCGCCGATATCCCAGATGTCGTCCTGGCTGAAGCCGTGCTCTTCCAGGCGCGCCCGGTCGCTGTCGTCGATTTCGCCGGAGCGCAGCGCAACCTTCATGGCGTAGTCGAGCATGGCGCGCTGGCGGGGAGAGATGTCCGCCTTGCGGTAGTTGATGGCCACCTGATCCGCCAGCAGTGGGTCCTTCGCCCGGATGCGGAGGATTGCGCCGTGAGCCACAACGCAGTATTGGCAGCTGTTGGCGCCGGAGGTGGCCACGACGATCATTTCGCGCTCCGCCTTGCTCAGACCGCTGTCCGACTCCATGAGCGCGTCGTGATAGGCGAAGAACGCCCGGAACTCGTCGGGCCGGTGTGCCAGGGCGAGAAACACGTTCGGCACGAACCCCGATTTCTCCTGGACCGCGAGTATGCGCTCGCGGATGTCCTCGGGCAGAGTGTTGATATCCGGTACCGGAAAACGGCTGACGGGCTGTTCGCTCATGTTGGGCTCCTGGTTGTCGATGGACCGCGGACGACCCATCATAGAACAACCATCTCATCAGCGCCGCCCTGGTGGCGGCATCAGCAAGCAGGAGCGGCTCATGCACGATGCGAACAGGGTGCTGGATTACTGGTTCGGCAATGAACCGGACGACGGGCGGCTTGCCGACCAGCGCGCGCCACTGTGGTGGTCCAAGAACGTGGACACGGATGCGGAGATCCGCGATCGGTTCGAGCCGCTGGTGCTTGCGGCGGAGCGTGGCGAGCTGGCCGACTGGGAAGCCACTCCGGAGGGTCGGCTGGCGTTGGTCATTCTCACCGACCAGTTCCCGCGCAACATCTACCGCGACACGGCGGACGCATTCCGCTTTGACAGTCTCGCCCGCCAGCACTGCCTCGACGGCATGCGCCTTGGGCAGGACCGGGGGCTGCGCCCGGTACAGCGGGTGTTCTGGTACATGCCGCTGGAGCACTCCGAGGCGCTGGACCACCAGGAGCAGAGCGTGGCGCTGTTCCGGGAACTGGCGCAGGAGGTGCATGCTCCGCTCACGTCGACTTTCGAGTATTTCCTGGATTTCGCCATCCGTCACCAGGAGATCATCCAGCGGTTCGGGCGCTTTCCCCACCGCAACTCTATCCTCGGACGACCCTCCACCGACGACGAACTGGCGTTTCTGCAACAGCCAGGATCGTCTTTCTGAACACGTCGTGTTTCATCCGTGCGACACATCGCGCCGACCCGGCTGCGGGGCTGCCCATCCGCGTCAGCCGGGTGACGCGCCGTGTCTGCTGCGAGCGTGTGAAAGTGGGTTCTGGCGGTGGTGTCCCGCGCCTGAAGCCGCGGTGTGATGCGGTTTTCCGGTGTGAATGCGAGTCTGGCGCAAGTCTTGCTGTAGCAAACAGGACGGCAGCAGGTGCCTGGCGACGGAGGTGCGGTCCATGAAGCGCAATCCCATGGACAGGTATGGCGACCCCGGTGGGTGGGGCGGCGGTGCAACGCCGGTGACCCCCGAGACGATTGTCCAGGACCGGTTTCGCTATCGTGAGACGGGCGGCGAGAGTTCCGTTTGCGCGCGGGAGGGGTTCGTGCCGGCGTTCCGGGACGAGGAAACCGGGGCAGTCTACCGCGCGTGTTTCCGCGACGGCCGGCCGGCGCCCATGCACCTGCTCGACGGGCTGCCCGACGATGTGGTTCTGAGCCGTGATGACCAGGGGCGGGCCATCGCGGTCAAGCCGTCGCTCACGTCCGGTTTTCTGCTGAGCGGCTGCTTCTACAGTCGCGCAGAGGCAGCCGCGGCCGTCATCACCTAGTTGGATGCCGTGAGCCTTAGATGCCGAGTTCCTTCTTGGCCTCTTCGAGCTTTTCCATGGCGCGATCGTGATCGCCTTCCTCGTGGTACTGCTCGCCTTCATCACGGAGCGCCTGCGCGCGTTCCAGAACGTCGGCCTCAATGTGGCTGTCCACGTCGTCCCCCTTCAGCACTTCGTCGACCTCCTCGATGAGGCCGGGGCAACCGTGGGCCATGACTGTGCCTGAGAACAGCGCGGCGAATGCTGCGGCAAGGGTGGCACGAAACATGGGCGTCTCCTCATCATGTCGTTGTCACGTCCTTTCAAGCTAGCATGTAACAGCGGTTTTGAAACCCTGGCACAGGCGCTGGAACGAACTGTCACGGAAATCGGGAGCCGTGATGCGCTAGCGTGGCAGGATGTTGGCCCGCTGGTGAGACAGGAGCGCCGGATCATGCCCATCGAGAACGAAATGCAGCATCTGCACCGTTGCGTTGAACTGGCCGCCGAGGCCCTGGATGCGGGGGATGAGCCGTTCGGCTCTGTGCTCGTGGACGCCGACGGTCGGGTGTTGATGGAGGATCGCAACCGCATCGCCGGTGGTGACAGCACCCGACACCCCGAGTTTGCCCTGGCGCGGTGGGCGGCCGAGAACCTGTCACCGGAGGAACGGGCGGCCGCCACGGTGTTCACTTCCGGCGAACACTGCCCAATGTGTGCCGCGGCGCACGCCTGGGTCGGGCTCGGGCGGATCGTCTACGTGAGCTCCTCCGCGCAATTGATGGAGTGGCTGTCCGAGCTGGGGGTGCCGGCGCCGCCGGTGCGGCCGTTGCCCGTCCAGTCGGTGGCGCCGGAGGTGATCGTCGAAGGGCCTGTCGCCGGATTGGCGGATGCGGTGCGGGACCTGCAGCGCCGCTATCACGGTGCGCATCAGACGTGAATCTGCCCCCTGCCGGACAGCCGGGATTTCCGGTAAACTGATGACCTTGAAATCAATTCAGCGACGATCATGATCACCGCGACCCGCAAACTTCTCTGCCATAACGCCTGTCTGTGGCATTACCAGTACCCCGAAGACATCAAGCCCATCCCCGGGCTTTAGGTTCCCGCACGCCTGAGTTTTTATCCGTCGATTCAGCGGCGCGCCTTCATGGCTGCGCCCCCTGTTGATGTGCGTGTGGAGGACACATGTGGACCCTGTATCGCGTCGAGCGGCGTCTGCTCGGCTGTTCCATGGCGGCGAGTTTCGGCCTCGCCGTGCTCGGTTTCGTCATTGCGGGCCTGTCCGGTTCGCAGGCGGTCTTTTTCGATGCCCTGTATTCCATTGCCGGCCTGGTGACCACCTGGGTGGGTCTGCTTGTTGTCGGGCGTGTTGGTCGCCACTCCGCGGCCTATCCCTTCGGGCAGTACGGTTTCGAGCCCCTGTATAACGTGGTCCAGGGACTGGTGCTGGCTGCCGTTTGCGCCATCGCCGCCTGGCAGGGGGTGGTGGCCCTGCTGTCGGGTGGTCGTGACGTGGAGCTTGGCCTGGCTCTCGTCTATTCCCTGGTCGCCATGGTGCTGGCGGTGTGGCTTGGCCGACTGCTTGCCCGTGCAAGCCGGCGGATCAACTCGCCCGTCATCCAGCTGGAAGCGGTGGCGTTCCGGCTCGACGCCTGGATGAGCGGCACGGTTGCGGTCGGTTTGCTGGGCGGCGTAGCGCTCAAGGCGGCAGGATATGAATCGCTTGCCGGTTACGTGGATCCGCTGCTGGTGCTGATCATCATGCTACTGGTGGTGTGGACGCCATTGCGGCTGGTGTACGACAACCTCCAGGAACTGCTCTCCCGGGCGCCGGAGCACGCGGTGGTGGAGGCGGTACAGCACCGTGTGGCCACGGCTGTCGGTTACGGCCCGTGGCGCCTGTCCGATACGCGGGTGACCAAGTACGGCCGTACCCTGTTCGTGACCGTCAGCGTCACGGTCCCGCGCAGTGTCGACGCGGTCTCGGTATCAGGCCTGGCGGAGCTGCGCCGGCGGATCCACCGCGGCGTGCGCGCCTACTGGCCCGGGGCGGAAGTGGAGATCGATCTGGGGGTGAGTTGAGTTCAGCCGTTGTCGTCCAGACGCTCCAGCATGTCATCCACGGCCCGGTCGAGCTGACGGTCACGGTCGGTGACCTCGTCGTCCGGGGTCTGCTGGACGACGATATCGGGCATGGCGCCGTTGTGCTCCATGTCCGTGCCGTCGGGCAGGTACCAGCCACGGTAGGGGCGGCGCACCGTGGCGCCGTCGATCAGCGCATGACGGCCCGTCGAGATGACGCCGCCGTAGGTCTGCTGGCCCACCAGAGTGCCCCGGTCCAGGGTTGAGAAAGCGTGGGCCAGGATTTCCGCGTTGGAGTAGCTTTTCTCGTTCGCCAGCATATTCACGGGCAGGGTATAGCGTGGCGCGTCCAGGCGGTCCTGGGGGTAGTGGCCCGTGGCCTGGTTGTCGGCGCCGGCCGGGACGGTGTAGGCATGCTCCTGGGTCATGATCGACGTGAGAATGCGGTCCGTGGTATGGCCGCCGCCGTTGTTGCGGACGTCGATGATCAGCCCTTCGCGGTCGTAGGCGGCGGCGTAGAGGTCGCCCTGAAACTCCTCCAGGGAGGTCTGGTTCATGGACTGGATGTGGATGTATCCCAGCCGCCCGTCGGACCGCTCTTCGACCCGCTCACGGCTGCGCTCGCGGAACGCGTCGTAGCGCAGAGTGGCCAGGTCGCTGTAGTCCACCGGCGTGACGAGCGTGCGGGCCGGGGAAGGGCGACGGCCGGAGGCCCGCTCGAAGGTGACGATCACTTCCTCGTCGATCCGGCCCCGTAGCCGGTAGAGCATGGTGTCGCGCCCGTGAAACGGCTCCAGGTCGATCTCGGTGATGATGTCACCCGGCTCCATGCGGACCGGGCCGCGGTCCGCCGGGCCCTCGGGGATGATGGAGAGCACGCGGTACCCGCGGCGTCCGTCGTCCAGCTCCACGGGCTCGTAGTCGATCCCCAGGCGCCCGGAAGGCTGTCGGCGGGCCGCGCCGGGGCCCGGGTTCGACAGCCCCATGTGGGATGCGGCCAGTTCGCCGAGCATGCGGTTGGTAATGTCGCTGAACTCGCTGGCGGTGCGTGTGCTGCGGATGAGCTGCTCGTAGTCGTCGACCACGGCGTCCCAGTCCAGACCCTTCATGTCCTGACGGTAGAAGTGTTCACCGATGACACGCGCGGTCTCGCGGAACTTCTGCAGTGCTTGCGCGCGCAGATCCACCCGGATGCGTGCGGAAATGTCGGGGCGGGTCACGGAGCCTCCGGTTACTGGTACGACGCCCACGCGGCCATCCGCGATATAGATGACCCGGTCGCCCGTGACGTTGAGGTGCTGCACATCGGCGCGGGGAGCGAGGCGCTTGCGGTCGCTGCCGTCCCAGTTCATGGATACCAGGCCTTGGCCGCTCTGATTGAACACGAAGCGGTCGCCGCCCGGCGTCATCTCGTTGTCGAACTGATGCCGGGGCAGGTCGGCCACCCGTTCGATGCGCCGCCACGCGCGGTCGAGATCCAGCGTGACCGGATCGACCTCGTCGGCCTCGTCGCGCTGGACCGGCAGAGGGCGGAGTTTGGCGGCCTCGCTGCGGGCGTCGCGGTAGTAGGTTGCCTGCTCGCGCCGGGTCTGGTTCTCCAGGGCCTGATCCAGATAGACCCGGTACAGGTTGTAGTGCTCGCCGGAGCGGTTGGAGATGAAACTGAGCTTGCGCCCGTCGGCGGACCACCGCGGGTTGCGGTCGTTGCGCGGATGCCGGGTGATGTTGACCGGCGCTTCCGACCCGTCTCGCGGCACGATGAAGATGTTGGCGCTGAAGTCGAGGTTGTTCTGGGAGTAGGCGATATGCCGACTGTCCGGTGACCAGCGCCAGTGGATGTTGCTGTCCCAGCCTTCCACCAGGCGGTTCGCCTTGCCGGTATCCAGATCCAGTACCATCAGACCGCCTCGTCCGCGCCGGAAGGCAAGCGCATCTCCATCCGGTGACGGGGACGCTTCCCGGTCGTTGTGTTCCGTCTGGATCACCGGACGAATGTAGAACTGCACTCCATCGTGCCAACGGGAGGGGTCCCGGTGGCGGGGGAGGTCGTCGGTGTCCTCGTCCGTGTCCAGTTCCGTCTCCGGAATGGCGTCGGAGTCTTCCGGGGCGGTATCTTCCGGCGGTTCAGGGAGCACTGCCGGGTCCGGTGGGTCGGTGGGTTCCGGCGGCAGACCGGGGTCCGCGGGCGCGAACGGGTCTTCCGGCTTCTCTGCGCGCTGCTCCTGGTCTGCGTCGTCATCGTCGCCCGGCCGGGCAGCGACCGCCATAATGCCGTTGTCCGGAGGCGTCGGTTCGGGATCGGCGTCCGGCGCATGTTCATCGGGCGTGTCCTCTGCCACCACGTCGGATGGCTGCGACAGGCCGCTGCGGATCTCCTCCCGGGTGAGTGCGACCCGCGCCTGGTAGATGGACTCCGTGCCGTCACTATCGTTGGTGAAGTACAGTCGAAGACCGTCGGGCGACCAGCTCAGATCCTTGTGGCGCGCATGGGTGCCGCGGGTTACGGGCCGTGTGGGGCTGTGCTCGTCGATGTGCCGGACGTAGACGCGCCCGTAGGCGATATAGGCCATGGTCCGACCGTCGGGGCTCAGCGCGGCTTCCGTGATCTCGCGGTCAATGCGCTTGAGTTCAAAGCGGTCGTGGCCGTCTTCGCCCGCGCGCAGCTCGATCGGGCTGGGCCGTGCGTCGTCTGCTGCAAGGTCGAGCGTATAGAGCGTATCCCAGACCTGCAGAACGGCGGTGGATCCGTCGCGGGAGACGTCGAAGTGCTGGACGTCCTGCCCGTTGAAGTGAGTCAGACGTTCGATGCTGTCGTCATCCAGGCGGAGGCGGTAGAGGTTGACCGTGTCATCGTCGCGGTCGGACATGAATACCAGGGTGCGATCGTCCGCCCAGCGCGCGTTGCCGTCGTCACCGTCGCGCTCGGTGAGCGGGCGGAAACTACCGTCGTCGTGGTCATGCAGCCACAGGTCCATCGCTTCCGGGCCGCGGTAGTGACGCCGGTTCCAGCCGTGATAGATCCCGCCGCGGGTGAATGCCGTGCGACGACCGTCCGGTGACAGGCGGGGTTCCGAGCCGAAGGCGTCGTGGAGTCGACGGTGATCGCCCCCTTCCGGTGACACCAGGTAGGGGCGTTCATCACGGTAGACATCCGCTTCCAGCAGCCCGGAGAACGTAATCACGGGGTTGCCATCGGCATCGCGGCCATAGCCCGGGTTGCGGAGGTGGCGATCACTGTGGGTGAGTTGCGATACCCGTGTTCCGTCACGGTGAACCCGCCAGAGATTCAGGTATCCGTCCCGAACCGATGTGAACGTGAGCCACTGGCCGTCCGGACCCCAGCTGGAGTGAAGGTCGTCCTGTTCGTGGCGTGTCAGGCGCCGGGCTTCACCCCCCGAAGCCGGTGCGCGCCACAGATCACCGCCCCAGGAGAAGGCGATGTGTCGTCCATCCGGGCTGATGGACGGAAACCGCGGAAGGTTCACGCCATCGTCCCCCGCCATGGTCGCGGGCGGCAGCAGCAGGCAACAGCTCAGCGTGGCAAACGCTAGATGGCGGAGGAAACGGTTCACGCAAGGCACCCGGATTGTTTATGCGTAACAACATAACAACCGCAAATTCAAAGACTCAACGACCGGCATCACAGTTTCGATATTCGGGGCCGGGACGGGGGACGACGACACTACCTTGTTGTATGTAACGTGTACTTAAGTTATACAGAGTGCTTGGCTGTGCTCCTCATCAATCGTCGATGCGAGACCAACAATGCCTGCTTTCCGCTCATTTGCCACCCTGCTTGCAGCCGCAACCCTCCTGTTGGGCTGTCAGTCGCGCCCGCCCATGGAAACTGTGGAGTACGTCGACCTGGAGCGGTACATGGGCGATTGGTACGTGATCGCGAACATTCCGACATTCCTCGAGCGCGGGGCGCACAACGCGGTGGAGCGCTATACCCTGAACGAGGATGGCACCATCGACACTGTGTTCACCTTCCGCGACGGCGGATTCGATGGCGACGAGAAGCGCTACAACCCGACCGGTTTTGTGCGCAGCGACGACAACGCCGAGTGGGGGATGCAGTTCATCTGGCCGATCAAGGCCGAGTTCCTGGTCATCTACCTGGACGACGACTACCAGCACACGGTGATCGGGCGGACGCGGCGTGACTACGTCTGGATCATGTCCCGCGAGCCGGAGATGCCGGAGGACGATCTCCAGCGCATCATCGCGTTCCTTGGTGAGCGCGGCTACGACACCGACGACATCCAGCGGGTCCCGCAGCGGTGGGGCGAGCCGTCGGAGGGATAACGGCGCGTGGCCTGAAAGCCGTTATAATTGGGGCAGTTCAGGACGATTCAGGTGAGCTGCCATGGCAGTCGGTTGGGCGAAAGACGGCGCGGTACAGGAGCAGATCGACAGCACCGTGGAAGAGTCGGTGGAGCGTGCGCGGCGGCAGCTCCCCACTGGCGAAAGCCTCTCGCACTGCGAAGCGTGCGATGCGGAAATCCCCCAGGGGAGGCGGGACGCCATTCCGGGCGTGCGACTGTGTGTTGCATGTCAGGAGGAGCGCGACCGGGAACAGACGGGGCAGGGCCACTACAACCGGCGCGGTAGCAAGGACAGCCAGCTGCGCTGACCCATCGGACTCAATCCCCGTCTTCATCGTTGTCATCGTCGTGGCCGCTCAGGGCCTGCTCCAGATCGACCTGCACGTCCAGGTCCGTGAGAGGGCCGTGGAGCTGTAGCGGGATGGTGACGCCCCGAAGTACTTCCAGCAGTTCCTCGCTCTCGGTCTCGAAAGCATCGATGATGGTGAGGTCGATGCGGTAATCCAGCTCCAGCTGCGCCAGGTCCAGGTCCCCCGACCCTCCGACGCTGAAGTAATCCGAACCGGCGCGTGCATCGGGGTTGGTTAGCACTCCGTCCGCCACGGCCAGCTCACCGGAGATGCGGTCGAACGGCGTTGTGGCGTCCCGTGTGAACGGTGCCTGATCGATGCCGCCCAGGGCGACGGGGACCGCGTCCTCGATCAGTCGTGTGAGGCTGAATCGGTTGATGCGCCCTTCGCGCAGCGCCAGTGTGCCTTCGGCGTCCAGGGAGTCGCGGATGTCCGGCCAGTGCATGCCGGTGAATGACCCGCTCCAGTACGTGTCCGTCTCCGCCTCAATGACGGCCCAGTCGAACAGGGCGTTCAGGGGGGGCGCCAGGGCCATGCCCTCGATACGCTGATCGAACCACACGGAATAGGGCTGTCCGTTCAGTGGTACGCTGAACGTGCCGTGATAGCTGCCCCCGTAGAGCGACGCTTCCAGTGGCTGGACGATCAGCTCGTCTCCTCGGGAGCGGACCACGCCCTCGATGGCGTCGAATTCGAGCCCGTTCGCCTTCAGGGTGTCCACCGTAACCGTTCCGTCCAGCCCCACCCCGGTGACCGCGTCGAGGATGAAGCGGCTGACGGCGCGTACCGTGTCCGGGTCGAAGCCTCTCGGCGTGTAGCGCTCGACATCGATGGTATCCAGGCCGGCTTCGAACTCCCAGAACGGCTCCGTACCGAGCCGCGCGTCCACAGTGGCGTCCAGTATGGAGTCATCGAGCTCCACGCGAAGGGCGTCCAGATTCAGGCGCTGCCGCTGCCACTGGAAGGCGCCCTCGGCGCTCAGTCGCTGCAGGGCACTGGGGTCCTCGGCGTCGGGGTCGTCGCCGATCAGCGTGTGCAGCCGGTCCCGAAGGGCTACGTCTAGAATGGTGAATGTCCCGAATGCCGTGAACCCGGCATCGCCCCAGGCGCCATCCATCCGTAACCCGGCCTCGAGGGCATCGGCGGTCAGCGTCAGGTCGGCAAGGGAGACGGCGTGGTCGTCAGGCGAGAACTCGATGTGGGCGGAGAGGTCGGCCGCCAGCGAGTCCGGACGCTCGGGGTCGGGCGTCCAGTCGAGCCGGAGGCCGGTGATCTCGACGGTCCGCGGGATGAGCGCATCGTCCAGGACCAGTCGCATGGCCAGGTCGCCGTCGATACGGTTGAATGGCGTCCCCTCGGCCTGCCATGTGGCATTGACGGACGTCTCGCTGCCGGCACCGAGCCGATCCACGTCGGTGTCGTGGAGGGTGAGCCGTTGCCGGATGTCTCCCTGATGGTCGGCGTAGTCCACCGTCACCGTACCGATCCGGGTGTCACCGATACCGTCGAAGGCCAGCGGCGGATCCTCGTCCTGTTCGACCATGGCCTCGATGATCGGTGGCCAGTTCGCTTCGCCTTCGGGGTTGCGCTCCGGCCGAACCGTGATGCCATCGACGTGGATGACGCTCAGTGCGAGGTCACCGGCCAGGAGGGGTAACGGCCGGATGGCCGCGTGCAGCCCTGAGGCTTCGGCGAAGGGGGCGTCGGCGTATCCCTCCACGTTCGCGATGACGACGGAATCGACGGTGATGGTCGGGAGCGGTAGCAAGTCCACACGGATATTGCCTTGCAAGGCCACCGGGTGGCCGAGCGCTTCACTGGCGTGCCGGCTGATGGCGTCGCGGTGGTCGTTCGGGTCGACGAACCACCACGCAGCAATGATGACAAGGCCCACCAGAACCAGGAACGTCAGCAGAGACAGGGCGATTCTGCGCAGCATGGCGGGCATGATCGGGGTACCAGACCGGAGCGGGCGATCATGGTACCCGCTTTCGGGGATGGCGACGAACCCGCCTACAGGGCGGGTCGGTGGGGCATCTTCTGCCGGTACATGGCACGATCCGCCGTGTGGATGAGATCGTCGGCGCTGCTGGCGTCGCGGGGGTAGTAGGCAATACCAATGGAGGCCGTGACCGACAGGGTGAGGCCGCCGATCCGGACCGGCCTGGACACCACGCGCTGGACGTCCCGCTTCATGCGCATCGTGTCCCGCTCGTCCTCGATCCCTTCAAGGACGACCACGAACTCGTCGCCCCCGAGGCGGCCCACCGTCTCGTAATGACGAACGCAGCTTGCAATGCGCCGGGCGATGACCGCCAGAAGCTCGTCGCCGACCCGGTGACCGTGGCCGTCGTTCACGTTCTTGAAGTGGTTGAGGTCGATGAACAGCGCGGCGACCTTCTGCTGCTCCGGCGCGGCCCGGCGGATGGCCGCATCAAGGTGGTCGGCGAGCGCCGTGCGGTTCGGGAGGCCGGTCAGGGCGTCACGCTCGCGAACAACGGCAGGAGCATGCCGCTCCGGCGCCGGGGAGAGGAACAGCATGGCAGCCTGATTGCCTCTGGCGAAGGTACAACCACCGGAGATGACCGTCCGGTAGCGCTGGCCCTCATGATCAAGGATGTGGGTCTCGAAGTCCGCGACCTGTTGGTCAATAACCAGGTTTTCCAGAAGGCGGTCGGGGTCGCCGGGGCGTTCAAAGAAGGGGGCCAGGCTCTGACCCTCAAGACGACCGTCGGGCACGCCAAATAATGCGGCCGCGGCAGTGTTGCCGTAAAGACATCTCCAGTCGGCCACGCGGACCACCACAACCGGCATGGGGACCACGTCCACCATCCGTTGGTTGACCGCATCCTCGTGCATGTCCCGGGGCTCCGGCACTTGCTGCACCTTGACCGCAATGCCCGGGGAATTGCCTTCCAGTGCGGTGGGCATGAACTGGCAGGCGTAGGTGAGGGTGCGGCTTGCACCGACCATGTCCCGAATCAGAACGCGCACGATCTTCCCCGTGGTCAGAACCTGCTGGATACAACTCTCCATCTGCGGGGCCAGTGATGCGGGCAGACCGTGGGTGCTCCATGTCTCGCCGCCCAGTTTGGTGAGCCTCTGTCCCTCCAACTCCCTGGCGGGTGTGCCGCGAAGGCAGGTTCCCTCGCTGTCACAAATGTAGAGGTGTGCCTGCGGTTCGGGGCCACTGGTCGTCGGGGTGACGGCGTTCGTCAAAGTCATCAAGCGCGTTCTCCAGGCCCGGCCGGCACCTCGCTTGCCTTTGGGCAAGACCTGTCCTTGCGGCGGACGGACGTTGTTTTGTCACACGCCTCCCTGTGTGCTGTTGCCGGCGTTAATCCGGCTTTTGTCTCGATAAGTACGCCCCTCGTGGACAATCAGTTCCAAAATTCACCGAAACGCATCGAAACGCGGGTATTTCGTTTTTCCGGGGAACTGATTTGCTCGTCAGGGCGTAATTGCAGGTGAAAGGACGCAGGTGAGGATCAGCTGCGTTCTTGCCGTCGCGACGTCAGGGATGCCGTCGAGGGAGAACGCAATGGATCTGCCCACTCTGTGTTTTCGTCTTGAAGGTAAAGGAGAGCCCTGATGAAACCAGCAAAAGCAGTCGCCTTGAGTGCAGTCGTCAGTTCCGTAATGGTGCTGGGGCTGGGTGGTGTTGTCGCCGATGACGGTGGACCGGCCAATGGCTTCGACACCCACCTGTCCGAGAAGCCGGCTGACGGCTATCATGCCAACGACCTGATCGGGAATGCCGTGATGAGCACCACCGAGGACGAGGAGATCGGATCCATCAGCGATCTCATCATTGACCAGGATGGCAGCATCGTGGCCGTGGTCGTCGGTGTCGGCGGCTTCCTTGGCATTGGTGAGAAGGATGTCGCCCTGTCCTGGGACAGTGTGGAACTGGCACGGGATGCCGATGACGATGAGACGGTTTTCCGCGTTGACGCGGATGAGGACACTCTGGACAACGCCCCCGAGTACGAAGACGCGGGCACGTTCTGAGCATCACCGGGTAACGGCGTCGACGGATAAACGCCGCTGGTGAGAGATGGACCTCGGGCAGCGGGGGCGTACACGCCTCCGCTGTTTTCCGCTTATTTCTTGATGAGAAGCAGCAGCCCGCCGACGGAAGCCGCAGCGCCGCCGACGAGGTACCACATGGTGCTGTCCGTGAACCGCCCCGTGAACGTCTCGTGGACCTGTTCTCCAAGGGACTCGCTGGCCTGCCATCCGGTGAACAGCAGAATCACGCCTGCAACCAGCAGTACGACCCCGAGAATCTGGTTCGTTTTCATTATCTTGCTCTCCATTGCCGAATTCGTGGTGATGCGCGTATCCGCCCGTCATGGAACTCATAGCCGACGCGGGGCGTAATTTCTACTTTACTGGGTGTATCGGGAACGCCGATACGGGCTCTTGTTTCGTGAGCGCCGTTTCATCGTTTTCTGCGGGAAGCAGGAGGAAGAACCATCATGAAACGCTACATTATCGTTGCAGATGCTGCGCGCGCGCGGGTGCTCGTGCGGGATGGTCTGGATCCGGTTCGCGAAGTGGAGGAGCTGCGCCATCCCGAAGGCCGCATGCACCTCGGCGCCCTGGAAGACCGCGGCAAGGGCTAGACCCACGATCGGCCGCAAGCTGGCGATGTAGTGACGGCCCGGGGGAGAGCCCGGGATAAATCACGGACTGACCAAGGCTGCGGAATGCTCTGGGTTCTTGTGTTGCACATCGTTGCGCTGCTGTTCTGGTCAGCCGCGCTGCTCTATCTGCCTGCGCTGGTTGCCGCGGTGGACACCGGACATGCCGAAATCAGCGAATCGCCGCCGGACCACGCCTCGCTGGCGCGGTTCGTTCACACCCACGTGGCGACGCCGGCCGCACTCGTGGCGATCATGTCCGGGACACTGGTCTTCCTGCTCGATCAGACGGTGGAGGTCTGGCTCATGGCCAAGCTGACGCTGGTGACGGGCATGGTGATCTGTCACGCCTTTACCGGGTTGCTCATCCTCCGCGCCGAGCGGGGTGCAGTCGCGCGCACCGGCCTGTGGGCGTGGCTTCTGGCAGTCACGTTGTGTCTGCTGATGGCGGGAATCGTGTGGCTGGTGCTGGCGAAGCCCACGCTGGAGGGCACTCCTTGGGCGCTGTGAGAAGCCAGGCCGGGAGAGGAGCGTCAGGCCCTGGCCTGCGCGTGCTTCTCTGCCGCTTCGTCCACGTCGACGCCAACCGCGTACTCGTACACGAGTTGTCCGCCAAGAAATCCGGCCGCACTGACCAGCGCGGCCGTGAGCAGGGACAGGTACGCCCCCCACGGCAGGATGTACGCGGCCGGGTCGCCGAAACGAAGCAGCCAGTTGAGCGACGCCAGCGAGAGCAGCATCACGGCGATCACGGCGTGAGACCAGGCCGTGATCAAGCGGCGTATGCGCGCCACGGTGACCAGATCCACCAGGCCGGCCAACCCGGAAATCCAGCCCCCCAGCGCGCCGACTCCGGCCAGCCACAGGCCCGCTCGCGCCCAGAAGAAGTCGCCTGTCAGAAAGTAGGCGAAGTCGGTGCCCACCAGCATGAGCAGCGCGGCCACCGGGAAGTGAATCAGCACCGGATGCAGGGGGTGCCCACGGAAAGACATGCGACTGATGATCGGTCCCTGGCTCATCAATTCACTCCGGCACGGTCGGCGAGCGCGGTGGATGGGCGCGTACTGGCAGGAAGGGTAGCCCTATTTGGCCTGATGTTCATCCCCATGCTGCTTTCCGGATGCGGCGGACCGCTGTCCACGCTGGATCCGGCCGGCCCGGCCGCTGCGTCTGCCGCCTGGCTGTGGTGGGCGATGTTCGCCTTCGCGACCGTGGTGCTGATCGTTGTCGTGGCGCTGTGGCTCTATGCCATGCGCCGGGATCCGGGTGATGTGACCGACGAGAGCGCGCAGCGGGTGCAGAACCGCTGGATCGTCGGCGGAGGCTTCGTGCTGCCGTTGGTGAGTATCACCGCGCTGCTCGCGTTCGGCATCCCGGCGGGTCACAACATGATGCCCCTGGCCTCGGACGAGGACGTGCTCCGTATCGACGTCACCGCACACCGCTGGTGGTGGGAAGTCAGCTATCCCGAGGAGGGCATCGCGCTCAACAATGAGTTGCACATTCCGGTCGGCGTTCCGGTGCACGTCCACGTCACCAGCGAGGACGTGATCCACTCGTTCTGGGTGCCGCGGCTTGCCGGCAAGCTCGACGCGATCCCCGGGCGCACCAACGTGCTCCGTCTCCAGGCTGATGAGACGGGCATCTTCCAGGGCAAGTGCGCGGAGTTCTGTGGTGCCGGACACGCCCACATGGATTTCACCGTGGAAGCCCATCCGCAGGACGACTTCGACGACTGGCTGGAGGAGGCATTGCAGAGCAATGACTGAGGCCGGCACGGAGGAACGGCAGGCACTGCATCAGCGCCTTGAACGGGTCTGGGCGAACCCCCCGGGCTGGCGTTCCCTGGCGGCGGTCAACCACACCACCATCGGTCTGCGATTCATGGCGACTGGTGTTGTCTTCTTTCTCATTGCTGGCGTCATGGCGATGCTGGTGCGCACCCAGCTCGCCCTGCCGGCGCAGGACATCATCAGCCCGGACGTGTACAACCAGCTGTTCACCATGCACGGCACGGTGATGATGTTCCTGTTCGCCATTCCCGTGCTCGAGGGCATGGCGCTGTACATGATCCCCAAGCTCATCGGCGCCAGGGACCTCGTGTTCCCGCGCATCAGCTCGCTGGGCTATTACTGCTACCTGTTCGGCGGGTTGATCATCCTCTCCAGCATGGTGCTGGGCATGGCGCCGGATTCCGGGTGGTTCATGTACACGCCACTGAGCAGCGCCGAGTACGCCCCCGGTCCGGGCTCGGATTTCTGGCTGCTGGGCATCACCTTTGTCGAGATCTCCGCCATGGCCGCAGGTATCGAGCTGACGGTCTCCATTCTGCGCAGCCGCGCCAACGGGATGTCGCTGCGCCGCATGCCGATCTTCTGCTGGTACATCCTCGCCATGGCGCTGATGATCGTGTTCGGGTTCCCGCCGCTGATTCTTGCCAGCGTGCTGCTGGAGCTGGAGCGTGCCGTCGGCATGCCGTTCTTCGAGGTCGCCGGGGGCGGAGACCCGATCCTGTGGCAGCATCTGTTCTGGCTCTTCGGTCACCCGGAGGTCTACATCATCTTTCTGCCTGCCGCGGGCATCGTCTCCACGCTGATCCCGGTTTTCGCGCAGCGACCGATCGTCGGGTACCGATGGCTTGTGCTCGCCATCATTCTCACCGGTTTCATCAGCTTCGGGCTGTGGGTGCATCACATGTTCACCATCGGCATCCCGAAGCTGGCGCAGGCGTTCTTCTCCGTGGCGAGCATGCTCGTGGCCGTGCCCACGGCGATCCAGGTGTTCGCCTGGCTGGCCACGTTGTGGACGGGACGGGTGGTGTACAGCCTGCCCATGCTCTGGATCATCGGCTTTCTGGTGGTGTTCGTGTGCGGCGGGCTGACCGGCGTCATGCTGGCGCTCGTGCCGTTCAACTGGCAGGTGCACGACACCCACTTCGTGGTCGCCCATCTGCACTACGTGCTCGTGGGCGGCATGCTGTTCCCGCTGATTGCCGGGTTCTACTACTGGCTGCCGCACCTCTCCGGGCGCATGCCGACGCGGGTGCTTGGCAACTGGGGGTTCTGGCTCACGTTCATCGGCTTCAACGTCACCTTCCTGCTCATGCACCTCACCGGCCTGCTCGGCATGCCACGGCGGGTGTACACCTACGAGCCCGGTCTGGGCTGGGACTGGCTCAACCTGCTGTCGTCCGTGGGCGGGTTCATCATGGCGGCGGGGATCGCCATGATCATTCTGGACATCGCCCTGCATTTCCGTTTCGGGCGCCCGGCGCCCCGGAACCCGTGGGGCGCAGATACGCTGGAGTGGGCGACGGGGACGCCGCCAGTGTCGTACAACTTCGCAAGCCTCCCGGATCTGCGCACCCGGCATCCGCTATGGGAATCGCCGGAACTGCCCGACACCATTGCGTCCGGGGAGCACGGGCTCACTGACGTTTCGCACGGCAGGCGTGAGATCTACGGCTCCGACGCCATTACCGGCAAGGTCAGGCACGTGATACACCTGCCTGGGAACTCCTGGTGGCCGCTTTTCGCTGCCATGGGCCTGGCCCTGGTGTGCGTCAGTCTGCTGGTCCGCGTGTACCCGCTGGCACTGGTGGGTGTTGTCTCGGCGCTGGTCTTTCTGCTGCGCTGGAGCTGGGAGAACGGTGCCCACCCCAGCGCCGCCCTGCTGGTTCATGGCGAGTCTCACGACCCGCCCCTACACTCGCGCACTACCGATGGCCCCGGGTTGTGGGGGATGGTGGTGACGCTGATGGCCAACGGCACGTTCTACCTGTCCCTGATCTTCGGCTGGCTGTATCTCTGGACGGCCTCGCCAGGATGGTCGGTCCCCGAGGGCGAACAGATCGCGCTGTGGCTGGTGATTGCCAGTGGGCTGGCGCTTACGGCCGCCTGGATGGATTTCGAGGGTGCTGTCAGAGCGCTGCGGCGTGGTGTCGATCAGGGCCTGCAGCGCCGGTTCTGGCGGGCGGGCCTTCTGGGGGGCGGGCATGTGGCGCTGCTGTTGTGGGCGCTCCGGGATGCGTCGCTGGCGCCCACGGCGCTGGCCCATGACGCCGTGCTTCTGGTCATGCTGGTCTACGTGCTCGGTCACGGTGGTCTTGCCGCATTGTTGACGGTGTTGCAGGCGGTCCGGGTCGGCAAAGGCTACGTGGGGCGCCATGTCCCGTACGAGCCCGTGGTGGTGCGGCCGTTCTGGGTCTACACCGTCGGGATATTCTGGCTCAGCGTGGCGGTGTTTCTGCTACTGCCCATGGCGTGGGGGACTCCGGCATGATCCCCGGCTGGACGCATCCCGTGCATCTGTTCGCTGGCCTGGTGATCTGGAGCCTCTGGTTCGTTGCCCTTTACGGCGGTTTGTCGGTGGGCTGTGCCGTGGCTCCGCCGGCGGCCGAGCAGGGCGCACTGACGTGGCTCAATGGCGGGCTCCTGATGCTGACGCTCGTGGTGACGGCGCTGCTCGCTTACGCGGCATGGCGTTGCTGGCGACTCGCCCCGGCGGGTGATGCGCAGCGTTTCGTGCTACGGGTTGCCGTGGGCGTCTATTTGGTTTCTGCGGGCTCGACCCTGGCCGTGGGCCTGCCGGTCATCGTCTATCCGCCATGCGTGTAGCCTCTGTCGGTATCGGTTGTGGCTTGCTGTTATGGAGTGCCGGCGTGCTGGCACACAATCCGGTAACAAGCACCGGTCATGAGCAGATGGCGGGGTTGCTTGGCGTCGCACTGTTGGCGCTCTTCTGGGGGGCTTACCTGTTCGGTTCGCTGCGGCGCCGGCCGGGAGGTGTTCACGGCGCTCTGTTTCACGCCACCGCGCTTGTCTGCGCACTGGCCCTGTTCGGGCCGCTGGACGACTGGGCGAAGACGAGCACGGCCGCGCACATGGTCCAGCACATGCTGTTGATGGTGGTCGTTGCACCGCTATGGGTCCTGAGCCGGCCGCTGCAGCAGCTTGCAGCGGGGGCGGGCAGGCTGTTCACGGTTCCATGGAACATCACGCTCCCCCTGGTGCAGCGGCCCATGACGGCGGCCTACCTTCACGCCGCCGCGATCTGGTTCTGGCATACCCCGCACTTCTACATGGTGGCGGTGGAGAACCCGTGGTGGCATGCGCTGGAACATGCGTGCTTTCTGGTGACTGCGGGGCTGTTCTGGTGGGCAGTGCTCAAGAGCAGCGCGGTGCGGGCGCCATTGGCGTTGCTGGCGGTGTTGTTCACGCTGATGCATACCGGCTTCCTGGGGGCCATCCTCACCTTTGCCGATGCCCCCATGTACGGCGAGGCCCGGGGAATGGCCGATCAACAGCTGGCGGGGCTGATCATGTGGGTGCTGGGCGGCGTGCCGTATCTCCTTGCTTCGGGCTGGATCGCGCATCGCTGGTATCGTCAGCTGCAGCGCCGGATGGACCTGCAAGGGTAGTGGCCAGCGCGGCGATCAGTTTGACGATGGCGTCCAGCTTGCCAAGCTCGTTCGTCAGGCGCCCCAACGGCTCGGTGATTCTGGGTAGTGCACGCAGTGCAGGCATTCCCCGGGCGACGAGCATGCCGCCGAGAAAGGCGGGGATCAGGACGGCCGGGTGGCGTAGCGCAGCGTGAGCCCGCGCCTTATGGGTGCGGATGGCCGGCGCCCGTGCCATGACGGCGTCCCGTTGCTCTGCGACCCTGTGCTCCAGCGAGGACACGGCGCTACTCCTGTTGACCCATGGTGCGGGAGGCGTCGTCAAGCAGGGTGCGCACCGCAAGCCGCGTCTCCGGAAATGCCAGCCGGCGGGCCAGCCGTTTCAGCACCAGGAGCAGTGCTCCGGCGCACAGGAGGTTGATCAGCGATGCGGCGGCAACGCTCAGCGTCACCCCGAGGCGGGTGTATTCGTAAAGGCCTGCGGCAACAACAAGCGTCACCGAAAGCCACACACCCACCAGCACCAGCGCGAGCACGACCCCGAGCACGACCATCATCACGACGGTCTTGACCACCAGGCGCGTTTCCAGGCCGAGTAGCCGGGCGGTGTCCCGAACGGAGGCGCCGATCAGGGCAAACAGGGTCGCCATGTCGGCGAAGCCGCCACTCTCCGTGCCTGGATCGCTGAAGGACTGTTCCGGTTCGTCCTCCTGCCGGTTGCTCCGGGTCGCGTCACCCGTTTCGGCGTCCTGCATGCCGCGCGTTACCGGCGACGCGTCAGCGACGAGTACAGGGCGCCCGCCACAAAGGCGATGCCGATGGACATCAACGGGTTCTCGCGAACGTAGGTATTCACGCGGTCGAGCACATCATCGGCGCGCTGCCGGCCGTGTGCCGCGGCCTCACGAACCCGCTCATCGGCGTGCGATGCGTGCTCCCGGGCGTATTCTTCCGCCCTGGCTGCAGACTCGGCGGCCTTGTCCACCGCTTCATGGGCCTTGCCTGCCACTTGATCGGTCGTCTGGTGTCCGCTCTCTTTCGTCGCCATGGTCGTCTCCTCCGTGTCACTTCAGGGACGGGTTTCGGATCCCGTCAGGTGTGATGGCGCTCGTCGCCAATGGTTTCGCTGAGTATCTCCCGGTCGACATCGTCGGGTCGTATGGTGGTGTAGAGCCTGCTCTTGACGTGTTTGCCGAGGGTAACGAGAAATGCGGTCAGCGGGACAGCGAGAATCATGCCGACCACGCCGCCCAGGGCGGTTCCCCAGAACAGGATCGAGATCACCACCAGCGCGGGGTGCAGGCCCGAGCGGTCGGCCATGATCTTGGGCGTGAGCAGGATACTCTCCACCAGCTGGGTGAACGCGATGACCGCCAGCACCAGCATGACGAGCTGGGCTCCGCCGTCCGGCTGGAAATAGGCGACGGGCAGCACCGTCACTACACCGACGATGAAACCCAGGTAAGGCACGATGTTCAGCAGGCCCAGCGCGAGGCCGAAGTAGATCGCTGCCTCCAGGCCCACGAACGTGAAGCCGATCGCCATCATTACGCCCATGATCAGCGCGATGGTGAGCTGTCCGCGGAAGAAGGCGGTGATGTAGTCGATGAACAGCTGCCCCAGGTAGAGCACCTCGTTCTGGGTCTTCTGCGTGAACAGGAACAGCATGCTCTTGGCGTAATCCTTGATGCGACTGCCGGAGAGCAGCGCAAAGAACAGATACAGGGGGACGAAACCGAGCCCCACCAGGAAGCCGATGTACGCCATGGTGCGATCTGCGGCTTCTTCCGCATTCGGCAGAATCGACTGGATCTCCATCTCGGTGATGGCGTCCTCCAGCATCGGCAGCGCCTTCGGGAACCGAGCCGACAGGCTGTCATGGCCGCGCTCGGCCATCTCCGGCACTGACTGGAAGAACTGGCTGCCCTGATTCACGGCGGCCGGCAGAACCAGAACCATCACCGTGATAAACAGCCCGAACAGAAGCAGGAACAGCGAGACGACCGCACTCAGGCGGTTCATGCGAAACAGGCGCTCGAACAGCTCCACGATCGGGAAAAGGACCAGTGCGAGCACGCCGGCGATCGCGAGGGGGAAAACCAGCGCATGCAGGGCGCCGATGATCTGGCCGAGCACCCAGATGACGAACACGATCGTGCAGATCAGGGTGACGGCGCTCAGGGCGACGATGGTATAGCGGAGTAGCCGTTGCTCCCCGGGTGCGAAGTCGATGTACGTGCTCTTCTCCGAGCTCATGGGATTCCCTTTACCCTTGCCATGCATGACATACGCTCGCCGCGGCACTTCTGATCCATCGGAAGTTCATTCATTCGAGGATCGCGGGGGACGCGGGCCTCCGGGATCGGACGGCTCGGTTCCGTCGCGCGCCGCCGTCGTCAGAAAGTGTACATGGTGGCGCAGGGTTTCGCTCATCAGGGCAGGTTTCCGGCGAACCACTCCAGCGCCCAGAGGCTGGCCATGCCGATACCGAGGGTTGCCAGCACGCTGCGGGTGCTCCAGGCGACCGCCGCGGCGATCAGTCCGGCTAGCAATCGGGTGTTGTCCAGGCTGAACCCGGGTGCCGGGCCGCCGTGGACGATGGCAGGTACGACAATGGCGGCGATGACCGCAGCGGGCACGTAGCGCAACGTGCGTGCCAGCCAGTCAGGCATGCTGCCCTGGCCCAGGAGCTGCAGGCCGGAGAAACGGAGCAGGAACGTGCCCAGGCCGATGATGACGATCATGCTCCAGATGGCGAAGGCGCTCATGGCGAACTCCTGCGTCGGTGGAGCGCGAGTTCGGCGCTGACCCCCGTGGCGACACCGGCAATGGCCCCGATGGTCAGGCCGAGATGGTAGGGCGCGTCGTGGGCCGCAAGGGCGACGCCACCGCCCGTGAGCGCCGCTGCGGCGCTGGGGCGGTCACGGATGACCGGCACCAGTAGCACCAGGAAGACCAGGGGCAGCGCGAACCCGATCTGCCACCCTGGCGGCACGGCAGCCCCGAGCCAGATCCCGGCCGCCGTTGCCAGCAGCCACAGTACCCACAGCGGAAATGCCGTGCCCATGTAGAACCACTGGCGATGCTGACCCACGCCTGCGTGCATGAAGTGGGTAATGGATACGGCATAGGCCTGGTCTGTGAGCAGATAGGCTATGGCCGCCTTCCAGCGCGTGGACAGATGGCCGAGATACGGGGCGAGCGATGCGCTGTACATGACCATGCGCAGATTGATAATCAGGCCCGTGAGCACGATGATCAGCGGCAGCGCACCATCGCCGATCAGTTGCGCGATCACGAGCTGGGCCGCGCCGGCGAAGATGATGAGCGACATGCCCATGCTCATGAGGGGGGCCAGGCCCGCCTCGGTCGCGGCGATCCCGGTGGTCATGCCGAACGGCACCACGCCCGGGAGCATCGGCGCGATCGCTCTCAGACCATTCTTGAATACCTGCTGCGCCGCCTGCTCGTTTGCCATGACTTGCCGGGATGTTGATTTATCGTGATTGGTAGCGAAGCGCGGGAGTATAACAATCGTCGGTACACCGTGCCCGTGGACGCGGCACGCGGGATGTGAACGGGTTGGAAGGAAGCCCGCCATGGGGGTGGTAGCCTACTCAGCTGACTGTTGACCCCCATCCCCTGGAGCACCGACCGTTGCACACCGTTATAGGCACTGCGCGCCTGCTGTCCGTCCCGTTGATGATTCTCATCGGCGCGCATGTGGCCCTGCCTCATGCTCAGGAGGCGCCCGAGGCCTTCCGGCTGTTGCTGCATCTCCTCCCCTATGCCGCCTGTGCGATCGCCGCCGGGCTTGGTGTCATGTTCGGTCAGGGCCGGGTTGTGGGCATGGCGTTATTGCTGGCGGTGGCGTACTGGAGTGTCACGGAGGTCAACGCGCTGTTGCCTGACAACCGGTTTGAAGCCGGAGTCCTGTTCACCGCGGCCACTACGCTTGTGCCCCTGAATCTGCTGCTCTTCACGCTGTTGCCCGAGCGAGGCGTGTTCACCCGCCATGCTTTGCTCCGGTTCCTGATCGTCGGGGTTCAGGCCGGATTCGTGATCTGGGTGATTGCCGCCGAGCGCAATGACGTGCTGCAGGCGCTGGCTTTCAATGCCCTGAATGCGGCCGTGCCCTGGTTGCATCTGTCGGATACCGCCGTGGCAGCGTTGGTCATTGGTGTCGCTGCAGTGCTGTGGGTGACGCATCGGCGGGGAACCCCCCTGGAGGCCGGCGCGGTGGTGATGATCGGCGCGCTTGCGTTGCTGTTCGGCCGGGCGGGGGTGACCGACGCACCGGAGGCGTATGCGGCGGCGGCGGCGGTGATTCTCCTGGCCAGTCTGGTGTTCAACACGCACTACATCGCCTACCGGGATGATCTCACCGGATTGCCCGCGCGCCGGGCCCTGAATCAGCGGTTGGCGGCCCTCGGGCGGAACTACGCCATCGCCATGCTCGATGTGGATCACTTCAAGAAGTTCAACGACACCCATGGCCACGACGTGGGCGATCAGGTGCTGAAGCTGGTGGCGGCCCGGATTCGTGCAGTCGGGGGCAGGGGCAAGGCGTATCGCTATGGCGGCGAAGAGTTCACCATCGTTTTTCCCGGCAAGACCGCAAAACAGGCCAAACCCTATCTGGAAGAGGTGCGTGAGACAATCGCCGCCTACAGGATGGTGCTGCGTGGGAGCGACCGACCTGATCAGAAGTCGGGCGAAAAGAAACGGGGCAGCGGCGGTTCGGCCCGCAAGGCCGTGCACGTGACTATCAGCATCGGCGTCGCCGAGCGCACCCGGGACACGCCCTCGGCCGAAGACGTGATCAAGGCGGCCGACGAGGCGCTCTACCGGGCGAAGAAAAAGGGCCGCAACCGGGTGGCCGCGTAACCACGGCGTCAGGCTCCGGCGAACCACATGATGCCGACGAGGATCACGGCTGCGGTCCCCAGTACGCCGTAGACGAGGCGCCGGGCGCTGCTGCGCCGGCCGCCCAGTGTGTAGCGGAACCGCTCGGCGATGACCTGGCTGGCCGGAACGCCGAAATCCGACAGCAGTGTCTCCTCCAGCGCATCAGTCATGGCCGGTGGGCCACAGAGGTAATAGACCGCTCCTGTACGTCGCTCTGCGGGAAGCACCGTCTCCAGCAGTGCCCGGTCGGGAACGCCGCGGTGGCCGGTCCACCCGTCGGGCGGCTCCGCGAGGACGTGGTGGACGGTCAGGGGGAGTGTCCCGGCCATGGCATCCAGCTCGTCGGCGTAGAGGATCTGACCTGCCGTGCGATTGCCCTGGATGACCGTGATCGGGCGGTCGGCGCCGTCATGCTGCAGCTGTCGCAACAGCGCCATGATGGGTGCCATGCCGACGCCACCGGCGACGAATACCAGCGCGCGGCCATCTTCCGGTTCAAGGGTGAAATGCCCGTAAGGCCCGTCCAGATAGGCGGGTGTGCCCGGGGGCACTTCGGCGATGCGGCCGGTGAAGTCTCCCGCTTCCTTGATGGTGAAAGCGACGCGCGGCCAGTCGGCGGGCGCCGAGCTGATGGAGAAAGGGTGCTCGGTCATGCGGAACAGCGGGCGTTCCAGCTTCAGCCAGGCGAACTGTCCTGCCCGGAAGGGCAGGGGCGTGCCGGGATGGCCACTCTTGCGGTCCGGTTCCAGCTCGATGGTCCAGGTCCGCTCGGCTTCCGGCCGCACGGCGGTGACCCGGTAGGGGTGGCGGCGCTGGCGCAGCGGGATGATCAGGTGTACGTGTACCAGCGAGGCGATGGCAACCAGTGCCGCGAGTATCCAGAAGCCGGCGAGCAGCCCGTCCTGGCTGTAACGGCCGGCTTCCAGGGTATGGTGCAGGCCGAACAGCGCGATCACCACGGCGCCGATCCCGTGACTCAGCCGCCAGGTCTCGTAACGCATGGGCAGGCCGTCCCGGGCGATGGCCATGAATACAAGCAGACCCAGTGCAATCCAGGCCAGCAGGCCGCTGAGACCCGGCAGTAGCGGCAGACTCAGCCAGGTGTGGGCGTCACGGTCCAGTGGCGCAGGCGCGCCCATGGGGAGTGTGTAGAGGAAGGGGTGCAGCAGTAAGAACGCGACCAGCACGTAGGCCATGATCTGGTGGAACTGCATGACCCGGTCCATGCCCATGCGCGCGGACAGGCCCTTGAAGCGCCCCGACAGGAGAAATTCCATCAGCAGCATGGCGAAACCCGACATGCCGAGGCCGGTGGCCAGATCGTCGCGCCAGGGGCGGGGTGTCAGCCCCTGGGCTGCGCCCAGGGCCATGGGCAGGAGGGCGAGTGCTGCATATCCGCCAAGCAGAGCCGCTGGCAAAAGCCACAGGGGTCGGACAGATGATCGGGGCATGACGACGGTCTCCCTCGAAAGCAGTACTGGACGAAAACCAGTATCATTCGGGGATTGTGGCAAGGGTTTGACGCAGGTCATGCCCGGCGTCGATGGAGAGGCTGCGCGATATGAAAATCTGGGTGGACGCGGACGCCTGTCCGGTGGTGGTGCGGGAGATTCTGTTCAAGGCGGCCGAGCGCACCGGGGTGCAGTTGACCCTGGTCGCCAATCAGCCGATACGGATACCCCGCTCGCCGGTGATCCATTTCCTGCAGGTGGCCGCGGGGTTCGACGTGGCGGATCACGAAATCGTGCGCCGGGTGGAGCCTGATGATCTCGTGGTGACGGGCGACATTCCATTGGCTGCGGAAGTCATCGAAGCAGGCGGTCATGCGCTGAGCCCGCGGGGCGAGTTGCATACGCGGGAGAACATCCGCTCGCGCCTGAATATGCGCGATTTCATGGACACCCTGCGCGCCAGCGGTGTGGATACCGGTGGTGCGCCGGCCATGAATCAGAAGGATCGGCAGGCGTTCGCGAACAACCTGGATCGGCTACTGACGCGGTATGCCCGCGGTTAACGGGTTCAGTTGCGGAACTCGTTGAAGAACGCGCGAGTCACCCGGCGGATGCAGGATGCCCTTGGTACCGGGCATGATCAGCGCGTGCGCCTGAATTGATCGCAGGGCGTCCTCGTAGTCTCCTCCCATGCCGGCAGTTCGCCGTGGGTGACATAGGTCAGGAACGCGTCCTCGATCACTTCGCCGTTCTCGATTTCGAAGTCGCCAAGCTCGAAGCGTTCCGTGTCGGCTCAGGCTGTGCCGGCGAGCAGGAGTACGGACACGGCGACCGCCGCTGGGCGTAAGGAGAGGCACTGCCGCCGGCTTCTGGCCGGCGGCAGCAGACGCGAGTTACCGGCTGTTTCCGGCACGCGAGTTGCGGGTCGATGCGCCACTGCGCGGGCGGCGGGGCGGCCGACCCTGGCTGTTGTTGCCGCGACCACGTTTCGGCGCGCTGGCAACACGCTTCTGGGGCTCGAAGCCCTCGTGGATCTCGGCCGGAATGTCCGTGTTCACCAGCTTGCGGATTCCGGCGAAGTCACGTGCCTCATCGGCGCAGACCAGCGAAACGGCATTGCCTTCCTGACCGGCGCGACCGGTGCGACCGATGCGGTGCACGTAGTCTTCCGGATTGGTGGGGATGTCGAAGTTGACCACATAGGGCAGGTGGTCGATGTCGATCCCCCGGGCAGCGACGTCCGTGGCGATCAGGGCGCGGACGTTGTGATGCTTGAACGCTTTCAGCGCCTTGTTGCGCGCGGCCTGGCTCTTGTTGCCATGGATAGCCGTGGAGCGGATGCCGTCCTGTTCGAGCTGCTTCGCCAGCTTGTCCGCACCGCGCTTGGTGCGGGTGAACACCAGAACCTGGCGCCAGTCGCCAGAGCCGATCAGGTGAGTCAGCAGCTCGCGCTTGCGCTCCGAGTCGACCATGAAGGCGCTCTGATCAACCGCGGCGGCGGCCGCGTTGCGCTGGGCCGTCTCGATGACTTCCGGCTGGTTCAGGAAGCGATTCGCAAGTTTGGTGATCGACGGCGAGAACGTGGCGGAGAACAGCAGCGTCTGGTGCTGTTTCGGCAGCGTCTTCACGATCCGCTCGATGGCCGGCAGAAAGCCCATGTCGAGCATGCGATCGGCTTCGTCCATGACCAGCATGTCGACGTTGTCGAGCTTGATGGTGCCGCGTTGCATGTGATCCATCAGGCGGCCGGGCGTGGCCACGAGAATGTCCGTGCCGCGCTCCAGGTCGCGAATCTGCGGGCCGATCCCGACGCCACCGTAGATGGCCGTGCACTTGAGCGGGAGATGCTTGCCATAGCTGCGCACGCTCTCGGTCACCTGAACCGCCAGTTCGCGGGTCGGGGTGAGCACCAGGGCGCGCACGCGGCGCGGCTTCTGCGGGCCCGCGGCCGTAAGCTTGTCGAGCAGCGGCAGCGTGAATGCCGCGGTCTTGCCGGTGCCCGTCTGGGCGCTGGCGAGCAGGTCTTTCCCGGCCAGGGCGCTGGGAATGGAGCGCGCCTGGATGGGAGAGGGCGTGTCGTAGCCTTGTTCTTTCACGGCACGCAGAAGATCGGCGCTGAGGCCGAGTTGATCGAATGACATCAAGATAGTTCCTGTTTTTGAACAGCCAGGGCTGGCGTTCCGGATGTATTCCGGATTGTGTGCTTATCGAGGAAAGACCCTGGCAGTAAAACAGTCCGCGATGAGCTGCGGGGACCGGCCACCTGGGGAACCGGCGCACGAGAGGTGCGGGAACAAGAGGGCGGGTACAACGCAGACGGAACCCTAACACGGATGTTGGGCCTGCGCCAGTGCTGCGGTGCAGTAAACGTCAGGCCTGGCGACGGGGTTCCAGCAGACGCTCTTCCGTGGCGATGATGTCCACGGGGCGGTCGTGGGGTTCCAGCGGGAGTTCCGGCACGATCTGGCACTCGAACGCAAGCGCGATTGTCGTATACACCGTATTGGCCGCAAGCCAGCGATCGTAGTAGCCGCGGCCGTGACCGATGCGCCCGCCCTGCTCCGTGAAGCCGACGCCCGGGATGATGGCGACGTCGAACGGCCCGGTGGCCGACGTGTCGTCGCGCGGCGAGAGGATGCCCCAGCGGCCGGTCTCCAGATCACCCCAGCCGGTCATGGGCACGGCGCGGATTGTGTGGGCATCCATGATGCGGGGGATGGCGATGCTCCGGTCGTCCGCAAGCAGTGCGTCGATAATGCCGTGGGTATCCACCTCGGTGTCGAATGAGACGAAGGTGAATAACCGCCGGGCGGCCGCAACCGCCGGATGGGCCAGGAGCCGCTGGCGGATGCGTCGGCTGCGTTCCTCGCGTTGCGCCGGGGACAGCGCCGCTCGGCGCGCGAGCGCTGCCTCCCGCACGGCACGTTTGCAGTCGTTGACGGGATCGGATGCCTGCTCAGTCATGCCGCTGTTCTATCCGATCGGCCGGTGCCTTGCAAATCGACCCGTGCTCACCGCTCAAGGTACGGCAGTTTATTGGGTTTGCCGTCCCACTCTTCGGCGTCTTCGGGCGGGTCTTTCTGCTCGGTGATCACGGGCCACTGCTGGGCGAGCTCGGCGTTGAGTTCGAGGAAGTGACTCATCTCGTCGGGCAGATCATCCTCGGAGTAGATGGCCTCGGCGGGGCATTCAGGCTCGCACAGGGTGCAGTCGATGCACTCGTCCGGGTCGATGGCCAGAAAGTTCGGCCCCTCGTGGAAGCAATCCACCGGGCAGACTTCCACGCAATCGGTGTACTTGCACTTAATGCAGTTATCCGTGACGACAAAGGTCATGGTGCGCTCCAGGGGGTGTTGGTCGGGCGGTTCGTCCAGCGTAGACTGTTCAATGATGGATATCATATACATTTAACAAGCGCCAACCAAAGACCGGCATCGCATAAGCGTATGCTGCTGGTGCTCCGGCAGGCCCGCCGGTACCATTCGCGGAGTTTTTCGTGAAGGCTGGCACAGACATGGTGAATGAATCGCAGCGTCCGGCAGCCCACCGTCAGTACAGCGCGGTGCTTGATCTGCGCGTCCACGATCCTCGGGAGCGCCTCCCGCTGCTCGAGATGACGCTTTCGGTACTGCAGCCGGGGGAGGATGTCTTACTGATCGCGGGCACGGAGCCACAGCGGCTGCTGGATCACCTGCAGAGCCATTACAGTGAACGGTTCGATTGGGAGGCCGTCCAGTGGGGGCCGGAGCTGTGGCAGCTGCGGCTTGTCCGCGGCCCGTCGGGCGCGTGAGTATTCAGAGACGGGTTGAGGTTGGGGTATCCTGAGGCATGGAACTGACTTATCACACGGATTACGGCCTGCGCGTGCTGATGTATGCCGGTGCGCACCGCGATCGGCGCGTGACCATGCGCGAGATTGCGCAGTCTTACGATATCTCCCTGGAACACCTCCGCAAGGTGGTCCATCGGCTGGCCCAGCACGGGTACCTCATTACCACCAAAGGGCGGGCAGGGGGGCTGACGCTGGGCGCACCGCCGGAGACCATGCGCATCGGGGATATCGTGCTCGCCATGGAGGAGTCCATGGCCATCATGGACTGCAACCGCCAGCCCTGTCCGCTGTGCGGGGGCTGCTCCCTGAAGGCCGTCCTGGAGAGTGCGCGCACCGCCTTCATTGACCAGCTCAATACGTTCACGCTGCAGGACGTGCTCGGGGACACCACGACGTTTGGTCAGCTCCAGCGGCTGACACAGTCCGCCTGATTACATGTGGCGTGATGTGGAGACCATGGCCGAGCGGTGACGGATCTGCGCGGCCATGTTCGAGGCTTTCATGACCTCGCCAAAGGTATCCAGCCCCTTCGCCTCCAGCCGGTCGATCAGCCGCACCAGCAGTTCCGCCGTGCCCAGGGTGTCGCCCAGCGCCGTATGGCGGCCACTGATGGTGATCCCGTAGCGGTCACACAGCGCGTCCAGGGAGTGATCCTCCTCCTCGCCGTCGAGCATGGATGACAGCAGCAGGGTATCGAGCAGCGGGTTGTCGAACTCCACGCCCGCTTCGCCCTGTCGCAGGCTGATGAACTTCATGTCGAACGCGGCGTTGTGGGCGACCATGACGGCGTCCCCCACGAACGCCTTGAACTGGGGCAGCACCACCTGGATCTCGGGTTTGTCCTCCACGTCGGCATCCGTGATGCCATGGAACCGTGTCGAGGCCTGCGGAATCGTCCGGCCGGGATTGACCAGCCGCTCGAAGGTCTCGCCGGTAAGCACGCGGTGCTTGACGACCCGGACTCCGGCGATGGAGATGATCTCGTCGCCCCCGGTCGGGTCGAGGCCGGTCATCTCGCAGTCGAACACCACGAACGACAGATCCCGCAGCGGTGTGGCGGCAAGCTCCTCGTCGCCGGCGTGCCTACGCATGAGTCCGAAATCGTAGAACTCGGGGCGGGCGGGCAGGCGGCGCGGCTCCGGGAGAAACTGTGGCCGGTTCGGTGCCGGCAGCGGCAGCCGCACGATCGCCTGGTGCTCCTGGCGCCCGCCCTGGCTCCACGGTTCGCAGTCGTGTCGCTCCAGTACCTCACGCATGCGCGGCCCGCTGGTGTCGTCATCACAGGGTGTATCCAGCCAGCGCTCCAGCACTTCGGCCGACAGCGGCTTGCCACGCCAGCGGACATCCAGGTACACGGCCTGGTCGGCGAGCAGGGACTCGATGTCGAACTCGGTGGCACCGGTCTCGGTATGGACGGCGCGGATGAGGCATTCCAGGGCCTGCATGAGCGACAGGCTGTCGCCGTGCAGCCACAGGGGCATGCCGACCAGGTTGATCTTCGCCGCGGCGAGGTCCGTGAGACGCTCCTGAACACAGCTCACGAGATCACTGGTGTAGATGTCCGCCATGGGCCAGCGGCCGAGTAGCTGGCCACGGATCTCTTGTCCGAGCTCCTCGACCCGGCTGCTCAGTGACTCGCTCTCCCGGAGGATGACGTCATCGAAGGAGCGGCGTTCGTCCGGATCCATGTCGGGGTAGCTGGTGATGGTTTCCGCTGCGGCGCGCACGTTGCCCACGATGCCGCGCAGGTCGCGGGTCAGGGCCAGGCGGATGGCGTCCCCGCGGGCGAGCAGGGCGACGTCGTCCGAGATGTCCACCAGCGTGATCAGGTGGCCGGTGATGGCATCCTGGTTGTCCAGGATCAATGCCATGCGGGCGTGCAGCATCTGCCGGGAGTCGGCGCTGCTGCACACGAACGGTGCCGTGAGCTCGGAGCCTGACGCCGCGCCGGCGGCGTGGTGCCGCTCCAGGCGCTCCAGGGTGTGCTGGACGGGAGCCCGGGAGAGGATGTTGAAAAGGGGTCGCCCGAGGCCGATGGTCTCCGGCAGGTCGAGAATGGAGACCGCGGCGTTGTTGTAGAGCAGGATCTGATTCTGCCGGTTGCACACCAGCACACCCTCGCTGAGACTCTGCAGGATGACTTCCAGCCAGGTCTTTTGCTCCTCCACCCGCTCAGTGGCATCGTTCATGGCCTTGCGGATCTCGCCCCGCGACTGTTTCAGCGCCTCCGCCAGCTCGGCGGTGACGTCGGGCAGGCTGCCCAGGGCGTGATGGCGGGGCAGGGGCAGCCCCTGCTCCGGGGAGCGGGATTCCAGCAGCGCGCGGATACCACGGATAAGTTTGCGCGACGGGCGCATGATCAGGCGGTCCAGGACAAACCACGCCACCATGATCAGCGCCGCGGCTCCGGCGCCTCCCGCCAGCGCCGCGACGGTGGCGATGTCACTTCCGGCGGGTGCAACCAGATGAACGGTGACGGCGACCAGCGTGGCCGATGCCAGTGCCAGGGCGGCGAAAATCAGGGCCAGCAGGTGCCGCGGATGCATCGTTGCCTCGTCATGCTGCGGCGACGGGCAGAAGATCCCTCGCCCGTTGCAGCAGGTCCCGGGTCGAGAACGGTTTGCTGATGTAGTCGTCGGCGCCCGTGGCGAAGCCCTTCTCGGCGTCGATGGAGCGTCCGCGGGCCGTCAGCATGATGATGCGCGTATCGGCGCAGGCGGGCATGCCGCGCAGCTCCTCGCAGATCTGGTAGCCGTTGCGGCCCGGCAGCATGACGTCCAGGAGAATGAGGTCCGGGGCTTCCTGCTGCACGGCGGCAATGGCTTCGCTGCCATCCTGCGCGACCCGGACGCGGTACCCTTCGGCTTTCATGAGAAAGCGCAGCGACAGAATGATATTCGGCTCATCGTCCACGATGAGGACGGACTGGTCCATAGGGTTTCTCCTCCTCTGGGCCGGATGCGACGTGGGCTCCGGCTCTTGTTCAGACGGAAAAGTTACCATAACGATCGATTTGTTTCATCGGTCACCGCGTCGGTGTCGGCGTTTGAATCCTGACGTGGAATGTCGACATGAACAGACCGGTTTCAGCGTAATGAAATGCCTGGCGAATCGTCTTGAAGAAGAAAGGGCCCATAATTAACATGAACCACCAATCCGCGAGCGGGAATGAGAAGCCTCATGAGTGATGGAGTCGACGTCGGGAAGATCTCCACGGATCCGTGGCTGCGTCTGATGATGAAAATCGGGATTCCGCTTGCGGTCATCAGCATCATCGCGCTCTGGAGCGGGCAGCTGATGGGCATTCCGGGCCTGTTCGTCCTGTTTGTGGTGACCGGCGGGCTGACGCTGGCCATCGGCCTCGCCTACAACATCCGCTTCGTGCTCCTGGCCTACCGCAAGGCCCGGGAGTAGTTAGCCGGGCCCGGCGACGTCTGTCCCGACGAGATCCCGTGCCAGGCGTTTGACCATTCCCTGCACCGACTTCAGGCTCGTCACCAGCGTGTCCTGCTCAGACGATGTGAGTGAACCCGGCGTGATGTGCTTGCCGGGTGGCGCTTCCCGGGCCAGGTCGTCCAGTTGGCGTCGGAAGATCAGGCCGGCGATGAACTCGTGGGCGTTCTTCAGTGCCGTGACGTCGCCGCTCGATAGGACGTTTGCATCCGCCAGGGCGTCCAGCCGGTCACGGGTCGCGAAAGCGGTGATACCGTGTGCCGTGGCGTAAAGCCGGGCGACCTCAACGATCGGCATCAGGCCGAGCCGCTTGAGGTCCAGTTCACCCGGATGGGCACTGTCCTCGGACTCCGTGATCAGCCGGTCGAACCAGCCGAGGCCGACGCCCCGCGTTGACTCGTTCAGCGTCAGCGCGCGCACGTAGCTCCGGGATGCGGCGAACTGTTGCACCAGGTATTCCCGGAGCGCCTCCGCAAGCTCCCGGTCACCGGCCACACAGCGGCAGTCGAGCAGGATGTTGCTCTGCAGAAAACCCGTTTCGGTGCGGCGGCGCAGCCAGCCGCGGATCTGCGCCTGCCACTGCGGCAGGGTCTTGCGCCAGAGCGGGTTCGTGGCCATGACGTGGCCCTTGCACAACGGGACTCCGGCCGCGTCCAGGGATCGCGTGGTACGCCGTGCGAGCTCGATGAAGTAGCGGTCGACCTGGCCGTGGTCCTGGTCGGGATAGTCGGCGATGACAAAGCCGTTGTCCTGATCGGGGTCAAGAAAGCTCTCGGTGCGCCCCGCAGAGCCCATGACGATCATGGAGAACGCCACCGGCGGACGGCCCCAGCCATCTTCTGCCATGGCGTCCATGGCCATGTCCAGGGCACGGGCGTGGAGGTCGTCGTTGAGACTGGCAAGCATCTGCTGCATCGCGGCGGCCGATGCGCCTTCACCTGCCATTCCGCCAATGATGTGCGCCTGACCGTCCCGGCAGCGGCGCAGCCCCTGGTTGGTCGGGGGGGCGGTCACGGCGGATAGCCTCTGCAGTGCGGCGGGGAGGCCGTGTGCCAGTGCGGCCTGGGCGTCGAACAGGCCCTGAAGTCGGTCGGATGCGTCGACTACGGGCGCCCATCGCTCTCGCTGCACCTGCAGTTCGGCCAGGGCGCGATAGGCGGGCATGGCCGTGGTCGCGATCAGAGCCGGGCGACTCATGACGTCCTCCACGGCGGTATCGGCGGGAACCCGGCAGGCGACCCGGCGGATCACGTCAGCCCGGGTCAGCAGGCCCTGGATCCGCTGGTCGCGGTCGACGATGATGGCGCAGCCCTGGCCGGTGTCGGCAAGCTGCTGCACGGCGAAGCCACAGCGCGTGCCGCGCTGTAGCCGGCAGAGTGCCGGGCCCATTAGGTCACCCACCGAACTCTGGAAGACGCTGAGATAGGGCACGGAGAACGTCATGGGTCATACCCCCTGTGCGAGCGCGTGCTGGGCCTGGCGGATCACCGTGAGTGACGCGCGTAGATGGCGTCGTTCCAGCCCCCCCAGGCGCTTCGGCCGGATCTCGTTCGTGGGGGACGCGCCGGAGCGGAGCTGATCTGCGAGCAGGCGTGCACGCAGGTCCGACACCGAGGCGAATGCCGTGCCCAGGTCGCTGGCGCTGGCGGCGGAGATGACTCCGGCGTCGCGGGCGGCATGGATGCGATCCGCAGTGGACAGGGCCGTCGTGCCCGCCTCCAGGGCATGGGACAGCGCCAGTTGCGAGATGGGCAGCAGGGCCTGGTGCTTGAGGCTCAGGGTGCCACGGAGTGCCCCGCGCTGCTGAAGGCGGAAACGGCCGAAGGTGCCGACGCCGGAACGGCTGCGCAGGGCGTTCTGTTTGACGCGTGCCAGGAATAGCCGGTTGGCGCGCGCTTCGGCCAGAGCGTCCTGGCGCACCTCCTCAAGCAGCCGCGCGTCGCCGTGCACGCAGCGCAGATCGAAGTAGTGCGATGCCAGCATTACCGAGCGCGTGTCCGGCCGGCGGATGATGGCGGCGAAGGCGTCGCGCCAGCCAGAGGCCGTGCGGCGCCATTCCGCATTGTGCGGGCCCACGCCACCGGAGCAGTGGCTGATGCCGCATGCGGAGAGTCCGTCGGTCACCATGGTGCCCAGGCGGGCGAACCAGTCGTCGGCGCCATCGGGCACGCCGTCCGCGATGATCAGGGCATTGTCCTGATCGGTGTGGACCGTCTGTTCCTGGCGCCCCTGGGAGCCGCACGCCAGCCATGCGTACGGGCCCGGCGGACTACCGAGTTCCGTTTCGGCGAGCGCGATCAACCGGCAGGTGAGGGCATCAATCAACCACGTCATGAGCCGGCCCTGCTGCACGCCTGCGAGACCGGCATCCACCAGGCGGCACTGGATCTGTGGCAGCCTGCCTGCGGTTGCCGCAATGGCACTCATGCTGCCGGCTGCGTCTACATCCGCCAGGAATCTTCGCATGCCCGTCCTCGTGACAGAGCCTTTAAAGGCAACTGGTTGCCGAAGTCCATGGTGGACCTGAAGGTCCACCCTACGCCGGTTACGTCGCCGTTCCCCGTTCCCCGGTGTCCCGGCACCCGGCACCCGGCACCCGGCACCCCGCACCCGGTATGCAGTGTCGGGCGTAGGTTGGACCTTCAGGTCCAACA
>SLBZ01000122.1 GCA_007126095.1 Aquisalimonas sp.
AGGGCGAACACGCCCGAGAGTGCTGCCGTGAGGCGCGGGCCGAGACGGTCGGCCACGAGGGGGGCAACCACGCTGGCAAAACAGAAACTGACAAACGCCAGCGAGCCGACGATACCGATCGCGTCGGCGGACAGTCCGAGCTCTGCGCGGATCGACGGCACGAACAACCCGAATGCGTACCGGGCGAGCCCGTAGGCGATCGCGATCAGCCCGGCACCGAGTAGCGCATAGCCGGTGGCACTAACGGGCCTCATGCGTGGCCCCGGGTCGCAGAGGCAAGCACCGCGGGCAGCATTGCGCGCAGGTGACTGGTGACAGTGGTGGCGCCGAGAACGGGTGTCAGCGCGTCCGCGCCCTCCAGAATCACCAGCACGCGCTCCGCCACGACGGAATCGTCCACCACCCCGTCCCGGGACAGTGCGCCGGCGATGGCGGCAATCAGCTCGCGCTTGAGCCGCCGCCCCTGATCAGCGATGGCCGGGTGGTGCTGCTCGAACTCGCCGATGGCCTTGATGACGATGCAGCCGCGGTTCGCGGTGGTCTCCAGCCATTGGCAGTGTACGTCAGCCAGCGCCATCACGGCCTCGCCCGCCGCGGCCTCGTCCACCGCACGGCGCAGCTGGTCGAGATAGCGCGCGTAGCGCCGGTCGAGCACCGTCTCGATCAATGCTTCCTTGGAGGGGAAGTGGTTGTACAGCGTCATCCGGGCCACGCCCGCCTCGGCGACCACGCGGTCGATCCCGGTGGCGTGGAAACCCTCCGCATAGAAAAGCCGCTCGGCGGTGTCGAGCAATATATCGCGCTTTCTGGCTGGCATCTTGAGACCTGAATTAAGATAGAACGATCTATACAATTCTGAAGGCTGCACCGTCTCCGCGTCAAACCGTCGCGGCGCCCTGTGCGGGGGGCGGGATCATACGGGCGTTTAGCCCCCTTTACTTAACCACTGCCGGAAAGGCACTCTTTCCAGATCATCCCGTTGACGTTTCCCCTGCATGGAGCCCGCCTATGACCAACTCAGCGAATGCTGATGACATCATGGTCGGGCGACAGCCAATCTACGACAGGCAGCTGAACACCTGGGCCTACGAACTACTGTTTCGGGATACCGACCAGAATCGGGCCAACGTCATCGACGGCGACTGGGCGACCAGCCAGGTTCTGTACAACGCCTTTGTTGAAATCGGCATCGAAGCGATTACCGGTCAGAAAAGAGCGTTCGTGAACCTGACAACGCCGTTCATTCACGGCCACTACCCGTTGCCGTCCACACCCGATCTTCTGGTTCTTGAGGTGCTGGAAGATGTTGAGCCGTCTGAGCAGCTCCACGCGTCCATCGCCAGGCTCAAGAACCTCGGTTACACGATAGCCCTGGATGACTTCGTCTACGCTCCGAATCTGGCGGCTCTCGTGGACCTTGCCGATATCATCAAGATCGACATTACCCGCCTGACGCGAACCGAGCTGGAGGAGCATGTCCAGACGCTGGGCCGCCCCGGACTGATGCTGTTGGCCGAGAAAGTGGAGACCCAGGCTGAGTACCGGCTGTGCGATGCACTCGGGTTCGACCTGTTCCAGGGGTTCTTTTTCTGCAAGCCCAATACCGTCAAGGGAAAACGCATAGCCAATAACCGCCTTTCCCTGTTGCAGCTCCTCGCAATGCTGCAAAGCGATGATGTCACTGTGGATCAGCTCGAATCCTTGATCACGCAGGACGTTACACTCTCGTATCGGTTGCTCAGGCTGATCAATTCACCACGCTTCGCCGTGGCCCGGGACATCGACTCGGTTCGCAACGCACTCATGCTCCTGGGGCCGCGCAACCTGCGCAGCTGGATCAGCCTGCTCGCCCTGTCCAGTGTGAAAGACAAGCCCGGTGAGCTGGTCCGGACCGCGACGATCCGGGCCAGAATGGCCGAGACACTGGGCCGCCATCATGGTGGGGCTCTTGGTCCGGAAACATACTTCACGGCCGGCCTGTTCTCGACGCTCGATGCACTGACGGACAGGCCCATGGCCGAACTGGTGGCTGAGCTCCCTCTGAGCAGGCCACTGGTGGCCGCGCTGCTCAACCGGAGCGGGACGATCGGCGAAACGCTTCAGCTCGTCATCAACTATGAGCAGGGCGACTGGGAGAGTGCGCTGGTCAACGAAAGCGGCGTCGCACCCCGAACACTCCGGGACAGCTACCTTGAGGCAGTGTCGTGGGCTGAAGGGATGGCCGATGCGCTGATTGATGAGTCCGGGAGCTGAGCGTCGCCTGTTCCCTGCGGCCTGAGATGACTTGCGGGCACGACCCGTCGGCAAACCGGGCCGGCGCGCACTGCGCGGGCAGGAGTCGTCAGAACGCCGGGCGGTCGACACCCGATCAAGAACCACTTGCAGGGGCTGGTGGGGCTGGTGTCGCTTACGATTGTGGGGCGCTGGCCTTGGCAGGGCACTGAACAGGAGAGGTGATCAACACGACCTTTCGGCGCGTCAGGCGTCACCGATCTGCGGTGATCACCCGGTTTCGTCCGGCTGCCTTCGCCTGGTACAGGGCGCGGTCGGCCCGCTCGAGCAGCGCATGGCCAGGCTCCTGTGGCGCGTGTGCTGCAACACCCAGGCTGAGAGTGATGCTGCGCCCGTGCGGGAAAGGGTGCGCTGCAACCCGGTCGCACAGGTGCTGAGCCAGCACGGTGGCCTCGCTGAGCGACGTGTCGGGGCAAATGATGAGAAACTCCTCGCCGCCCCAGCGCCCGAGGACATCGGTCTCGCGGATGCGGGATTGCAGTAGCGGGGCCAGATCGGCGAGTACCTTGTCGCCGACGTGGTGTCCGAACGCGTCGTTGATGGGTTTGAAGTTGTCCACGTCCAGAAGGATCACGGTAAGGCCGGTGCCCACGCGGCCCTGGCGTTTCAGTTCATCTTGCAGGACCTGCTCCGTGTGGTAGCGGTTATGCAGGCCAGTCATCGTATCCGTGGTCGCGATGCGACGCATCTCCCGGTGGGCCGCTTCCAGTTCCTCTGTGCGCTGATCGACCATGCGCTTTAGAACGGCGGCCCGGTCTTCAAGCTCCTTCAACGGATAGCCCTCGCCGGGGCCGTGCGCGCTGCTCGGTTGCGACAGGTGCTTGTGGCAGAGCTTCCAGTGTGCCCCGTCATGCTGGAAGGTGAGCGAGAACCGTACCCGGTGCATGGTGACGGCCTGGTCGGCGGCGTGGAGATGCCAGTCCATCTCTCCCATGACGAGCCCGACGCCGGGACCCAGCCGCGTCGCTTCGCGCCTGTGGACGGTGTAATGAATGGGGGCGGGCACCTGCTCCACGTCGCGCCGGTAAAGCGTGAGTGCGTCATCGAGTTCGTAGACGGATTCATCAATACCCGTGCCAAAGCCCGAGATGTCGGGCGTTGCCAGGGCGGCGGACGCCTTGGCGTCTCTCCCGACGAAGAACGTCTGGAAGTAATGTTCACACGCGGAATAAAGATCCGAGAGGTCGGCGTCTGTCATTGTGTCGGTGCTCTCCACACTTGCTGTCATGCTGCAGGTCCTGCTTGACGTAATCCGCGCGTTGACTGGCAATCGGCTCCGTCCCGCAAGCGGAGGCTATCCCGGAATTCCTGTTCGCGCCAGTCGCTATGGTGATCTCCGCCGCAAAAAACTGACCCTCACTCAGGGAGAGAAATCCGGTTCGAGCGACCATCCTTACGAGTCACTTGCGCAGGCACAGTTGATGTAATATCACCTCGTCGCTGTGTTTGCCCCGCGCCGGCGGGGCTCTCTTGATAACAGAGCCGCGATCTGATGAATGTTCACGCGTCACTGCTGCCGCCATTGCTGTTGTGGGGGCTCTGGCCGGTATTCATGCTGGTGATCATTCCTGTTGTGCTTCGTGCACCGTGGTCACTGCTTTTCGAGAACAGGTTGCAACCCCAGTTCGTCGGTTGCTGCGGGCTGGTGGCCCTGGCGTGGTCCATGAGTGCCGGCGTCCAGCCGGGCCTGGAGTTTCACCTGCTGGGCACGACCGTGCTGACGCTGCTGTTCGGGCGCATGCTCGCCATTGCCGGTGCGACCGGGGCGCTCGTCGCGCTTTCGGTGCTGGGGTTCTACGAGTGGCAGGCGTTGCCAGTCAACGCCTTGCTGCTGGCCGTCTTGCCTGTGTTGACCGCGCATGTGATCGGGTATTACGCCTATCGTTGGCTGCCGCACCACTTGTTCATTTACATCTTCGTGGTGGCCTTTTTCGGCGCGATGTTCGCGGTAGCAGTGGTTCTGGTGACGTCCTCCGCGCTCCATGCTGCAATCGGTGCATACCCGCCTGGTCTCATCTGGCGTGATTATCTGATGGTCATGCCGCTCGTGATGTTCCCGGAAGGCTTCATCACCGGCATGATCATGACCATGTGTGTGGTTTTCCGGCCGGAGTGGGTACGGACATTCGATGACCGAGACTACCTGATGGACAAGTAGGGTAGGGGAGCGGTTCGGAGTATCGGCGCCACGGTGCAGGCCTCCCGCGTTAGGACTGAGTTTCTGGCACGGTTCCGGTGGGCTTGAAGGCATAGCACAACTGCTTGGCACCGCGTTGACCCACCTGCTCTCCGGTCACCCGGCATGTGACGCCGTGGCTTCCGCCGTCATCGCGGTAGCCACAGTCGGCGCAGACACCGAACGTGGGCTCGCCGCACTGCGTGTCGACGTGCGCCGTAATATGTCGCATGACGTCTTCAAGCACCCGTCGCTTCGCGGGGGGAAGCATGTCGATGGCGCGAACCAACGCCTCGGCAGGGTCTTCCGCCAGCGCTCGCTCTCCCTCGGCGGTCAAGTTCAGTTCCTTCCTGCGCCCGTCCGCGGTGCTGCGCTCGCGTCGCAGATAGCCTTTCCGCACCAGAGATTTCACTGTCTGGGACGCAGTGCCACGGGTGGTCCCGTGGAAGCTCGCGAACGCAGACGGCGTACGCGAGAAGTCATTGGCGCGGGCGAAAAAGCGTAGGGCTGCCCACTGGGCAGCGGACAGCGCCGGGGCGCGGTGGCTGCCCGAGGCCTGATTGGCCGCGTGGATGATCAGGTCGGCCGAGAGCTCAGAGGTATTCTCGTTCATACCCATATGATAGCGAAACACTATCGGTTTGAAACCAGTCTGCGCCTTTGGTAGTGTCGAAACGAAACCAAATACCAAGGTCTATGCATCATGAACGCATACGGACCCTCAGTCGCTGCCTCTGAGCATGAGCCCGTGCTGCTGCGGTTTGACAACACCTATGTGCAGTTGCCGGAGCGCTTCTACGCCCGCTGTAAGCCGGCGACGCCGGCGGCGCCAGCGACGGTACAGTTCAATCGCGGGCTCGCGACGGAACTCGGCCTGCCTCACCTGGAGCGTGCCCGGATCGCGGGGGTCTTCAGCGGTTGGCAGGTTCCGCAGGATGCAGAGCCCATCGCGCTGGCCTACGCCGGCCATCAGTTCGGTCACCTCGTTCCTCAGTTGGGGGACGGGCGCGCTGTGTTGCTCGGCGAGGTGGTCGACCGCAACGGTGTTCGTCGGGACGTTCAACTCAAAGGGTCCGGCATGACGCCCTTCTCCCGCGGTGGTGACGGTCGCTGCCCGATCGGACCTGCAATGCGGGAGTACCTGGTCAGCGAGGCCATGCACGCAATGGGTGTGCCCACTAGCCGTGCCCTGGCGCTGGTCACCACGGGAGAGCGCGTGCGGCGCGAAACGCACCTCCCGGGTGCGGTCATCACCCGAGTGGCACAAAGCCACGTACGCGTTGGCACATTCGAGTACTTCGCCGTGCGTGGGGACGTCGAGGCCCTGCGCATTCTGGCGGATTACGTGATTGATCGGCATGGGCTGGCCGGAGATGACGGCGAGAACCGGTATCTGGCGCTTCTGCGTGAAGTGGTGCGCCGGCAGGCTGCGTTAATCGCCCTGTGGATGAACCTCGGGTTCATCCATGGCGTGATGAATACCGATAACACCACGCTGATCGGCGAGACGCTGGACTATGGCCCCTGCGCGTTCCTTGACGACTATGATGCCGGCGCCTGCTTCAGCTTCATCGACCAGGGCGGTCGCTACCGCTACGAGAATCAGCCGGCCGTCGCGCAATGGAATCTGATGCGTCTCGCTGAGACCTTGCTGCCGCTGCTGGATGACGATCAGGACGCAGCCATCGAACAGGCGCAGGAGGCCGTCAGCTCGTTCCCTGCGCTCTACGAACGTGATCGCCTGCAGGGTATGCGGCGCAAACTGGGCCTGTTCAGCGAGCACCCGGACGACAGTACGCTGATGCATGACTTGCTCGCGCTTCTGGAGCGCCAGCGGGTGGATTACACGCGTTTCTTCCGGCGCCTGGGTGCCATCGCTGTCGAGCCGAACCTCGATTCGTCGGTTCGCAAGCTGTTCAGTGCCCCGGATGACTGGGAGCAGTGGTATACACGCTGGCTTGAACGTCTTCGGCGGGATAGCGGGCGCAGCACCGAGCGCATGCGTGCCATGCATCGGGTCAATCCCGCTGTTGTTCCGCGAAACCATGCGGTGAATGCCGCTATCAAGGCGGCAGAGCAGCACGGCGACCTGGCCCCGTTTCAGGAACTCCTGTCGAGGGTGACACAGCCGTTCGCAGATCATCCGGAGGATGCTGACGGCGCTCGCCCACCGGAGGCGAGAGAGCGAGTGCTCAGAACCTTCTGCGGTACATGACAGGCCGTGAGGGCGTCATTCGACGTTGCGGGAAGGCTTCGTGGTGAAACCCTCAGGAGACGCAGGACGAATGTTGGCATTCTACGCAGGTGGGAGGTTGTGGATGGAAAGGGTGAACGCGAATCCGGGGCAGATGTATGCAGGGCTCGAGCAGAAGGTTCTCGACGCAAGTCTGCGCAAGGAGTTACGAGGCATCCGGGCTCGGGTCATTCATTTGCTGGACCAGCAACTCGCATATCGACCAGGGACAGGGGCCTGGCGAAAGGCGTTGGAGCACCTCGAGCGCGTCGTTGGCCGTGGGCTCAGACTGGAAGATGATCTTCTTCGTGGAAAGCATTTCGATGGGTATCGAGAGGGTGATGGGGACGCTTGGGACCTTTGCGCTGATGTTGGCAAGTTGCGCGGGCGCCTGCCTCAGTTATTCCATGAGGCGCGGGAAGCGAATCCGGATACGGCCTTCATGGCTTATCTAAGGCTCTCTGCCAGCCTGCGTCGCTGGGCCGGTTGCATAGAGGCCAAAGCGTAATGCTCGAGAATCGGGCGGGCCGCTGCTCGAATTATTGCGTCGGAGTGGCCACGCCTCCGGGGAAGTCCATCATGACGTGTTTTTTCTGTTGTTTGATGCATGTTTTTTCTTCGTGAAAACAGAGGGATATGATCGCGATTTGACAGTGTGGTGAGGCGCTGTAGAATACGCGGACAACCGACAGGCGCGTAGCTCAGCTGGTTAGAGCACCACCTTGACATGGTGGGGGTCGGTGGTTCGAGTCCACTCGCGCCTACCAGATTCGTGAAAGGCTTACGGGATCCGTAAGCCTTTTTTTGTTTCACGGCCAGCTTGTATTGCCCGCTCGGGTGTCCTGTGTCGTCTGACTTCCCCCGAGGGCAATCGTGGTCAGCCGGGGGATCCAATGAACTCCACTCTCAGCAAGCGTTTCAGCTACGTCCTCGTCGGTGGCGGCATTGTGCTGTCGGCGCTGGCCGTGCTTCTGCTCATTGCCACGTATCAGCATAATGCGGCGGTTGCCGCCGAGGTTGAGGCAGCGCAGGAGGCCATCACGCACTCCGCGGAAATGACCAACGGCAGTGATGAGAATGCGGCCGAGCGTGCCCAGGAGCTGGCCGAAATCGAGGCGCTTGCAGAAGAGTCTCGCGGTTCCTACATGCCTTCAGCCATACTGTTGCTCTTGGGTGTAGGCGGGCTTATGGCCGGTGTGCGTATCTACCGGAGCAACGGATCTGCCGGTGAAGGCGGTTAACTGACACGGCCTCACACCGGACGGACGTTCGGAGGTGCCGTGGCCGATGCGGTTCAACTGGTCTGGTTCAAGCGCGATCTCAGGGTGCATGATCATGCCGCCCTGGATGCGGCAGCGGCGCGGGGCCCCGTACTCCCTCTTTATGTGGTAGAGCCCGAGCTGTGGCGTCAGCCTGACGCCTCTGGTCGTCAATGGCAGTTTGTTCACGCGAGCCTGCAGGACCTCAACAGGGCGCTTGCCGCCCTTGGCCAGCCTCTGCTTGTGCGACAGGGTGACGCATGTGATGTGCTTGCGGCGTTGCGCGATACTTGCGTGATTGCGGCTGTGCATGCCCATCAGGAGACCGGTAACGGGTGGACTTACGCCCGCGATGAGCGTGTTCGCGCCTACCTTCGTGATGCGGGCGTTCCGTTGTTCGAGTACCGGCAGAACGGCGTTGTTCGCGGGCTTCGGTCCAGGGATGGGTGGGCTCGGCAGTGGGAAACGCTGGTGGGTGCCACCCGCTGTGGGGCGCCCAGGGCGATCAAGGGCGTGGCGGGGCTCGACGCCGGTATTATTCCCGATTGGCCCGCGCCCGAGCTCGCCAGAGAACCCGGTGATGTGCTGATCCAGCCGGGTGGCCGGAAGATGGCGCAGGCCGTGTTGGACGGTTTCCTGGGGCGCCGCGTGGAGGGTTACTCAGGTGGCATATCACGCCCGGAGTCGGCCTGGCTGGCCAGCTCGCGGCTGAGCCCGCATCTGGCGCACGGTACGCTGAGTCTCAGGGAAGTGGTGCAGGCCGCGCGCGAGCGCCGTGCAGTGGTCAAGGGTGACGCCCCCTCGGCACAGCGGGCACAGTGGCTGCGATCACTCAAGCGCTTCGAGGAGCGACTGCACTGGCACTGCCACTTCATGCAGAAGCTGGAGTCGGAGCCGCGCTTCGAGTACCAGAATATGCAGCGTGCCTGTGACGGCTTGCGCGAGGGTGAATTCAACGACGCGTTGTTCGCCGCCTGGAGTCGCGGCGAGACCGGATTTCCGCTGGTGGACGCGTGTATGCGGCAGCTGCACGCCCGCGGATGGCTGAATTTCCGGATGCGTGCGATGGTGGTCTCGTTCGCCAGCTACAATCTCTGGCTGGACTGGCGACGCACAGGCCCGTTCCTCGCGCGGCAGTTCACGGACTACGAAGCGGGCATCCATTACTGCCAGATGCAGATGCAGTCCGGCACGACGGGGATCAATACGCTGCGCATCTACAACCCCGTGAAACAGAGTGAAGAGCAGGATGGGGCAGGGGCGTTCATCCGGCGCTGGGTCCCGGAGCTCGACCACGTGCCGACGGGGTGGCTGCACCAGCCCTGGGCCATGCCGATGTCCGTGCAGCGCCAGGCCGACTGCGTGCTGGACCGCGATTACCCGCACCGCATTGTTGATCATCAAGAGGCGGCCAGACGGGCCCGGGAGCGTTTTCGCGCGGTACGGCACGACCCTGACGCGAATCGCGAGGCGGACGCCATACAGCATCGTCACGGCAGCCGCCGAGGAGCGAGAACGGCGAAGAAGCGGCCCTCGTCACCCCGGAATGACCCCCAGGGCGAGCTGTTCTAGTTCTGACCGGCCATGTTGGCGCGCGTGACGACGCCATCCGGATAGCGCCAGTGCGGGTCGTCGTATACACGGCCCATCCAGCGCGTGACGATCCGGCAGTAGTCTTCCGTGCCGCGAAATTCCCGTACGAAGGTGTTGATGGCGTCCAGCAGCGTCAGGTTCTCCGGCTGGTTGGCAACGGCGGCGCTGTAGTACCAGAGGCTGTCGTCGAGATTGTCCGGAAGGGTCTCGATGCGCCCCTGCAATGGACTGTCGTTGCCGTAGCAACTCCAGTGGAAGATCGGCAGGTCCACGGCAAAGGCGTCCACGATACCCTCCACGAGTGCATCGTGAATGACGCTCTGATCGTTGTAGGCCAGCAGGTTGGCCAGTTCAGTGCGGCCTCCCGGCGTGTTCCGGTTGGCCTGCCACCTCAGCCCACGTGCCTCCATCACTTCCAGTGCGGCCGGGTCGTTGATGACGCCCAGCACGCGGCCATGCAGGTCGTTCAGTGATTGAATGCGGTCGTCTCCCGTCCGGCGCGCGAGCACGTAGGGCAGGAATGTGTAGGGTTCCGAGAAGGCGGCCCGGTCGTAGCCCGCCACCGGCGGAAGCGCGCTCCAGGCTATGTCGGCTTCGGGCTCGCCGCGCGTGCGACCGGCTTCGAGCAATTGCGTGCACAGCGCCCACGGGTGCTCAACGAACTCACACTCCACGCCCAGCCAGCGGGCGAACGCCATGGCGATCTCGGCATCCAGCCCCTGCAGGGGTTGGTCCGCCGCCTTGCGGAACGAGACCCCCTGGAACGCGGGCTCGATGGCGATGCGCACGGCGCCGCGGGCGCGGATTGCGTCGAGGCGCTGCCAACCCGGGGTGGACACGAGTTGCTCTGTGGTCAGAATCGCGGTCAGGGACTTGTTCAGGTGATCCGTCGTGTCGCTGCTGTGAGCCGCGGCAAGATCGCACAGGGTGGCGCGGCCCCACTCGCTGCGTGTGCGTGCGTGGAGGCTGGTGTCGCCGGCCAGCTGCACTGTTTCGGCGATGATGCGGTTGTTGGACTGGATCTCGTCGACATGGCCGTTCATTGCCTCAAGCAGCCGGTGAGCAGTGCCGAGGGAATCGGTGACCCGTCCGGACAGCGACTGCAGTCGCGTTTCCGCGTCGGCGAGGACCTGTTCAAGTGCCTCGGAGACGGTGGTGAGATCGATCTGCTCGGCGGCTTGTTGCGCGCTCTCCTGGGTACGCAACGCCAGGTCGCGTATCTCGTTTGCGACCACCGCAAACCCGTTGCCGTGCTCTCCGGCATGTGCGGCCTCAATGGCCGCGTTCAGAGACAGCAGCTGGACGGTCCGACTGATGCCGTCGATGGTCTTTATGAACTCCTTTGATCCCCGGGACTGTTGCTCGATGCGGTTCGCCAGTGCCGCGAACTGCTCTGTAAAAAACTGGTGCGTTCGAGCCAGTTCCTGTTCCATGTCGGTGCGCAGGGCTTCGGCGTTTCGGTCGCTCTCCCCGAGCTGTTCGCGGGTCCGGCCGAGGAACTCGGTCTGCTCTCCAGAACGTGCGGAGATTTCCCCCAGGGTCGTGTCCACCACGTCCAGCCCCTGCTCCGCGTGGGCGACGAGGGCCTCTGCGCGCGCACTGATCTGGTGCGCATGCCGCGCGGTTGCGCGTTCATCGCTCTCTCCTGTCGCCGCGAGCAGTGCGGCCCGCACCTGCTCGGGGACAGCGTCGCCGCCCACCTCCAGAGCGCCTGCGATATCTCCCGCCTCCAGTGCTTTCAGCCAGTCCTGGCCGGTATCCATTGAGTCGCTGCGCTGGTGTGTGGCGAGGCGGGAGAGTGCAAACATCGGGTGCTCCTTGCGTTTGTGGCGTTGGGATTCGCCTGAAGCAAATATCCGGCCAGCTTGACGGCAGGCCACGCGGTTCCTTCGCTGCATGCGGTTGCGGCAATGTCGCAAACTTGCGTTCAGAGCCGATGCCTGTAATGTTTGCGGGGAATACCTCATGTGCTGGTGGTCCGGGGGTGGGCGGACACACTGGCCGTTTCTGGATCTTTCAGTCGAAGAGTGCTCACGTCTCTACGGCCTTTTCCTCGAGGTGCCGTGCACTTGGGCTGGCGTCGCTCTGCGGGGGGGCGTAACTGGACAGGGCATGGTCCATGCGTTTGCCGTTCTGGTTGCAAGTCGTGGGTGTGTGGGTGCTGGCGGCAGCACTCGTCGCTTTGCCGTTATGGTTGCTGCATGATCGGGAGACTGATGCCTACCTGGAGCGGGAGCGGGTGGAACTCCAGGCGGCGTTGCGCAGCACCGATGCGCTGCTGCGGACCATGACCAATCAGGCCTTTGCCGATCTTCTCGAGCGGGGCCAGCTGCGTGAGATTCTCTCCCGTCCCTATGATGGCCCGCTGGGAGGCGTTGCCGATTTCCACCGGGATCCGGTGCTGGCGGTTGGCCATCAGACCCACCGCAGCCTGCGCAACTGTTGTGGTGCCAGTCTGCATGTGGTCGGGGCCAACGGTGAGTCGATCGTCCACTTCGATGCCCGGCTTGAGCAGGATCGAGTGGACAGCGTCGCCGCCCGGCCCGGTATCGAACGCATACTCGGCAATCGCATGGGCGCGCAGGGGTTTGAGCTTGATGCGGTGGGGCTCGCCTATCGGCGGGTGTTGCCAATCTGGGATGGCGATCGCCCGGTGGGTGCGGTGGAGGCCGTGCTCCAGCCCGGTGATTTGACCACGCTCCTGCGCCGCATCGGCGGGGACGCGCTGCTCTACCATCTCCTGTTGCGCGCTGATGCGCTGCCGGAGGTCGCGGGTGGGGGCGGCAGCGGCCAGTGGGTCCAGTCCACGGACTTGCACCCGGACCTGCTGGAGCCTGTTCAGGCCGGTCGTTTCGCCTCTCGCATGCCGCACTGGCTGGAGCAGTCTTCCGCGCTACGCAGCGCCCTGCGTGAGAGCCTGCCGCGGAATGAGCCCGTCACCGCCCTGGTCCGCGACGCGTACGGTCGCCATGTTGCCGTGGTCATGGCCCCGGTCAGCGATATCTCCGGCAATCCCATTGGCTACGCGGCGTCGGAGAGCAACGCTGCTCCAATCATTGCCTGGCGGCAGCAACTTGCCTTCTCGGGTGGGCTGGTGTTTCTGCTTGTCGGCGCGCTCGGGCACGTGGCGTTGCTGATGGTGCGCTCCCGGCGCGGGGCCAGTGCCCTGCGCGAGCAGATCAACGCGATTACGGAGAGCATGGGCGAGGGGGTCTACGTCCTCGACGCCCATGGCCGGGTTCGGTACGTGAATCAGGCGGCCAGCGATCTGCTGGGATATCACGAGAACGAGATCGTCGGGGCGCGCGCCAACGCGCTGTTCCATGATAGCCGAGGCGACCAGGGGCGGCCGGCCGACATACCCGGGTGGGATGTGACCTCCACCGGGGGCACCTACCGGAGCGATAATCACCAGCTGCAGTGCCGCGACGGCTCGAGTCTTCCGATTTCGCTCACCGTGGCTCCGCTGAAGGGCCGGGAGGCAGGCGTGGTGGGGGTCTTCCACGACATCGCCGATCGTGCAAGGGAGCTGTCATCCCTGAAAGAGCAGGTCGCCCGCGACCCGCTCACCGGCCTCGGTAACCGCCGCATGCTCGACACCAGTCTGCAGCGGGAGAGCATCCGTGCGCGTCGCTCCGGCGAAGCGTTGTCTTTGCTGATGCTGGATGTGGATCAGTTCAAGGTATTCAACGACACCTTCGGGCATCCGGCTGGTGACGAGACGCTGCGGCGGATCGCCACGGTGCTCGAGCAGAGCGTTATCCGCTCCGACGACCTCATCTGCCGCTACGGTGGCGAGGAGTTCGCCGTTATTCTGCCCCATGCCGGCGCGGAAGCGGCGGTGATCGTGGCCGAGCGGATCCGCATGTCGGTGGAGGCGGCCGGGATTCCACAGCCGCCTGAGGCCAACAGCCCCGTGGTCACGGTCAGCGTCGGTTGTGCCACTGCTGTGGGCGATGCCGTCGAGCCCGCGCTGTTGATCGCCCGGGCCGATGCGGGCGTCTACCGGGCCAAGCGCCTCGGGCGGAATCGCGTGGAGGGCGGGACGGAGCGCGGCGTGTCTCTATGATCCCGCGCCCGCGGTGGGTATACTGCGCCGCTTGATCGCTCCGTGCCGGCCGCCCCCGTGACGGCCGGCACCGCAAATACACGTGGCCTCTCGTATGGGTCACCACTGTCAGGAGAGCTCTCCATGCCAGTCATTACACTGCCGGACGGCAGTCGCCGCGAATACAACGACCCCGTCTCCATCTCCCACGTCGCCGCTGACATCGGCGCCGGGCTCGCCAAGGCGACCCTGGCCGGCCGTATCAACGGCGAACTCCACGATGCCTGCGATCTCATCACTGACGACGCGCAGCTGGAGATCATCACGCCGAAGAGTGACGAGGGGCTGGAGATCATCCGTCACTCCTGTGCCCACATGCTCGGGCAGGCGGTGAAGCAGCTCTATCCGGAAGCACAAATGGCCATCGGCCCGGTAGTGGAAGACGGCTTCTACTACGACATCCGTTTCGATGACGGTTTCACGCCGGACGACCTGGAGAAGATCGAGCAGCGCATGGCGGAGCTCATCGACCAGGAGTACGACGTCATCAAAGAGGTGACGCCGCGCGACGAGGTGCTGCGCATCTTTCGTGAGCGCGGTGAGAGCTACAAGGTCAAGCTGGTGGAGGACATGCCGGATGTCACCCACATGGCCCTGTACTACCATCAGGAGTACGTGGACATGTGCCTCGGCCCGCATGTGCCCAATACGCGCTTCTGCAAGGCGTTCAAGCTCACCAAGCTGGCCGGCGCCTACTGGCGGGCCGACGCCAGCAACGAGATGCTCCAGCGCATCTACGGCACGGCGTGGGGAGACCGCAAGGGCCTCAAGGCCTATCTCAAGCGGCTGGAAGAGGCGCAGAAGCGCGACCACCGGCGTATCGCCAAGGCCCAGGACCTCTTCCACCTGCAGGAAGAGTCGCCGGGCATGGTGTTCTGGCACGACAAGGGCTGGCGCGTCTATCGCGTGCTGGAGGACTACATCCGCAACCTGCTGCGCGAGCACGATTACCAGGAAGTGCGCACGCCGCAGCTGGTGGACCGTAGCCTGTGGGAGAAATCCGGGCACTGGGAGAAGTTCGGTGACGACATGTTCTACACCGAATCCGAGAACCGGATGTATGCGGTCAAACCCATGAACTGCCCCTGCCACGTGCAGATCTTCAACCAGGGCCTGAAGAGCTACCGCGACCTCCCCCTGCGTATGGCCGAGTTCGGTTCCTGCCACCGCAACGAGCCTTCGGGCACGCTGCACGGGCTCATGCGCGTGCGCAACTTCGTCCAGGACGATGCCCACATCTTCTGTACCGAGGAGCAGGTCCAGTCGGAAGTGGCGGCGTTCATCGACATGGTCTTCCGCGCCTACCGGGAGCTCGGCTTCGATGACATTCTCATCGCGCTGTCCACCCGGCCGGCAAAGCGCGTGGGCTCCGATGATGTCTGGGACAAGGCGGAAGCGGCGCTGGAGACCGCGCTCGACAACGCCGGTCTCGACTACACGCTGCAGCCGGGCGAGGGCGCCTTCTACGGGCCGAAGGTGGAGTTCTCCCTGAAGGATTGCCTCGGCCGTGTGTGGCAGTGCGGTACCATTCAGGTGGATTTCGCCCTGCCGGGGCGGCTCGGTGCCGACTACGTGGCCGAAGATGGCTCGCGTCGCGAGCCGGTCATGCTCCATCGGGCGATTCTCGGTTCCTTCGAGCGGTTCATCGGTATTCTGATCGAAGAACACGCCGGAGCGCTGCCCCTGTGGCTGGCTCCCGAGCAGGCGGTGGTGATGAATATTACCGACCGGCAGGCGGATTTTGCCCGTGAGGTTGAAAAAACCCTTCGCAGTCGGGGATTTCGCGCCTCCTCTGACTTGAGAAACGAGAAGATCGGCTTTAAAATCCGCGAGCACACATTGCAAAAGGTCCCCTACATGCTCGTCATCGGGGACCGCGAAATGGAATCAGGATCCGTTGCCGTGCGGACCCGGTCAGGTGAAGATCTGGGCTCGATGAAGGTCGAGGCGCTGATCGACAAGCTTGAAGCGGAAGTGGCGCGGCGCACTCGTGGTACAGCGGAGGATTGAAACATCGCTCTGAAGAATAAGCGGAAGCGGTCTGCGCCCGTTGATGAAAAACCCATCAACGACAAGATTCGTACTGAGCAGGTCCGTCTGATCGATCAGGACGGGGAACAGGCCGGGGTCATGTCGCTCCAGGAGGCACTGGAGCGGGCAGAGGAGGCCGGTCTCGACCTGGTCGAGATGGTGCCGCATCCTGAGACGGCCGTTTGCCGCATCATGGATTACGGCAAACACAAGTTCGAGGCGAGCAAGAAGCAGCAGGCCGCCAAGAAGAAGCAGAAGCAGGTGCAGCTCAAGGAAGTGAAGTTCCGGCCCGGCACCGACGCTGGCGATTACAACGTCAAGGTCCGGAACCTGCGGAAGTTTCTCGAAGATGGCGACCGCGGCAAGGTCACCCTGCGGTTCCGGGGGCGCGAGATGGCGCACCAGGACCTCGGGCTGAAGCTGCTGGAGCGGGTCGAGACCGACCTGGAAGACATCGCCACCGTGGAGCAGCGCCCCAAGATGGAAGGGCGCACCATGATCATGATGCTTGCTCCGCGCAAGAAGAACTGATTCGTCATTTCGTGGAATGCTGCATGGCCAGCCCTCGCGCTGGCCTGCTGTTTTTTTAGACTGGAGACTGGCAATGCCAAAGATCAAGACCAACCGCGGCGCGGCGAAGCGCTTTGCGAGGACGGGGTCGGGCCGGTTCAAGCGCAAGCAGGCGTTTGCCAACCACATCCTGACCAAGAAGGCGCAGAAGCGGAAACGCAACCTGCGCGGCTTCACCCTGGTCGCGAAGCAGGATCACGACGGCGTGCGGCGTCTGCTGCCGTACAGCTGATTGTCAATCGGGGAGTTTGAACCATGGCACGAGTTAAACGGGGCGTCACCGCCCGCGCCAAGCACAACAAGGTGCTGTCCCGCGCCAAAGGGTATTACGGTGCCCGCAGCCGGAGCTGGCGGATCGCCAACCAGGCCGTCATCAAGGCCGGCCAGTACCAGTACCGTGACCGCCGCCAGCGCAAGCGCCAGTTCCGCGCCCTCTGGGTGACGCGGATCAACGCGGCCGCGCGCAACAACGGTCTGTCGTACAGCCGCCTGATCAGTGGCCTGAAGAAGGCCGACATCGAGCTTGATCGCAAGGTCCTGGCCGACATGGCCGTGTTCGACAAAGCCGGGTTCACGGCCGTGGCCGAGCAGGCCAAGGCCTCGCTGAACGGCTGATCGGCTCGCCTTTGGTGTCCCGGGCCTCGGCCCGGGGCCCGGGAATGAAGGGAAAGGTGGGCCAGACCTTTCCCTTTTTTTGTGACAATGCCGCGGCCCGCCGTTCCGGGGGCTGCAGCCGTGACGGCGGAAGAGCATGAGCGCGCAACGATCCGAGGAACTGAACACGCTGGTACAGGAGGCCCTCGCCGCCATCAGGGATGCGGGCGATGCCCGGGATCTTGACGCCGTGCGCGTCGCCTACCTGGGCAAGAAGGGGCATCTGACCGCACAGCTCAAACAGCTCGGGCGGCTGCCCGCGGAGGAGCGGCCGGCGGCGGGGCAGGCGATCAACGCGGCCAAGGAAGAGGTGCAGCAGGCTCTGGAGGCGCGACGGGAGTCACTGGAATCCGCCGGCCTCGAGACCCAGCTTGTCGCCGAAGCCGTGGACGTGACCCTGCCCGGGCGCGGCCAGGACACCGGGGGGCTGCACCCCGTGACTCGGACGCTTGAGCGCATCCAGGCGCTGTTCGCGAGCATGGGGTTCCGGGTTGCGGAAGGGCCGGAGATCGAAGACGACTATCACAACTTCGAGGCGCTCAACATTCCGGCGCACCACCCCGCGCGGGCCATGCACGACACCTTCTATTTCGACGCCTCGCGGCTGCTGCGCACCCACACCTCGCCGGTGCAGATCCGGGTGATGGAGAACGAAGGGGCGCCGGTGCGTATCATCGCGCCCGGGCGCGTCTACCGGTGCGACTCAGATCTGACCCATTCGCCCATGTTCCATCAGGTCGAGGGCCTGCTGGTGGACGAGGGTATTACCTTCGCCGACCTCAAGGGCGCGCTGCACGACTTCCTGGAAGCGTTCTTCGAGCAGCGGCTCGAGGTCCGGTTCCGGCCGTCCTATTTCCCCTTTACCGAACCGTCGGCCGAGGTGGACGTCCAGTGCGTGCACTGCGGTGGCGAGGGCTGCCGGGTATGCGGTGGCAGCGGCTGGCTGGAAGTGCTGGGCTCCGGCATGGTGCATCCGAAAGTGTTCGAGTACTGCGGCATCGATGCGGAACGCTACAGCGGCTGGGCCTTCGGCATGGGTGTCGAGCGCCTGGCCATGCTCCGCTACGGCGTCAACGATCTGCGGCTGTTCTTCGAGAACGACCTGCGTTTCCTGCGCCAGTTCCAGTAAGGCAAGACCGCATGGTGCCGGCCGACGGCCTGCGCGGTGACGGTGATTGAGCTGAGGAGTCCGGATGAAGATCAGTGAACACTGGTTACGCGAGTGGTTGCCCGTGGACCTGGATACCCAGGCGCTGGCCCACCGGCTCACCATGGCCGGGCTCGAAGTGGATGGCGTGGAGATGGCGGCGCCGGCCTTTGAGCAGATCGTGGTGGGCGAAGTGCTGGAGTGCAGCGCCCACCCGGACGCCGACAAGCTCTCCGTGTGCCGCGTGGATGACGGCAGCGGAGAACCGTTGCAGGTTGTCTGTGGTGCGCCCAATGTGCGGGCGGGCCTGAAGGCGCCTCTTGCGCGGGTTGGCGGCGTCCTGCCGGAGGGCATGAAGATCAAGCGCGCCAAGCTGCGCGGGGTCGAGTCCACAGGCATGCTGTGTTCGGCCCGTGAGCTGGGGCTCAGTGACGATGCCGCCGGGCTGATGGCGTTGCCGGCCGATGCGCCGGTGGGCCGGGATCTCCGCGAGTGGCTGCAGCTGGACGACGCCGTCATCGAAGTGGATCTCACCCCCAACAGGGGCGACTGCTTGGGCATGAACGGTGTCGCCCGGGAAGTCTCCGCTCTGACCGCGGTCGACGTGACGGCGGCGGAGCCCGAATCCGTGGCACCGGTTGCCGATGACCGCGTCAGTATCGATCTCGACGACGGGGTGGCCTGTCCGCGTTATGTGGGCCGCGTGGTACGCGGAGTGGACGTACGCGCCGAGTCGCCCATCTGGCTGCAGGAGCGTCTGCGCCGCGCCGGCGTGCGTAGCCTCGGCCCGGTGGTCGATGTCACCAACTACGTCATGCTGGAGTTGGGGCAGCCCATGCACGCCTTCGATCTCGCCCGGATTCAGGGCGGGATCATCGTGCGCCAGTCGCGTGACGGCGAGACCCTGCGGCTACTTGGCGATGACACGGTAGAACTGCGCGCCGGGACACTGGTGATCGCCGACCATCAGGCGCCGCTCGCCATGGCGGGCGTCATGGGTGGCGCGGACTCCGCCGTGGGCGACACCACGGCGGATATCCTGTTCGAGAGTGCGTTCTTCGCGCCGGACGCCATCGCCGGCCGGGCCCGGCAATACGGGTTGCACACCGACTCCTCCCATCGCTTCGAGCGGGGCGTTGACCCGGCTGGCCAGGTGCGCGCCGTGGAGCGGGCGACGGCACTGCTCACTGCCATCGCGGGCGGTGAGCCGGGGCCGGTGCTGGAGCAAGTGGACGAAGCGCATGTCCCGGCCCCGCGGGACGTGACGCTGCGTGCGGCGCGCATCCGCCAGCTCCTCGGTATGGACATCCCGGCCGACGAAGTGGTCGGTATCCTCGAGCGGCTGGGCATGACCGTGACCGCCGAGGGCGACCAATGGCAGGTGCGGGTGCCCGCCTACCGCTTCGATATCAGCATCGAGGCGGATCTGATCGAAGAGCTGGCGCGCATTCACGGCTACGACCGTATCCCCGAGACCCGTCCGGCGACGCCGGCGCGAATCCAGCCGCAGTCTGAAACGCAGTTGCCGCTGTCGCGGTTGCGGGACGTGCTGGTCGATCGCGGCTATCAGGAGGCGGTGACATACAGTTTCGTGGAGCCGGGCGTGCAGGCCCTGCTTGACCCCGATCATCCGCCGGTCCCGCTGGCGAATCCCATTTCCGCCGAGATGGCGGTGATGCGGACGTCCCTCTGGCCGGGGCTGGTGAAAGCGGCCGTGTACAACAGGCACCGGCAGCAGCAGCGCCTGCGGCTGTTCGAAACCGGGCTGCGCTTCCGTGGCGCCCTGGACGATCTTGCCCAGGAGCCGATGCTTGCGGGCGTGGTGCTGGGCCCGGTTGCGCCGGAGCAGTGGGCAGAGCGGCCCCGACCGGTGGACTTCTTCGACATCAAGGGCGATGTGGAGGCTCTGCTGTCGGTCTCCGGGCGTGGCGGGGCCTTCCGGTTCGTGGCGGATACGCACCCGGCGCTGCACCCGGGTCAGACCGCACGGGTGGAACTGGACGGGGAGCCCGTTGGCTGGCTCGGCGCGGTGCATCCGCAGCTGCAGGGCCGGCTTGAACTCGACGGCACGGCGTTCCTGTTCGAGGTGCGCCTCGACGTGCTGCAGGAGGCGCGCTTGCCGGCCTTCGAGCCGCTGTCGCGGTTCCCGTCCATTCGCCGTGATCTGGCGATCGTTGTGGAGGCATCCGTCTCTGCCGCGGCCCTGGACGCAACTGTGCGCCAGGCCGGCGGCGAGTTGCTGCAGGACGTGATCCTGTTCGACGTGTATCAGGGCAAGGGCGTCGGTGATGGCATGAAGAGTGTGGGTATAGGCTTGATTTTGCAGGATTTATCGCGCACGCTAGTAGACAGTGACGTGGACGCTGTAGTGGACCGTGTGGTCGCCCAGCTGCGCCACGAGCTTCACGCGGAGTTGAGAGGATAATCGCATGGCTTTGACCAAGGCAGACATGGCGGAGCGTCTGTTCGAAGAGGTGGGACTGAACAAGCGGGAAGCAAAGGATCTGGTAGAGTGTTTTTTTGAGGAGATCCGCTCTTGCCTGGAAGATGGAACCGCGGTCAAGCTGTCCGGCTTCGGCAATTTCGATCTGCGTGACAAGAGCGAGCGGCCAGGACGCAACCCCAAGACCGGTGAAGAGATCCCGATCTCCGCCCGGCGCGTGGTGACCTTCCGGCCCGGTCAGAAACTGAAGGCGAGAGTAGAAGCCTATGCTGGAACCGGGGAATAACGACGAACTGCCGGCGATCCCGGCCAAGCGCTACTTCACCATCGGTGAGGTCAGTGAACTGTGCGGCGTGAAGCCGCATGTGCTGCGTTACTGGGAGCAGGAGTTCCCGCAGGTCAAGCCGGTCAAGCGCCGTGGCAATCGACGGTATTACCAGCGCCAGGACGTGATCCTGATCCGCCAGATCCGGTCCCTGCTGTACGAGGAGGGGTTCACCATTGGCGGGGCGCGTCAGCGCCTTTCGGGTGACGATGCCAGGGAAGATCTCAATCAGAGCCAACAGGTGATCCATCAGGTCCGGCTGGAGCTGGAGGAAGTGGCGCAGGCGCTCAAGCGCTGATGCGGACGCGAGGCTTGGACGGCCCCGCGGTTTTGTGTAATATTGCCAGCCTTCTCGGGGTGTAGCGCAGCCTGGTAGCGCACCTGCATGGGGTGCAGGTGGTCGCAGGTTCAAATCCTGCCACCCCGACCATATTCTGAAACGGCGAGTCAGGAGGCATGGGAGCCACCGGCTCGCCGTTTTTTTGTTTGGAATAGCGAAACGCGATCGATCACGACAACCAGCCCATCCCGACGACTCTCGCCGGATAACCCGGTTTCGAGTCAAGGAGCGCGCAATGGCCCTTTCCAGGCAGAGTGTGGGACTTTACCTCGGCCCCAGTATTCTGGTTGCAGGCCTGGTGACGGGGCCGCCCGCCGGGCTGGAGTCTAGCGAGTGGGCGGTTGCGCTGGTGGCGATTCTCATGGCCACCTGGTGGATCTCCGAAGCGCTGCCTCTCGCGGCAACCGCACTGGTTCCCATCGTGCTGTTTCCCGCCCTCGACGTGTTGGCCCCGGGTGATGTCACCCGCGCCTACGGCAATGACCTCATTTACCTCTTCCTCGGCGGCTTTCTCATCGCCGTGACCATGCAGCGCTGGAATCTGCACCGCCGTATCGCGCTGCACACCATCAATCTTGTGGGAACGGACCCGCGCCGGATGATCCTGGGTTTCATGCTGGCGACAGCCGTGCTGTCCATGTGGATCAGCAATACCGCGACTGCCATGATGATGTTGCCCATCG
>SLBZ01000129.1 GCA_007126095.1 Aquisalimonas sp.
ACGAGGGTCGGGACCAGCAGCACGGCAATCAGGAACTCGCGCACGGTGCGGCCGCGACTGACCCGGGCGATGAACATGCCGACGAAGGGCGACCAGGAGATCCACCAGGCCAGGTAGAAGGCCGTCCACCCCTGGTTGAAGTTGGCATCCTCACGGCCGAACGGGTTCGACAGCGCCGGCAGATGGGCCACATAAGCCCCCAGGTTCTCGAAGAAGCCGGTAACGATCAGCAGGGTCGGGCCGGCGACAATCAGGAAGACCAGCAGCAGCAAGGCCAGCCCGAGATTGAACTGCGACAGGCGCCGCACGCCCTTGTCCACGCCCAGCAGGATCGAAACCAGTGCCAGGGCCGTGATACCCGTCACCAGCAGCACCATGCTCATGTCGGTATCGGGCACGCCGAACAAGTAACTGAGGCCCGCGGTGGCCTGGGACGCTCCGAGACCCAGCGACGTCGCCAGACCGAACAGGGTTGCGAATACCGCCAGGATGTCGATCACGTGGCCCGGCCACCCCCAGACGCGTTCGCCCAGCACCGGGTAGAAGATCGAGCGCATCGTTAGCGGCAGACCCTTGTTGAACGCGAAGATGGCCAGCGCCAGGCCGACAATGGCGTAGCTCCCCCACGGGTGTATGCCGTAGTGCAGGATGGTGGCGGCCATGGCGAGCGAGGCTGCGGCCTGTACATCGTCTGCGGCGGCGGCCAGCGGGGCCCAATCGGTGCGCGCCCCGTTCTCCGCGGCGGTGCCCCCCAGGGCCGCGTCGAAGTGGGTCAGCGGTTCGGCGACGCCGTAGAACATCAGGCCGATGCCCATGCCCGCGGCGAACAGCATGGCGAACCAGCCGAAGTACCCGAAGTCCGGCCTGGCCTCGGCTCCGCCGATTCGCACCCTGCCGAGCGGCGTGAAGATCAGCGCGACGCTGACGAGCACGAACAGGTTGCCGCCCAGCAGGAACACCCAGCTCAGGTTGCTGGTCACGAAGCTGAAGACGGCATCGAATGCCGGTTCGATCTCGGTCTGCAGCGCCAGTGTCAGAATGACGAACACCAGGATCACCAGCGACGACACGGTGAAGACCGTACCGTGCAGGTCGAGGTTGACGCCCCACTTCGTCACGGCGACATTGTCCTGGCCGATGACGTAATCGGTGTCGACCGGGTTCGCCGGTCCCTGCGGGGCGGGTACGCCCGCGTTGGTCGTGTTCGCGTCTGGCGCCTTGTCGTCGATCGTCATGAAATCTCCTCTGTCATCGTCACGTCCGGTCATGGCGCGCACGTCACGGCCGGCGATGTCCTCGCGACCGGCACCCCCTGATACCGAGCGCAATCCAGCGCCATACGGCACGGATGAGGCCGAGTGGCGGCATGGCCGGCATATAGAAATCGGGCAGCCGTGGGGGCTTCTTCCGCCCTCGCCCGACACGTAATCCGCGATTGAGATTGCGCATGTCACACCTCCGTCAGTGCAGTCGCATCACAAAGAGATGGCGACCTCAGGGCAGATGGTGCCGGGGGGTTATTGATCAAACAAACGAAAACAACTACAGTCGGCGTTCATTTTTTCTGAATGGTCATGACAATGGATGAGCGGGGCACATCGCTGAATTACGACACTCTCCCCCTGCTTGACGCGGATGTGCTGCGGACCTTCGTCACCATCGCCGAGAGCGGCAGCTTCACCCGGGCTGCAAGACAGGTATTCCGGACGCCCTCGGCACTGAGCATGCAGATCAAGCGCCTGGAACAGACCCTGGGCCAGTCGCTGTTCGTACGGGAAGCGCGCCAGGTGCGCCTGACCCCTGAAGGGGAAGTCCTGCTGGGCTACGGGCGGCGCTTGCTCAAGCTCAACGAGGAGGCCGTCACCCAGTTTCTTGCACCTTCGCTGGAGGGGCGTGTGAGCTTCGGCACCACCGACGTGGTCGGCTCACGCATCCTGCCCGGGGTGCTGGCTCAGTTCGCCCGGTCGCACCCGGCGGTGCAGGTGGATGTGGTCGTGGGGAACACCAGCACGATGGTCGAGCGTCAGGAGGCGGGCGAACTGGATCTCGTACTGATTACGGTTGGCGGGGACGGTCAGGAGCCGGCAGGCGAGATCGTCCACAGTGAACCGCTGGTGTGGACAGGGCGGGAAGGCGGCATTGCGGCACAGCGCTCGCCGTTGCCAGTGGCGCTAGCCAACCACGGGTGCGTCTGGCGTCGGACGGCTCTGGAAGCACTCGACCGCGCGGGCATCTCCTACCGGATCGCCTACACGTGCGAGCACTGCGCCGGGCAGGAAGCCGCCATGGTTGCAGACCTGGCAGTCTCGGCGTTTCCGCTCAGCCTGGTCCAGCCGCCGCTTCGCAGGCTCGACCAGAGCGCGCTGCCTGCTTTGGCGGATCACCACGTGGCGCTGATGCGTCGCCCCGGCCTGGGGAGCGCCGCGGAGACACTCGCCGGGCACATCGTCGAGGCATTTCAGCACATGCGTGGTTAGCGCGCGGCTCGTGAGATGCGCGGGGAAACAGGGCGGTCAGGGGGCACGCGCCACGCCTTCGGCGTGGCTTCACGGACTGGGAATGGAGCTGGCGACAGGAGTCGAACCTGCGACCGACTGATTACAAATCAGTTGCTCTACCAACTGAGCTACGCCAGCATCACGGGCAGGTATGGTAGTTCAATCCTCGATGTCCTGGCAATCGGCGGGCTGCCAATCCGCGGGCGGGAGGGTGTCAGGGTCATCAGCGCCGACGAACAGCCGGTACGCTGTGACCGAGCGGTAACGTTCGCCAATCTCGGTTTCGATCCCGAGGTCGCCGATTTCTGTCTCCCGGTCCATGGCACGCTGACGGGTACTGAACACGCCGAGGGAAACGGCGTGCTCGTCATCTCCGCCCACATAGCCGTAGTCACTGATGCCCTCGTCCGCCAGTTCGGCCATGGTCTCCTGGGCATCCGCCATGGTCTGATGGGGTGGTACGTAGACCCAGTACCCGACGAAATCCCGCTCCTCGACTTCCAGCACGCGGGCAACATCACCGGCGGTGCGCACCGTTGCGGCGAGGGCCTCGGCGTCCGTGCGGTCCAGGCCGTCCACGCTAAAGCACTGCAGCCCGGTCTCGTCGGTGGCGACGGAGGGCATATCGTCCTCCGGTTCAGGCGGCGCGGGCGCATCCGCGGGGACCTCACTCATCAGGCGCAGCGATCCCGCCGCCGGTTGCGACGGGTACGGTTGCGGATCGTCCCGGGCGTCGAGGGTGAACAGCGCGAACACGCCGACGTTGAGCAGCAGCATGAGTACGAAGAACGCTCTCACGACGGCGGGGCCTCCTGAGCCAGCCCGGCGAACACCAGCGGGTGGTCAACGTGCCAGTCACCGTCCAGCACCCGGGCAAGCGTGTCAGCGTCCCCACCTGTGAGCACACCTGTCAGTGGTGCGGACAGTGCGTGCCCCATGCGGTCCTTGAGACCGTCGATGGCATGGGCAAGGCTGTGGAACGTGCCCGCGCGAATGGCGGTGGGGGTGTCCGACGCCAGCAGCGGCAGCGCCCCCTCCCCCGGGTCTCCCAGGTGATGCGTGCCTGACGACAGCGCACGCCGCGCCAGACCCAGGCCCGGGAAAATCAGACCGCCGGCGTGACGGTCGTCCTGCGCCAGCACGTCAACGGTTACCGCGGTCCCGCAGTCGACAATGCACAGCGCGCCGGAATACCGGCTGCGGGCTCCGACAATGGCCGCCCAGCGGTCGGCACCGAGGCTTGACGGGTTCGGATACGCATTGATGATCGACCCGTGGGACGCCCGGGAGGTGAAACGATGGATGGGGCGGCCGTACTGCTCCCTGGCCCACACTTCCAACGCCTCCATCATCGCCGGCGCGGAGACGGTGCACAGGACGATAGCCTCCACGGGCTCCGTCCGGCATTCGAGCGCCCTGAACAGGGCCACAGGCAGATGGCCTTCCGCGGTATACGCCACCGCACCCTGCGCATGCGGCCCGTCGTCGTGCCACAGGCACCACTTGCAGCGGGAATTGCCGAGATCGAACAGCAGTTTCATTGGACCGGACGCAGGGAAACCTCCCCGGCACTCCATGGTTCGACGCCGCCATCCCGCTCCAGCAGCAGGCAACCGGTCTGGTCCACTCCGGCTGCAGTGCCGTCTACGACCCTGTTGCCAGCAAACAGGCGCACGCGTCGGCCTGCCAGGATATCGTGCCGCGGCCACTGGTCCAGGAAACCGGGAAACCCCTGGTCACCGAAACGGGCCAGGGCCTCGACGGCGCCGCCGAGCACCTGGCCGGCGATGACGTTACGACCCGGCCAGCGGGCGACGTGCTCGGCGAGCGCGGTCCACGGCTGGTCGATGGTATCGGTGTCGTCGGGGAACAGATTCAGCCCCAGGCCGACCACCGCGGTGCACGGGCCCGCCGGCTCGCCCTGCAGTTCGACCAGAATCCCGCCCAGCTTGTCACCGTCAATCAGGAGATCGTTGGGCCACTTCAGGCCGAGGCCACGGGCGTCATAGGACGCGAGCACGTCCGCGACGGCCAGTCCCACCGCAAGGCTCAGCCCGCCAAGTCCGCCGGGGACGTCACTGAATGGCCAGGCAATACTCATATAGAGATTGCGGCCGAACGGGGAGTGCCAGTCCCGGCCACGTCTCCCGCGCCCGGCGCTCTGCGCCTCCGCAAACAGCGCCTGAGGCAGGGCTTCGCTGCTGGAAGCCTCGAACAGTCTGCGGTTGGTGGAATCCACAACCCGCTCCACCGAGATCCGTTCCAGCATCGCCGCACCGCGCTCTCCCGTGGCCGCACGGATGGCGTCGGCCTCGAGGAGTTCCACGGGGTGCTGCAGCCGGTACCCCTTGCCGGGTTCCGAAAACACCGGGACGCTATCGTCCTGCAACTGCCGAATCAGCTTCCACACGGCGGCACGGGTGACACCCAGGGCTTGTCCAAGGGCCTCACCGGAGTGCGGGACGCCGTCGGCCAACTCGGTCAGCAAACGATCGGTGCGGGTCATGACGGTCAATCCGTTTTCCAGGGCAGGCGCTCACGGCGGAAGAAGTGGGTCATGACATCAATCATGGCAATATGGTCATTGGCACCTGCCGTCTCACGCAGACTGTGCATGGACCACATGGCATTACCCACATCGAGCGTCCTCACCCCCAGGGCAGAGGCCGTCATAGGCCCGATTGTGCTTCCACACGGAATGTCATTGCGGTGCACGTACTTCTGACAGGGCACCCCGGCCTCCTCGCACAACGCCATGAACATCGCTTCGGCGGCGGCATCCGTTGCATAACGCTGCTGGGCGTTGATCTTGATCACCGGGCCGCCATTGAGCATGGCCTGGTTCGCCTGATCGTACAACCGGGTGAAGTTCGGGTGGTAGCCGTGGGCCATGTCGGCGCTCAGTACCATGCTGGATGCCGCGGCACGATGCCGGTCCTCGGCCCCGACGCCGGTTGCCGCATTGATCCTGGAGACCAGGTCCGGCAGGAAAGAACCCTGGGCGCCCTTGAAGCTCTGGCTACCCACCTCCTCGTGGTCGAAGCACACGAGCAGGGACACCCCACTGAACGCACTCCCTTCCGAGGCAATCAGGGCATCGAGCCCCGCGTGACAGGAGGCGAGGTTGTCGAGCTGGCTCGTCGCAATGAACGCATCGTCCAGCCCACAGAAACTGCCGGGCTGGGTATCCGCCACGGCCAGCTCCCATGCAAGCACATCCTCGGCCTGGCAACCCAGGTTTGTCGCCAGGTGCCGTCGAAACGCATCCTCTGCAGGGAGTTCGTCGTGAAGCGTGCCGATCACCAGCGAGAGCTCATCGTGCTGCTGAAACCGCAGGCCTTCCTGGTTGACCTGCCGATTGAGATGAATGGCGGCGTTCGGCAGTCGCACCACCGGCTTCCCGGAGTGGAACAGGTGGCTCTGGACGTCACCGGTCTCACGGTCACGAACCATCACCCGGCCTGCCAGAGCAAGATCCCGGTCTGCAAAGGTCGCAAGGATCGGCCCGCCGTACACTTCCACATCCACACTGGCGTGGCCACTCCGCGACTGGCTTCCCGACGGTTTGACCCGGAACCCGGGCGAGTCGGTATGGGCTCCGATAATCCGGTAGCCCGCTTCGACCGGGGAGCCACCCCCCAGGCGGAAAGCGCCAATGGTCGAGTCATCTCGAATCACGTAATAGCCACGACCGCGCTCGAGCGACCACTGACCGTCCTCGTACAGGCGCGTGAACCCCGCGCGCTCGAGCCGCTCGGTCATCTGAGCGACGGCATGCCACGGCGACGGGCTCCGACCGATGAAATCCAGAAGTTCCTGGGCGGCCACCCGAGCTCTTGCGTTGTCGTTGTCCACGTCGTGTCCTGTGATCCTGAAGCCTGGAAGCAGAATAACAAATCAAAAAAAAACCCCGCAGCAAAGCTGCGGGGTTTTCACGTTTAGGAGCCTGGCGATGACCTACTTTCGCACCACAGCGAGGCGGCACTATCATCGGCGCTAAGTGGTTTCACTTCCGAGTTCGGAATGGGATCGGGTGGTTCCCACTTGCTATTGTCGCCAGGCAAACTGGCTCACGATTTCCAGCGCCTTACGGCGCCGGCCGTGAATATGGAAAGTTGCTGTATCGCGCACGTCGCATTGGAGAGCGCAGGCCACACCAAACTTCTTGGGTGTTATATGGCCAAGCCTCACGGGCAATTAGTACTGGTTAGCTTCACACATTACTGCGCTTCCACACCCAGCCTATCAACGTTGTAGTCTTCAACGGCCCTACAGGGGTCTCAAGGACCCAGGGAGATCTCATCTCAGGAGGGGCTTCCCGCTTAGATGCTTTCAGCGGTTATCCCGTCCGCACTTAGCTACCCGGCAGTGCCACTGGCGTGACAACCGGAACACCAGAGGTGCGTCCACTCCGGTCCTCTCGTACTAGGAGCAGCTTCC
>SLBZ01000025.1 GCA_007126095.1 Aquisalimonas sp.
GGCACCGCCCCGGGGGCGTACGGCGCCGGCGTCAACCGGCTGGCCGAGCGCTCCGGCGCATGGGAAGACCGCAGCGAGCTGGCTGCGGCCTACACGCGGCGAATGGGGCACGCCTACGGCAAAGAGGCCAGCGGCGAATCCGCCCACGACGCCTTCGAGACGCGGCTGCGCTCCGTCGGGCGGACCTATCTTGGTCGCGCCAGCCACGTCTATGGGCTGCTGGACAACGACGACGGCTTCGACTTCCAGGGCGGGCTGTCCCTGGCCGTGGAAACCCTCACCGGCGCCGCTCCGGACAACCGCGTCCTCCAGCACGCCGACGTGGACAACGTCCGCGTGGAGTCCCTGCAGCGGGCCCTGCTGGGCGAACTGCGCCGGCAGAACCTCAACCCGCAGTGGCTCGAGCCGCTCATGGACCACGGCTACGCCGGGGCCCGCACCATGGCCGCCGACTTCATGGACAACCTCTGGGGCTGGCAGGTCACGAGCCCGGAGGTGGTGCGCTCGTGGGTCTGGGACGAAGTCCACGACGTCTACTTCCAGGACAGCCACGGTATCGGCCTGGACGACTTCCTCGAGGAAGATCACAACGTCCATGTGAAGACCCACATGCAGGCCATCAGCCTGGTCGCCGCGCACCGGGAGTTCTGGGACGCGGACGACGCCGTCATCAACGCCCTGGCCGAAGACTTCGCCGAACTGGTGGTGGAGCACGGCCTGCCGGGCGGTGGCCACACCCGGCCCGACCACCCGACCATGGACTGGGTGTCGGAGCGGCTCAGTGAAGAGGAACTGCAGGCCAGCTTCGACGGCATGCGTGCCGCCGCGCAGATGGACCGGGCCGAACAGGCCATGGACCCGGCCACGGTCGCTGAGGTGGACATCACCGACGAGCTGGCCGAAGCGGCCGACGACGCAGCCGAGGACCGGGACCAGGGCGAAGAGGACGCCGGCGACGAGGCCGCCGAGGGCGGGTTCATCCTGCTCCCGTGGATCGTGGCAGCCGCGGCGCTGCTCCTGCTGGCCGGGGGAATCGCCGCGGGCCGGCGGCTGTAACCCAAGGGTCGCGACTGACGTCGCTCCTACGGGCGCCCGTACGTCCGCAGGGTGGACCTTCAGGTCCACCTTCGATGAACCGGGCTCGACTGGTGGACCTGAAGGTCCACCCTACGGTGCTCTGACGCCCCTGGCGGGCGTGCAGAACGCACAGGTAGGAGCGACGTGAGTCGCGACCACCGCAACACGCATCAACGAGGCAAACGATGTTCACATCGGCAACACTGGAAATCATGGACGCCGTGGTCGGCTGGCTGCTGGAGCCGGTGATCATCGCGCTGCTGGCCCTGGTGGCCCTGGCCCTCTGGGAGCTGGGCCTCGCGCTGGGCGAGCGCACCGGCGGCCTGCGGCGCATGGAGGCGAAAGGTGATGCACAGGCCGTCGCGCGCCGTGCGCAGCGCCGTATCGACCGCGCCGACCTGCTGGCACGGGTGGGGCCGATGCTCGGCCTCATGGGCACGCTGATTCCCCTCGGGCCGGGTCTGGCGGCGCTGGGGCGGGGCGAGCTGGATGTCCTGGCCCAGGCCGTCACCGTGGCCTTCAACACCACCGTTCTGGGGCTGCTGGTCGGCATTCTCGGATTTCTCATCGGCCGGCTGCGGCGGCGCTGGTACGACGCCGCCATGGAGCGGCTCGAAGGGGCGCAGTCGTGAGCATCCCCGCCTACCGCCGCAGCCGCTTCGACGCCGGCGACGACGACCCCATGGGGCCGCTGGCCAACCTGGCGGATATCATGCTCGTCTTCGCCGTCGGGCTGATGGTCGCCCTGGCCGCATCCAGCGACGGGCTGGAACAGACCAGCGAAGGCGGCGTCGATGTTGACGCCGGCCGGGAACTGCCCGACGTGCCGGACGGCGCCGGCGAGGCGGGCAGCGGCTACGAATCCGTGGGCCAGGTCTACCGTGATCCGGAAACCGGGCGGCTGATCATGATCGGAGGAGAGGATTGAAATGATCGCAACCACCACAGCGCGCACCCCGCTGCGCATCCTGGCCGGCCTGGCCGTCACGGGCATCCTTGGCCCGTGGCAGGTCATCGCGGCGGACGAGCCCTGCGTCACAGACGATGCCGACCGGGAGGTCTGCCTCGACGCCCCGGCGGAGCGCATTGTCTCTCTGTCGCCCGGCGCCACGGAGCTGCTGTTCGCCGCCGGTGCCGGCGACGCCGTGGTGGGCGCGGTGAGCTACAGCGACTACCCCCCGGAGGCCGAAGAGGTCCCGCGCGTCGGCAGCTACAAGCGTCTAGACATGGAAACGCTGCTCGCCCGCGAGCCCGATCTGATCGTCGGCTGGATCACCGGCAATCCCTCGGAACAACTGGAGCGCCTCCAGGAACTGGGCGTACCGCTCTATCTCTCCGAACCACGGGAGCTGGACGACATCGCCAGCACGCTGGAACGCCTCGGCGTGCTGACCGGCACCGCCGGCCATGCCGCCGATGAGGCAACCGCGTTCCGAGACGCCATCGACGGCATCCGTGATGAGTACGCCGACGCCGAGCCGGTGCGCGTGTTCTACCAGGTCTGGGACGACCCGCTCATGACCGTCAACGACGCCCACCTCATCAGCCAGGCGGCCGCACTGTGCGGCGGTGACAACGTCTTCGGCGAACTGGGCAGCCTGACCCCGCGCATCGACACCGAATCGGTACTCGACCGCGACCCCGAGGCCATTGTCGCCGGCGGCATGGGCGAGGCGGACGAAACCTGGCTGGAGCCGTGGCGCGGGTACGACAGCCTGACCGCGACCCGGCGCGACAATCTGTTCTTCGTACCCCCCTCCAGCATCCAGCGGCCCACGCCGCGGGTGGCGGAAGGCAGCCGCATTCTCTGCGAACAGCTGGAGAGGGCCCGTGAGCGCCGCTGACGGCGGCGTATCACCAACGGCGGCGCCCAGTGCGGGCATCGGCGTCGGGCGTCTGATCCCACCGCTGCTGGTGCTGCTGGTGATTGCACTGGCCTCGGTGCTGATCGCCGTCGCCATCGGCAGCGTGCACATCCCGCCCGCCGAGCTGTGGGCGGTGTTCACCGGTGACGGCTCCCCCCTGCACCGGACGCTGGTACTGGAGTTGCGCGCCCCGCGCGCCCTGGCCGCGTTCGCCGTGGGCGGGCTGCTGGCGGTCGCCGGAGCTCTGATGCAGGTCCTGCTGCGCAACCCGCTGGCCGATCCCTACGTGCTCGGCCTCTCGGGCGGGGCCGCGGTGGGTGCACTGGCCTCCATGCTGCTTGGCATGGGCGCCGCCGTGGTATCCGGGTCAGCGTTCATCGGCGCGTTGCTGTCCACCGTGCTTGTCTTCGGCCTCGCCCACGGCACCGGCAGCTGGACGCCCACGCGGCTGCTGCTCACCGGCGTGGTGGTGGCGGCCGGCTGGGGCGCGGTGATCACCTTCATGCTCGCAGTGGGCCCCACGGAACAGTTGCCAGGCATGCTGTACTGGCTCATGGGCGATCTCACCTACGCGCGCACGCCATGGGTCGCCTTCGCCGTACTGCTGGGCACCTGCCTGCTGGTGCTGCCGCTGGGCCGCAGCCTCAACGTGCTGGCACGCGGGCCGCTCCAGGCCGCCGCCCTGGGCGTACCGGTACGGGCGCTGGAGTGGTCCATCTACATCGGCGCCAGCCTGATCACCGCCGTCGCGGTGACCACCGCCGGCAGTATCGGTTTCGTCGGCCTGGTAGTGCCGCACATGCTGCGCCTGGTTCTGGGCAACGACCAGCGCCTGATCCTGCCCGCCGCGGCGCTGGCCGGGGGCGCGCTGCTGGCACTTGCGGATACGCTGGCACGGACCATGATTGCCCCCGAGCAGCTTCCGGTCGGCGTCATTACCGCGCTGCTGGGGGTGCCCACATTCCTTTATCTGCTCTACCGGAGCCGTTGATGACCACGCTGAGCACGCGCAATCTGGTGATCGACATCCCGGAACGGGCGGCTGGCACGGCGCTGGATCTGACCATCGCACCGGGCCAGATCTGGGGTGTGCTGGGGCCCAACGGCGCCGGCAAGACCACGCTGCTGCACACCCTTGCCGGACTGCGGGCGCCACGGCTCGGCAACGTGCTTCTGGACGGCGAAGCGCTCCGCGGCCAGCGTCGCAAGCGCGTGGCCCGCGCCCTCGCCGTGGTCTTCCAGGAGCGGCAGGACGGCTTTCCGGCCACGGTGCTGGAGACGGTGCTGATCGGCCGTCACCCCTACCTGGCGCCCTGGGACATGGAAACCGCCGACGACGTCACCATCGCCCGCCGGGCGCTTGCGCGCATGGAGCTCGATGGACTCGAGTCGCGGCTGGTGAGCACGCTCTCCGGCGGTGAACGCCAGCGCGTTGCCATTGCCACGGCGCTCGCCCAGACGCCCGATCTCTGGCTTGCCGACGAACCCACCAACCATCTGGACCTGCGCCACCAGGTGGCAGTGATGGACCTGCTTCGCCACGAGGCGGACGCGGGATGCGGCATCTTTCTCTGCCTGCACGACATCAACCTGGCGGCGCGCTGGTGCGATCACCTGCTGCTGCTCTACCCGGACGGCGAGGCCTGCTGGGGCCCCACGGACCGCATGCTGGTCCCCGAGGCGCTGGAGCGCCTCTACCGTCAGCCCCTGGCCCGGGCCGAGGTGGACGGCGCCCAGGTGTTCGTGCCCGCCGGTGCGGGCACCCCTCAGCCCGCCCGCCCTGAACCCCATGGGAGACACCGTTCATGAGTGAACAAGCCATCCGCGGAGCGGCACCGGCGGCGCTGATCAGCGCGCCCGGCTCCGGCTCCGGAAAATCCATGATCACCGCCGCACTGGCACGGCTGCACCGCAATGCCGGCCGCGACGTGCGGGTGTTCAAATACGGCCCGGACTATCTCGACCCGATGGTGCTGGAGCGCGCTTCCGGCAACCCCGTCTACCAGCTCCACCCCTGGATGACCGGCATGGCCGAATGCCGCTGGCGACTCGCCAGCGCCGCCGCGGAAGCGGATCTGGTGCTGGTGGAGGGCTCCATGGGCCTGTTCGACGGCGACCCCTGCAGCGCGGACCTGGCGGCAACCGCCGGCCTTCCGGTGGTGCCGGTGATCGACGCCAGTGGCATGGGCCAGACCTTCGGCGCCGTGGCCCTGGGGCTGGATCTCTACCGCGACGATGTGTGCCTGTCCGGCGTCATCGCCAACCGGACTGGAAGCCCCGGCCACGGGAAGATGCTCGCCGATGCCCTGCCCGAGCGCATGCCGCTGCTGGGGGCCGTCCAACGCAACGCGTCACTGCACGTACCGGACCGCCACCTGGGCCTGGTACAGGCAGGCGAGGTGGCGGATCTGGACGAACGTCTGGATGCCGCCGCCGAGGTGCTGCGCGATGCAGGGCTGGACACCCTGCCGGCCACCGTGGAGCTGGCGAGCGAGCCACTGCCGGCGCCGCAGCAATTGCTGGAAGGCGTTCGTATCGCCGTGGCAAAGGACGCCGCCTTCGCCTTCATCTACCGCGCCAACCTGGAACTGCTCGCCGCCATGGGGGCAGAAATCACCGAGTTCTCGCCCCTCACCGATCAGACCCTGCCCGAATGCGACGCGCTGTGGCTGCCCGGCGGCTATCCGGAGCTGCACGCCCGCCAGCTCGCCGACAACCTGCCCATGCTGCTGGCCATCCGCGCCCACCACGCCGAGGGCAAACCGATCCTGGCCGAGTGCGGCGGGTTGATGGCCTGCATGGACACCCTCACCGACGGTGACGGCAACAGCCACCGCATGCTCGGGCTGCTGCCGGGCGAGGCGGTAATGGCCGGCAAGCTCACGGGCCTGGGCCTGCAGTCCCTCACCCTTGCCAGAGGCGAACTGCGGGGGCACACGTTTCACCACTCACGGCTGGAGACGGCGCTGGAGCCCACTGCCCGCACCGTGCGCAACCGCACCGGCACCGCCGGTGAGGCCGTGTACCGCAGTGGCGCGTTGACCGCCAGCTATTACCACGCCTATTTTCCGTCCGCGCCGGAGGCCGCAGCCGCCCTGTTCCGCGGAACCGCACTGGAGGAACTCGACCATGCGTGACAACGCCAAGGATCCGGAACGCCATGCCGCGCGCATGGCGAAGAAGAAACGCGCCATCGACGAGCGCATCGCCAGGGCTCAGGAGGACAAGGGTGTCCTGCTGGTGCTCACCGGCCCCGGCAAGGGCAAGAGCAGCTCCGGGTTCGGCATGATCGCCCGGGCGCTCGGCCACGGCATGAAGGTGGGGATCGTGCAGTTCATCAAGGGCGCCTTCGTCACCGGCGAAGACCGCTTCTTCCGCGATCACCCGAACGTCACCTATCACGTCATGGGAGAGGGCTACACCTGGGACACCCAGGACCGGGCCCGGGACGAGGAAGCCGCCGGCGCCGCCTGGGAGCAGGCCGCCGCCATGCTGAAGGACCCGGACTACGGGCTGGTGCTGCTGGATGAGCTCAACATCGCCCTGCGCTACGAGTACCTGGATCTGGACCGCGTCCTGGACGACCTCATTGCGCGCCCGGAGATGCAGCACGCCGTGGTCACCGGCCGCAACGCCAAGCAGGAACTCATCGACATCGCCGACACCGTCACCGAGATGCAGGTGGTGAAACACGCCTTCAAGGACGGCGGCGTGCGGGCGCAGAAGGGCGTCGAGCTCTGACGTGGGAGAAGTAGGGTGGACCTTCAGGTCCACCATCCTGCAATCGACGGGCCGGAACAGGTTGTCGACGCTCCACGGTGGACCTGAAGGTCCACCCTACGATCATGCGGTTTGCTGCGGGTAACAACGAGACATCACCATGCCGACACTCATGATCCAGGGCA
>SLBZ01000057.1 GCA_007126095.1 Aquisalimonas sp.
ATGCTTGGTCCCCCATTGACCGCGTGACGTATGGTGCGGAAGTGGGCTATCACAAGCGCACACCTGAGCGTGGAGGCGAGTCCGAAGACGCCGTCCGCGTCATGGCTTCGGCGATCTACAACTTCTAAGTCATCGGACCAGGCCACTCTGGTGATGAACGGGCGCCCTCGGGCGCCCGTTTTTTTGCGTAGGAGGGACGTGAGTCCCGCCCTTTCGCGGCTGGGCACCTCTTATCGGGACTGAAGTCCCTCCTACGTCCTGCGCTCTGGCGTCCACGAACTCTCCCCTGCCCCGCTTGCTCCACCCCATCGACTGCCCTACTCTGAACGCCAACATTTTCCAGACAGGATTCTTTCCCAATGCCTCTCGCCTACTGGTGCATTCTCATCGCCGCCTTTCTCCCCGTTGTGTTCGCCGGTATCGCCAAGGCCGGTGGCGAGCGTTTCAGCAACCGGCGGCCCCGGGAATGGCTGGCATCCCAGGCGGGTTGGCGGCAGCGGGCGAACTGGGCACAGCAGAACGGCTTCGAGGCCTTCCCGCCCTTCGCGGCGGCGGTGCTCACGGCGCAGCAACTTGACGCCGGTCAGGGCGTGGTGAACGCCCTGGCGCTGGCCTTTGTGCTGTTGCGGGTGCTCTACGGTGCCCTCTACATCGCCGATCGCCATCTGCTGCGCAGCCTCGCCTGGCTGGGGGCCACCGGCTGCACCGTGGCGCTGTTCCTGGTGGCCGCGTTCTGAACTGGACCGGTTGGCCCCGTCCCGTTGCCGCCGTATACTCGAGCGGGCGCGAGGAGGCGATTGATAACAATGAGAAAATGCACGCTGTTACTGCTACTGGCCGCTCTGCTCCTGCCCGTCGTGGCGCATGCGCTGGACGACTCCGAGGCGCTGCTTGAGGAGGCACAGACGCTGCGCTCCGGCGGCGATCTGGACGGCGCGGCGGCACTGCTCGACGACACGCTTGAGCAGCTCAACCCGGACGACCCCTTCTACCAGAGCTTGCATATGGAGCGCCATTTCCACCTGCGCATGGCACGCATCCGCGCGCAGCTCGCGGAGGATGACGTGGCCGGTGCGCGACAGACGCACACGGAAGTCCGCCGCTTTCTGCGCGGCCACCCCCAGCGCAGCCGGTTCATGAGCGACGTGGACCGCTACGATCTGGTCATCCGCGCCCGGGAGCGGTAATGGGCGGCAGCGCTGCTCCGCCGATCGAGGAACAGGCCGTGGAAGAGCGCTTCGTGCGCGCCTCCGGGCCGGGCGGGCAGCACGTGAACACCACCGAGACCCGCGTGCAGCTTCGCTATCACCTGGGCCGCACCACGGCGTTGACGGAGCGCGTGCTTCACCGGTTGCGCCAACTGGCCGGCCGGCGGCTCACCGGCGACGATGTACTGATTCTGGAAGAGGACAGCTCCCGGCATCGCGAGACCAACCGGCGCATGGCCCGGGAGCGGCTCGCGAAGCTGCTGGCGGAGGCTGCCCGCCCGCCGGCACCACCCCGTCGCCCGACCCGGCCAAGCAGGAACGCCCGGAAGAAGCGCATGGACAGCAAGACCCAGCGCGGCCGGCGCAAGAACCTGCGCAAGCCGCCGAAACCCGAGTAGCGTCAGTCGGCGACCGCCGGCTTGAAGATGCGCTCCAGCAGGTCGGGATCGTCGAAGTGCCGCCGCCCCACGAACGCCGTGGCGTGGCGGTGCGACTGGCGCATGGCCCCGGGCTCGGGCACGCCCGCCACCCAGAAGAACCACCGCTCCCGCCGCTCCGTCCCGGGCACCAGGCCGTCGGGCTGGAACAGGCTGCGCCGTGCGCCATCGGCCCGGGGCAGGCTGCGCAGGCGGTCGTAATCCCGCATGGTATAGCCGTCTGCACTACCGGGCTGGGGTGCGGCGAATGCAAGAGACTGCACGTAGTGGGTGCCATCTTCCAGACGCAGGTGCAGCCGCTCCCCCGCATCCGGCAGCCCGGGCCCCGGGAGGACGAGCGGTGGCTCGGCGTAATCGGGCCGCGCGCGGGCCAGCAGCCCCTGCACCGGGTAGTACTGGTGGTAACAGCCGCAGTTGTGCATGGTCTCCGCCAGCAGCAGCTCGCCGGTCGGCGCCAGGGTCAGTCGGAGAGTCAGGCCATCCAGCGCGCCGCCCAGCAGGTCGAACCAGTGATCCACCGGGCGCTCGGTGAACCACCACGTGTAACTCAACTGCACATGGGTCTCCCCGGCGAAGCGCGTGCTCGATACCGAGGTGTAAACCACGGGGTGGCTGGTATCCACAGCGGGTTGCCCGTCGGCGTCCTGGCCCGGCGCCCCGATCCGGTTGTGGGGTGCCTCCCCCTCCACTTCGATGACCGGTGCGTACGCGTCGAACAGCCGCTGCCAGTCGCGTGCCGGCAATCGTGGCCGGCCCAGAGCGTCCCGTTCCGCCTCCGCGAGGAGAGCGGTGGCCTGATCTTGCGCCACGGCCGCGCCCTCTGCTGGCGCGTAGCGGTAGGCGGGGTCGTCGTCGGGCCGCGCATTCTCGAACGTGTCACGCACGCCACGCTGCCAGGCGCCAACGCCCGCGCGGATGAACCAGCGGCTGACCGGGTAGACCCCGGCGGCCCGGTGCCAGGTGATGTACTCGTCGGGTACGGTGAGGGCATCCCGCGCCTCATGCCACGCGGCTGCATCCGTATCCAGGCGGTCCAGTGCCCGCAGCGTATCGCCGCAGTCGGTCACGGCCTGCCACGGGTTGTCCGCACCCGGCGGCAGCTCGATGCCCCGAAGGGCATCCCCGCCGAGATTGATCAGCTCCAGGGCCCTGGCGTCGCGATCCGTCTGCTGGGCGGCATCCAGCCAGGCCACGCGCAAGTCGGGGGCGTTCAGCGCGTCATGGAAGGCCTGCAGGAAGCGCGTGCCGCGAAGGTAGGGATGGGCCTCGGCCGGGGCGCCGATACCATCACGCACGCCGGCCTCGGTGACGGCACGGTCGAGATCGGCGAAGAACACCCGGCACGCACCGCCCGGCGCATCGGGGTCCGGGTCGGGAGCGGGCGGCGGGCCGACTGCGGCACACCCGCCGAGCAGAAGCGCCAATACGCCGGGCAGCGCCGCCGTCCACCGCCCGCGGTGCCCGGAAACGGCGGCACAGGCGTTATAGTGTGCAGCTCCACCGCGACGGCCCGAAGGAGGCAACATGAGCAAGCTCCCGCATCTGAATGAAACCGGTGAAGTCCATATCGTCAACGTGGGCGACAAGGACAGCACGCGGCGCGTGGCCGTAGCCGAGGGGCGGATTCACATGGAAGCCGACACCCTGGCCGCCATCCGTGAGCAGCGGATCAAGAAAGGTGATGTGCTGGCGGTGGCCCGGGTCGCGGGGCTGATGGCGTCCAAGAAGACCTGGGAGACCGTACCGCTGTGCCACCCGATCCAGCTTACCCATGCGGAGGTCACGCTGGAACCACTGGATGACGGCAGCGGCATTCACTGCACAGCGCGTACGGAGACGGTGGAGCGCACAGGGGTGGAGATGGAGGCGCTGAACGCCGTGCAGGCGGCGCTGCTCACCGTGTACGACATGTGCAAGGGCATGGACCGGGGCATGACCATCGACGGCGTGCGCCTGATGGAGAAAAGCGGCGGGCGGTCGGGCACGTGGGAGCGGGAGGGCGAGCCGGGTCGCGACTGACGTCGCTCCTACGGGCCACGGCCATGCCTCGGGCCCCGTAGGGTGGACCTTCAGGTCCACCATTGCGGGACCAATTACGTGTGACGGGCACGTTTACGGACGGTGGACCTGAAGGTCCACCCTACGTCTCTACGTCTACACCCTACGCCTCGAACAGCTCGTTCGTCTTGGCGGCGAAGATGAAGTCGTTCTCGTGCAGGCCGCCGATCTTGTGGGTCCAGATCTCGACCAGCGCGTAGCCGTACCCGAAGGTGATGTCCGGATGGTGATCTTCGGCTTCCGCCAGTTCACCCACTCGGTCAACGAACGCATTGGCCTGGGCGAAGTTCTTGAATTTGAACCTGCGCTGCAGGCGCGTGGCCTCATGGGTCAACTCCCAGCCCGGCACCTGATCCATGAATCCTTCGGCCCGCTCGCGGGGCATGGGCTCTACTCCGCCCTGGCACGGGGTGCACTTCTGTTCGGTGAGACTCATAGTCGCTCCTCGTTGCCGTGCAACGTTTCATGGGACCGGATTTACGTTACCCTGTAGCACAGGCTGTGGGCGGCCGGGGTTCGTTTCAAGGGGCACGGATGGAACGCTGGCTTTCTGCCACCGCGACCCGGCCCCGGACGGCTGCACTCAGGACCGTTTCGAACGCGAACCAGCTCCGGGGTCCCAGATGACCGAAACAACCCAGTCGCGCGGCACCGTCGCGCTCTTCGCCACCTGCCTCGTCGACCTCTTTCGCCCCTCCGTCGGTTTCGCCTCCGCACAGCTTCTGGAGCAGGCGGGCTATACGGTGGATGTGCCCGAGGCGCAGACCTGCTGCGGCCAGCCGGCCTACAACAACGGCGATCACCAGCACGCAACCACCATTGCCAAACAGGTGATCACGGCGTTCCGGGGCTACGACTACATAGTGGTGCCATCCGGTTCCTGTGGCGGCACCATCACCAGTCACTACCCCGACCTGCTGCGGGACGACCCGCAATGGGCCGAGGCCGCCCGTGAGCTTGCCGGCCGCACCTGGGAGCTGACGCGGTTCCTGGTGGAAGTGGCGCAGATGGAGTTGACTGGCTTGCAGCATTCCGGGGTGATCACCTACCACGACTCCTGCTCCGGCCTGCGCGAGATGGGCATCCGCGACCAGCCGCGCGCCCTGCTCGGCGCAGTGGAGGGGCTTGAACTGCGCGAGATGGCGGATACCGACGTCTGCTGCGGGTTCGGCGGCACGTTCTGCGTGAAGTACCCGGAAATCTCCGAGCGGCTGGTCTCCAACAAGGTGGACAACATCGAGGCCACTGGCGCCGACACGGTGCTCGCGGGCGACCTCGGGTGTCTGTTCAACATCGCCGGACGGCTGAAGCGGCTCGACAAGCCGGTGCGTGCCTACCATGTGGCCGAGGTGCTGGCCGGAACGGCGGGCCGCGATGCGGCCATTGGCGAAGGAGAGAACTGATGGAGTCGCGTGCACACCTGTTCAAACCCCAGGCCCGCGAAGCGCTGCAGAATACCGATCTGCAACAGGCGCTGACCCGGGTGCAGGAGGGCTTCGTCGGCAAGCGCAAGGTGCTGGTGGATCAGTTCCCGGACTTCGAGGGGCTGCGCGACCGCGGCCAGGCCATCAAGGACCACACCCTCGCGCATCTCGATGTGTACCTGGAGCAGTTCGAGGCCAAGGTGCGTGAGGCCGGTGGCCACGTGCACTGGGCCGAGACCCAGCAGGAAGCCCAGGAGATCATCGTCGACATCTGCCGGCAGGAAAACGCCCGCATGGTCACCAAGGGCAAGACCATGGCCGGCGAAGAGGTGCAGCTCAACGAGGCACTGGACGCCGCCGGGCTGGAGACGGTGGAAACCGACCTCGGCGAGTACATCATTCAGCTCGCAAAGGAGCCGCCCAGCCACATCATCGCTCCGGCCATCCACAAGACCCGGCAGCAGATCACCGAGCTGTTCAACGAGCACCACCACCACGGCACGCTCAAGGAGAAGCTACGGGAAGTGCCGGATCTGGTGGACGAGGCGCGCGGCATTCTGCGCGACAAGTTTCTCAACGCCGACGTGGGCATCACCGGCGCCAACTGCCTGGTGGCCGAGACGGGCTCCATGTTCCTGGTCACCAATGAGGGCAACGGCGATCTCACCCACTCCCTGCCCCGCGTCCACGTGGCGATCGCCGGGATCGAAAAGCTGGTGCCCAACCTGGACGATGCGTCCACCATTCTGCGCCTGCTCGCCCGCAGTGCCACGGGTCAGGAGATGACGGCGTACACCACCATGGTGACCGGACCCGCCCGCGCGGAGGATACGGACGGCCCGGAGGCGTTCCACATCGTGCTGATCGACAACGGCCGCACGCGCATGCTCGAGGGCAGATTCCGGGAGATGCTCCGCTGCATCCGCTGCGGCGCCTGCATGAACCACTGCCCGGTCTACTCCGCCATCGGCGGGCACGCCTACGGCTGGGTGTACCCGGGGCCGATGGGTTCGGTGCTCACACCCATGATCGTCGGGCTCGACAAAACCAGGGATCTGCCCAACGCCTGCACACTGAACGGCCGCTGCCAGAGCGTGTGCCCCGTGCGCATCCCCCTGCCGGACCTGTTGCGCGACCTGCGCGAGGAGCAGCACGACCAGGGGCTGACGCCAAAGACAACACGCTACGGGCTCAACATCTGGGCCTGGTTCGCCCGCCGCCCCCGGCTCTACGGCCTGGCAGCGCGGGTGGGTATCGGGCTACTCGGCCGTCTTGGTCGGCGCCGCGGGCGGTTCCGCAAGCTGCCGCTGGCGGGCGCCTGGACCGCCGGGCGTGACTTTCCCGCACCGCAGAAGACCACCTTTCAGGCAGCCTGGCAGCAGCGCAAGAAGGAGAAGAGCGCATGAGCTCCGCGCGCGATCGTATTCTGGGCAAGATCCGTTCAAACCTCGGGCGGACCACCGCCCCCGATGCCGCAGCCGCAAGCAGCTCGCGGCTCGCGGCGCTGGGCGACGAGACCTCGCCCCGCCCTGTCTGGGACGATGATGATCTGTCGCGGTTTCTGCGCTGCTTCGAGGCCGCAGCGGCCACCTGGGCTCGCGTGGATACCGTCGCCGACACGGGCGACGCGGTGGCCACCTACCTCGCGGACAAGCCGGCCGGTAACACGGTCCACCTGGCACCGCATCCGCTGCTTGACGATGTCTCCTGGCCCAACACCCTCACCACTGCTCGGGCAACCCATGGCCGGGAGGCGCTGGTGGGCGTGAGCGTGGCGGAACTGGGTGTCGCCGAGACGGGGTCGCTGGTGCTGTTCTCCGGCGCCGACACACCCACCACACTCAACTTCCTCCCTGACTACCACATCGTGCTGCTGCGCATGGATGCGGTTGTCCCGCATTTCGAGGACGTCTGGGCGCGCATGCGTGAGCGGGGAGGTTTTCCGCCGCGAAGCTTCAATTTCATTACCGGCCCCTCCCGTACCGCAGACGTGGAGCAGACGCTTCAGCTCGGGGCGCATGGTCCGCGGAGTCTGCATTTGATTCTGGTGGCTGCGCGCGATTGAGGGTGGGATGGTGGACCTGAAGGTCCACCCTACGCCGTGACTCGCTGTTCGGGGTTGGGATGGTGGACCTGAAGGTCCACCCTACGAGACCCGGGCGACACCCGCCTTAGGGTGGACGTTTACGTCCACCATTCCTTGAACCCCACCGCTGCACAAACAAAAACGCCCACCCCGTTCGGGGTGGGCGTTGTTCTGATACCAACAGTGTGTACGCGTGTTACGACGCTGTCGCGTACTCCGGCTTCTTGCCCTTGTTCATCATCATGAACCCGACACAGAAGGCCACCCAGAGCAGGAACACGCCGTACCAGATGTTGGCGCCGCCGGCGACCAGGGCCATGCCGATGAAGCCGGCACCGAGCACGTAGTAGGTCATGGGCAGCAGGGTCTTGCGGATGACATCCCCTTCACGGCCGATCAAGCCCACGGTGGCGGACGCGGCAACCACGTTGTGCACCGTCACCATGTTGCCGCCAGCACCACCCACGGCCTGCAGCGCCACGACCAGAGAGGCTCCAGCGGAGCCAAGGCCGATCTGCTCGGCAGTGGAGATCTGGAAGTAGGCGAACATCAGGTTACTGACCGTGTTACTCCCCGCCAGGAAGGCACCGAGACCACCGATGAGCGGCGAGAAGATCGGCCACAGACTACCCGTCAGAGCGGCCACGGCCTGTGCCAGCATTTCCGGCATGCTCGCGATCTGAGCCGCGGCACCCATGGCCACACCGCCTTCCACGGCTGCACGGATGTCAGCCACGTTATCCAGGCCGCCCGGTGCGGAGTTGATGAACACCTGCACCATGGGCACGGCGAAGATCAGCGCGACGCCTGCGGCGACGATGGTCTTGCCCGCGGTCTTCCAGGCATTGACGTAATTACCGTGGTTCCACATCTGGTGCAGGAAGTAGGTAATCACCGAGGTCACCAGCAGCATGAAGCCAGGCAGATAGAGAGGCTGGGAGCTCGCGCTGATGTCCGTGCCGAAGATGTTCGGCCAGGACAGGGTCACCGACTGCAGCGCATCGACAACCGGGTCGATGGTGCGGGTGAGCACCAGCAACACAGCGACAATGACGTACGGCGCCCAGGCCTGCATCTGCGTCAGCTGCGCACCCTCGGCACGCTCAGGCTGAGCGTCGTCCTGGAAGCGGCTGATCCACTCCGGCTGCCAGTGCTTCCGGTCCTCGAACTGGAAGGTTTCCTTGGGCATCAGGAAGCCGGCACGGGCTGCAGGCACCACGATCGCCAGACCGATCAGACCGCCGAGCAGGGACGGGAAGGCCGGCCCCAGCAACGCCGCCACGGCGAAGTAAGGCACCACGAAGGCAACGGCAGAGAAGATGGCGAACGGCCATACTTTCAGGCCTTCGGCGAAGGAGCGGTTCTTGCCGAAGAAGCGGGTGAGCATGCCCACCATGATCAGCGGCACCATCAGGCCGAGAATGGCGTGGATGCCCGCCACCTGCATACCGATCTGCTCGACGTACTGCATGTGCTCCATGCCGGCCGACTGCAGCATCCGCTCCGTTACGCTCTGGCCTTCAAGCCCCGCGTTCACCCCGACGAGAATGGGCGTGCCCACGGCACCAAACGACACCGGCGTGGACTGGATGATCATGGCAGCCACCACGGCCGCCATGGCCGGGAAGCCGAGAGCGACCAGCAGGGGTGCCGCGATCGCCGCCGGCGTACCGAAACCGGACGCCCCCTCGATCAGGCAGCCGAACAGCCAGGCGATGATGATGGCCTGAATGCGCCGGTCCGGTGAGATGTCGGCGAAGCCGCGCTGGATGGTCGCAATGGCGCCGCTCTCACGCAGCGTGTAGAGGAGCAGAATCGCCCCGAAAACGATGAACAATATATTCAGGGCAACAACGATGCCGTTGACAGATGCCGCGGCTACGGTCGCGAAGTCGGTACCCCAGAAGATCAACGCGATGGCAACAGCCACAATATAGGCAAGCGGCATTGCATGCTTGGCAGGCCATCGCAGGACGACCAGAAATAGCCCCACTGTTGCCAGTGGCAGCAATGCCAGAATAGCGAGTACACCGAGATTCATTGGTCTCCCCCCGTCGTGACGGTTTCGGTTTCGGATTGCCGGGCCTTTGCCCGGTGGGTGACGCAAAGAGCGCTGGATCGAACCAGCTGGTGAATTCCTTTTGGTCTTATCAGTCCTGTTCTTGTTTGACGCCCCGACGGTAGCCGATCACGGGGCAAAACCCTAGACGCAGTGCATCATGGGCGGAAATCCGTTTGCATTTTGTCGCTGAGCTCCATGCTCGCCCGTGGAGTGTGCCGCAAAAGTCCTTGCCTTGTCTCCACTCCATGATGCATTACCCTGAGGGAGTGGTTGATCCAGCCACGCGACAACGATCCGAAGCGGGGGTGCCTCCGGCCAGGCCGGAGTGCTGAGAAATACCCTTTGAACCTGACCCGGTTCGCACCGGCGTAGGGAAGCTTTGATGACAGCTCTCATCGAATGCGCTCTCGCTTCGTGTTTTCTGCGGCGCCGGCTCAGGCCGGCATCCAACAGGGACCGAAAACACGATGACACACCGTACCTTTTCCTTCGACGCCCAGCCCGACGGGCTGGATCCGGCGATTACCGCCCCGTTCCCCGGCTCCAGGCGAATCTACATTCAGGGATCGCGCCCGGACCTGCGGGTGCCCATGCGCGAGATCCGGCAGGCCGACACGGTCGGCGACACCGGTCGGGAAGCCAACCCGCCGCTCACCGTCTACGACACCTCCGGGCCGTACACGGATCCGGACACCCCGGTCGATCTGCGCAAGGGCCTGCCGCCCATCCGTGAGGCGTGGATTCTCGAGCGGGACGACACGGCACAGCTGCCTGGCCCCTCCTCCGGGTTTGGCCGGGAACGGCTGGCGGACCCCGCCACGGCGGCACTGCGCTTCGAGCACATTCGCCCGCCCCGTCGGGCCCGCGCCGGTGCGAACGTCTCCCAGATGCACTACGCCCGCCGCGGCATCATCACCCCGGAGATGGAGTACATCGCCATCCGCGAGAACCAGCAGCGCCAGGAGATCACCGATGAGCGCCTGCTTCAGCGCCACGCCGGTGAAGGCTTCGGCGCGCAGATTCCCGACGAGATCACTCCGGAGTTCGTGCGCCGGGAAGTAGCCTGCGGCCGCGCAATCATTCCCTGCAACATCAACCACCCGGAACTGGAGCCCATGGCCATCGGCCGCAACTTCCTGGTGAAGATCAACTGCAACCTGGGCAACTCGGCGGTGACCTCCTCCATCGAGGAGGAAGTGGAGAAGATGGTGCGCGGTATCCGCTGGGGTGGCGACACGGTGATGGACCTCTCCACCGGCAAGCACATCCACGAAACGCGCGAGTGGATCCTGCGCAACAGCCCCGTCCCCATCGGAACCGTCCCGATCTATCAAGCCCTGGAGAAGGTGGACGGCAAGGCCGAGGACCTGACGTGGGAGCTGTTCCGGGACACCCTGATCGAGCAGGCGGAACAGGGCGTGGACTATTTCACCATCCACGCGGGCGTGCGGCTGCCCTACGTGCCCATGACCGCGAACAGGCTCACCGGGATCGTCTCACGCGGCGGGTCGATCATGGCCAAATGGTGTCTGGCCCATCATCAGGAGAGTTTCCTCTACACTCATTTCGAGAACATCTGCGAAATCATGAAGGCTTACGACGTGGCCTTCTCCCTGGGGGACGGTCTGCGGCCCGGTTGCATCGCCGATGCCAACGACGAAGCCCAGTTCGCCGAACTGGAGACCCTCGGTGAACTGACCCGGATCGCCTGGCAGCACGACGTGCAGGTGATGATCGAAGGCCCCGGGCATGTGCCCATGCAGAAGATCAAGGAAAACATGGACAAGGAGCTGTCCATCTGCAACGAGGCGCCCTTCTACACCCTCGGCCCGCTCACCACCGATATTGCCCCCGGGTATGACCACATCACTTCGGCAATCGGGGCCGCCCAGATTGGCTGGTACGGCACCGCCATGCTCTGCTACGTCACGCCCAAGGAGCACCTGGGGCTGCCCAACAAGGAGGACGTGCGCGAGGGGATCGTGGCCTACCGAATCGCGGCCCACGCCGCCGATCTGGCCAAGGGCCACCCGGCGGCGCAGGTCCGCGACAACGCCCTGTCCAAGGCGCGCTTCGAGTTCCGTTGGGAGGACCAGTTCAACCTCGGGCTCGATCCGGAGCGGGCGCGTGAGTATCACGACGAGACCCTGCCGAAGGAGGGTCACAAGGTGGCTCACTTCTGCTCCATGTGCGGGCCGCACTTCTGCTCCATGAAGATCACGCAGGATGTGCGTGCGTACGCCCGCGAGCACGGGCTGGATACCCGGGAGGCGCTGGACCGGGGCATGGAGGAGAAGGCCGCGGAGTTCCGCGAGTCGGCACACGGGCTGTACCAGCCGCGATAGGCAGCGGGGACACCACCGCCCGGGGCGTGCTACGCTCGGCTCAGAAGCCGGGATGGGTGCACGCCTCGTGCGGTATACCCCGGCAAACCAATGACGAGGAGAATCGACAATGAGTGAAGCCCCTGCACTGCCGGATATCGAGAACGAACCGGAACGGGAAATGGGCAAATGGGCGCTGATGAACGGCGTCACCCTGCCGGTCGGCCTGGCATCCTGCGCCGCGTTCGGGTTTTCCGGCTATTACGTCACCACCAACGGCTATGAAGTCACCGGTGCTATCATGCTGGTGAGCAGCATCATGCTCGGCTGCCATATTGCCGAACTCGCCCGTACCGCTCTTGTGAAGCGCCTCGGAAAAAGCTGATATGCAGACATCGGCGACCGTCGCGGGCGCATCCCGCGGCGCGACGCTGAAACTGCGAACTCCTCCACGCCTCATCCGCCCCCGTCACGCAATACTGAACGCCTGTTCGCTTCCCAGCTATCGAGGAGCACGGAATGCCATCGCTCAACATTCGTCCGATGCTGGTCACCAGTGCGATTGTGGCCATCAGCGCCTGCAGCACGTCCCCGGGGCCGGACACCGTCGTGGATAGACGTGACCTGGACGTCTCCGTGGAGTCCGACGCCCTCCAGTCCACGTCCCTCTCCGCCGAAGCGGTCTACTGGGGAGATGATCGGATCACTCTGCAGGTCAGCGACGCGTGGGAGGCCGACCACCGCTTCCGCCACCCCATGCTCGCCCAGGTCGCTGAGGCGTGTCGCAATGAACAGCCCGCCGGACACTGGACCGTGAGCAAAGCGGAGATCCGGGATGGCGATGGCTCGTCGGGCAAGACGCTGGTGAACTCCGGTTCCGATATTCCGTGGTCCAGCCTGGAGGGCGAAGCATTGCCCGGCAGTCTCTCCGGGGACGAGACCCTGCACGTGAGACTGCACTTCAATAACGACCGGGCCGCGGTCAGTGGCGAACGGGAATGGCGGGTCCGGGCGGGTGGCAACCCGGTGGAAATCAGCGGCGATCTGCAGGCACGCGTGGTTGGCATCAGCGACGTGGTGGGGCGTGCCATGGTGGACGGTGAACTCATGGAGACCCGTTACCTGGAAGTGGAGTTGCGGAACTCCGGCAACAACCGCTACACCCTCGACACCAGCCGCAGCGGCGGCGGCATCAACGACGAACTGGTCAGCATGAGCAACGGCCAGCAGGATAATGTGCCCGCCGGCAGCCGCAGCCTCGTGGAGGTGCCCATCAACCTGCCCGACCGCGCGGAGCGGCGGTTGAACGGGCCAACCTCGCTGCAGCGCGTCAGCGTGGAGAGCATGCACGGCTTTCAGTGGAACGGCCCGGATTCGCCGCTCGGGCAGCAGCACGAGCAGGCTGCCAAGCGGTTCCAGGGCTCGGCCTATCTGGTCCTCCGGGACCACGCAGGGCGCGAACGCACGGGCTTCGCGGATGCCACCATCGTCATGGACAGGCGTGATACCGTAGATGACGTTCTCTGCCGCTGACCCGAATCGCCATGCTTGAAACCGCACTGCTGCTGATCGGCACGATCGTGTTCGTGGTCCTGGGCTGGGCCATGTACGGGCGTCGTGGTCCCGTGCGCAAGCTGTTGATGGCGGCATCCCTGATTGTGCTCACCGCGCTCGTAGCCATCTCCATGGCCGTAGTGCGCCCCTGACCCCGGAGACCCATGCTGAATCTCGTCCTTGCCGTCATCGCCGCGCTGTCCCTGGGCGCCGCAGCCTACGTCCACAGGCAGCTCCCCTACCGGGTGCCGACGGCGAATCACCTGCGCACGGCACGCCTGGTGCTCATCGGCACCGGGATCGTGTTCGGTTGGGTAATGGCGCGTCTGTACGGCGTCATGACGGAGCTGAACATGGTGCTGGTGTTCGCCGCGTCCGTGGGTATCGTCCACGTTCCCGCTGCCGCTATCCTGTTCGTGAAATCCTACAGCGTCGACGAATAGCGCCCGGCGTTCAGGCCTCATCTGCGGGGCGCGAGAGCAGGAAATGCCCTCTCGCCGTGGCGATGGTGGCGTCCCGGTCCGACTGCCACGTCTCCACGGCCACGTTGGCCACCCGCTGGCCCTGCCGCCAGACGCGGCAACAGGCGAACGCGTCCTCCGGCCGTCCGGGCCGCAGGTAGTCGATGGAGAAATCCACCACGCGCGGGATCATGGTCGCCTCCAGCCGCCACAACAGCTGGAATATCGCCGCATGCTCCATGAACGCGCCGACCGCGCCACCATGGAGCGCCGGCATGGCCGGGTTGCCGATATTCTGCTTCTGGAACGCGAGCCGGAAGATCAGCTCGCCATCGGCATCTTCATGGACCGCAATCCCCAGCATGCGGGCATAGGGGATGAGATCGATGAGCTGCTGGTAGTCCCTGCTCTGGCGCGCCGCCAGCACCATCTCCCTGAACTCGCTCACGCTCCCGCCTCCTCTGGCGTCCGCAGTACGCTGCTGACGCCGTTGGCAACCACATCTCCCGACAGCACATCCACCACCTCGCCATGGACGAATGCGATGGTGGCTGTGAGTCGAGTACACCGCCCGCGCGCCAGCAACCCGGCCGACGCCGTGGTGGCGGCCAGGTGGTCAATGCGCAGATCCAGTGGCAGCACGGCCTCGCCGGCCTCCACCCAGACAAGCGCGGCGGCGCGGGTCGTCTTGTCCAGCAGCGTGGTGATGACACCACCGTGGACGTACCCGCTCCAGGGGTTCCCGATGAAGCCATCATTCAGCGGCAGGTAAACGGTCACCAGCCCGCGCTCGGCCACCTCGATTTCCAGGCCGGGATGCAGCGGGTCGGCAACGGCGTCCAGCAGCCGCTGTGTGATTGCTGGCGAGGTCATGGCCAGGAGCGACTACTCGTCTTCGTCGTCGCGACCGACCACGGTCGCTTCCAGGTCCGCCTGCAGTTCCAGCGGCGGGACTTCCACCCCGTCCAGGTCGGCATTCCAGTCCACACCGGCACGGTGTCCATCACCTTCCATGCCGGGCAGCCACTGCTCCATGAAGTCCTCCAGCGGCAACGGCTCCGCCACGAACCCCTCCCACTCGCCGCTGGCGCACGCACTGGCCTCCGTCTCGCTGCTCCAGAACGGCATGACCATGGTGTCGTCGTCGTCGGCTGAAGGCACCATGGCCCAGCCCTCGTCATCACAGAGCCCCCAGACGAGGCCGTTCTCCACAACGGCCTCGAGAAACGTCTCGTAGGACGCATCCAGGGGCTGATCCCCGATGTCGGTCATGTCTGCCTCACTGTTCCACGCGGAATTCGCTCACAAGATCCTGCAGCTCCGAGGACAGTCTGGCAAGCTCCTCGCTGGCGCGCCGCCCGCTCTGCACGCCTTCACTGCTCTCCTCGGCGACAGAGTTGATGGTGTCCACGTTACGGTTGATCTCCTCGGCCGTGGAGCTCTGCTCCTCGGCGGCGCTGGCGATCTGCGTGTTCATCTCGTTGATGCGGCTCACGGCGGCGGCGATGCCCTGCAGCGCTTCGCCGGCGTTCCGCGTCTGATCGACCACCGTCTGGGTCTGCGCACGACTGTGCTCGATGACCGTCACCGTGTCGCCGGTGCCCTTCTGCACCCGCTCAATCATTTCCTGGATTTCCTGGGTGGAGTCCTGGGTCCGCTGGGCCAGATTGCGCACTTCGTCGGCGACCACGGCGAATCCGCGCCCCTGCTCTCCCGCACGGGCGGCTTCAATGGCCGCATTCAGGGCGAGCAGATTGGTCTGCTCGGCGATGCCGCGAATCACCACCAGCACCGACCCGATCGCCTCGCTCTCCTGATTGAGGTTACCCACGGACTCGGCGGCCCGCTCCATCTCCGAGGCGAGCGTGTTCACGGAAGCCACGGTTTCGTCCACCACCGACTGACCTTCATTCGCGCGGCCGTCGGCATCCGTCGCCGCCTGTGCCGCTTCGGTGGCGTTGCGGGCAACCTCTTGAACCGTGGCAGTCATCTCGTTCATGGCCGTGGCAACGCTGTTGGTCTCCGAGCGCTGCCGATCCACACCGCTGGCCGTCTGCTCGGAGATGGCCGACATCTCCTCCGCGGACGACGCCAGCTGGCTAACGGCGTCGCGAACCTGCCCGATCATCCGCCCCAGCTGTTGCTGGAGCTGCTGGGCCGACGCGGCAATGGTGCCGAGCTCATCTTCGGTGTTACGGCGGACGGGCTGGCTGAAATCACCCTGCGCCAGGCGGTTCAGATCGGCCGAAAGCTCGGCCGCGGGCCGGATGATGCCCCGTTGCAGCAACGCCAGGAACACGACGAACGCCACCCCGACAGCGACTGCCAGAAGCCCGAGGCTCATCCAGATGGCCGTTCCGGCCTGACCGAGATTGGAGTCGGTCTGCGCCGCGACCACGTCCACCATGCCGTCACGGGCCTCGCGCAGTGCTTCGAGGCTCTCCTGCTCCGCCCCTTGGGCCCAGCTGTAACCCGCCATGGGATCGCCGTAGGTCTCCTGGAACACGTCTTTGGCTTCGCTGAACTGCGCCTCCATCTCCTGGTGCGCGGAGCGGAACCGGGCGAGGGATTCCAGTACGCTGTCATGTTCGATCTCGTCCATCAGCTGCGCGGACTCCGCCTGGATCTGCGCGTGGAAATCCTGGAAGTTCGCCCAGTGCTCCTCGCGGTAGTTCTCGCTGCCGCCACGCAGCAGGAGGGTCAGCCACTCTTCCATCTGGCCGGAGAAGTTCACGCGAATAATCTGCATCTGGCGTTCGTGCTCGGACTCAACCGTTGCAAGACGCTGGAACCCGTGGATGGTGCCTAACAGCTGATACATGCCGAACAGCGTCGCGGCGAGCACCAGTGCGGTACCCCCGCCGGTGATCAACAGCAGTTTGTTACGGATGCTACGACGGAAAAAACGGCCCATGGACGACTATCCCCTCAATCTGATCCTGCTAAGGCGGCATCGCTGCGCAGCCGGCAGCCGCAATTTGCTATCGGCATCGAACGTGCCCACTTGAGCGACCAGGGGAGATTACTGGGACCGGAAAGACAGATCTGTCGGCCGGGTCGCAGATTGCACCTGCGACCACACGGGCGTCACGGCGTCGGGGAGAGACAGCAGGCGCCCGGGCTCCAGTCCGCTGCCATCGCGATGGAAATCGGAGCCAAGAGACGCCCGCAGACCATGACGCAGGGCGAGCCCGATCCCGTCCCGGACCTGGGTGGGGGTGGTACGGCCGGTGACCACTTCAACCCCGTCACCACCTGCTTCGACGAAAGCCTCACACAGGCGACGTCGCCATGCGCCCGTCATGTCGTAGGCAAAGGGGTGCGCGAGTACCGCGACACCGCCGGCGAGATGAATCCACCGGACCGCCGCGGCCATGCTGACCCAGTCGGCCCGCACCCAGGCATCGCCGTTGCGCCCGAGAAAGCGCTTGAACACCTGACGGAAATCCCGCGCGGCGCCCTGCTCCACCAGCCACCGGGCGAAATGGGCCCGCCCCGGAGCCCGTTGACCATCGGCGGCGACCGCTTCGAACGCGCCCGGATATCCCCGTTTCGCAAGCTTCCCGGCGATCCGCTCCGCGCGGCGCCACCGCTGTGCCTGCTGATGTGCAAGGCCCTGACTGAATACCGGATGTTCACCCAGCCCGAGACCGACGACATGAATCTCACGTCGCTCCCACTGGGTGGAGATTTCCACACCGGCGACGAGCTGGATCCCGGCCTGCACGGCGGCATCCTGCGCCTCCGGAACACCGGCCACGGTATCGTGGTCTGTGAGTGCCAGGGTGGTCACGCCACCGGCCGCCGCGCGTGCCACCAGATCAACAGGTGACAGCGCGCCATCGGACGCGGTGGAATGGGTGTGCAGATCCACGCACAATGCACGGGAAGCGGCAGATGGACTCAGCATGGGAGGCATCCTCCCGTGGTTGATCCCGGGAATCAATGGCTAGTGCATGCAGCCGCACGCAATGGAATACGGCAGGATGACAACGGACGAGACCAGAACGCCCCCATCACTGCACTGGGACGGCCCCGGCACTACCCTGATCTGCCGCGGCGACTGGACGTGGGAGGGGCTGTCACTGCGCACGCCCACCCTGCCCCGTGACATTGCCGGAGCCGTGACCCTGCAGACCGCCGACATCACCGAGCTTGATACCGCCGGCGCGCTCTGTCTGCATCGGCACCTGGCTGCCCTCGAATCACGGGGGGAAGCGGTGAACCGTGACGGCATCCCCCCGCACCACCAGGCCGTGCTGCAGCTGGTTGATCAGCACCGTCTGCCCTCGGTCCCGGAGTCACAGGCAACTGACAATCCCCTGCATCGCCTCGGGGAGCGGAGCCTTGGGTTACTGGGCAGACCGCCGGCGTTTCTCGCATTCGTGGGAGCCGTCGCCATGGACACCGCGCCGAAGCTGTTGAAGCCCCACCGCATCCGCTGGCGCGAGGTGGTCGGCGAGATCGATCACGGGGGCGTGCGCGCGCTCCCCATCCTCGGCCTGCTCATTTTTCTGACCGGGGTGGTGATCGCCTACCAGGGCGGAGCACCGCTGCAGCAGTATGGCGCCAACATCTTCCTGGTGGACCTGCTCAGCCTGACGATGCTGCGGGAGATGGCCCCGCTGATGACGGCCATCATCGTCGCCGGACGGACGGGGTCGGCCTACACCGCGCAGATCGGCACCATGCACATGACGGAAGAAGTGGATGCGTTGCGGGTCATCGGCATCACGCCCTACGAGATGCTCGTGCTGCCCAAGCTGCTGGCACTGCTGATTGTCATGCCGCTGCTGACCATCTTCGCAAACGTCTTCGGCATGCTCGGGGGCATGACCGTCGCTTCCCTGTTCTTTGACGTGGGCTTCGCCGAATTCCTGCAACGCATGCCCGAAGCCATCGCCACCAGCAGCTTCTGGGTGGGAATCATCAAGGCGCCGGTGTTTGCCATACTGATCGTTATGGTCTCCTGCTACCATGGATTTCATGTGGAACGCAGCACCGAGAGCGTCGGCCGGGCGACAACGAAGAGCGTCGTCCAGGGAATCTTTCTGGTGATCGTGGCTGACGCCGCCTTCTCCGTGGTCTTCAATATGCTGAACCTATGACTGCACCCGCAATCGCGTCACCAGCCCCGGAATCGTCACCGGTCATCCGCGTGAGCGGGCTGTGTACGCGCTTTGGCACCACCACGATTCACGAGAATCTTGATCTGGATGTCCAGCGGGGCGAGATCCTCGGTCTGGTGGGCGGTAGCGGTACGGGCAAGACTGTCCTGCTGCGGGAGATGATGCTGCTGCAGGCACCCTCCGCCGGTCGCATCGAGATCCTCGGCATGGATGCCACGCGCCTGCACGGCCGGCGTTTGCAGGCGCTGCGGCAACGCATGGGGGTGCTGTTTCAACAGGGCGCTCTTTTCACCGGACTGACCGTGCGGCAGAACATCAGCATGGTGATCCGTGAGCACGCCCGGCTGGACCACGATCTCTGCCACGAGCTCGCCGGCGTCAAGATCGGGCTTGCCGGCCTGCCCGCCGACGCCGCGGACAAGTACCCGGACACCCTCAGCGGCGGCATGGTCAAGCGCGCCGCACTGGCCCGGGCACTGGCCCTGGACCCGGAGTTGCTTTTTCTGGACGAACCCACGTCGGGTCTGGACCCGATCAGCACCACCGCATTCGATGACCGCATCGCCACACTCCGGGATCTGCTGGGGCTGACCGTCATCATGATCACCCACGATCCGGAGTCCCTGCGCCGCGCCACCGACCGTGTGGCGTTTCTCGCCCATCGGCGCGTCTGGGCACTGGATACCATGGACGCCCTCTTGGAGAGCACGGATGAAACCACCCGTGCTTACTTCCAGGGCGTCCGAACGGCCCACCAGGGATGACCGGCCGGGAGGCAGCATGCACAACCGCGTGAACTATACGATCGTCGGCCTTTTCGTGGTCACCCTCGGCATTGCCCTGCTCGGAGCCGGCCTCTGGCTGGCCGGAGACGTCACCCGTGATGACGGCAACCGCTACCTGGTCATGCCCACCGAGCCCATGACCGGCCTCGGCACCAACTCCACGGTCAAGTACCAGGGCATCGATGTGGGTCGTGTGCGTGAACTGGGGATCGACGACCAGGGCGATGTCCGGATTCTCATCAGCGTCGATCGCGACGTACCCGTGCGGGCCGACACCCGCGTGCGCCTCGGCAGCCAGGGCCTCACCGGGCTTGGGCACCTGGAACTCTTGCCGGGCACCGCCGACGCCGGGCCCGCCCGGGCGGATGAATACGCCTACCCGGTGCTGCGCAATGCACCGTCGCTGCGCACAAGGCTGGAGACCGCCGTGGAAGACGGTCTCGCCAGCATCGACCGGGTCGGGCGACAACTGGAGGTGCTGCTGTCAGACGACAATCTGCAGACGCTGCAGGCCACCATGGATCACGTGGAGATCATCAGCGGCACCCTCGCCGCCAACTCCGAGCAGATCACCGCAACACTCGCCGAAACCGAGGCGTTGCTGCGCGAGACGCGCACCGTACTCTCGGGTGCACCGGAGACCATGGCGCGGATCGACCGTACTCTGGAGACGTTCGAAGAAACGGCACGCCGCTTCGGTGATACCGCAGAGCGGCTCGGCGAGACCGGCGAACGCGGTGAGCTCGCACTGCAGCGGCTGGACCGCGAGACCCTGCCCCAGATCAACCAGCTACTGCTCGACGTGCAAGGGCTGACCGGCACCTACGAGCGCCTTGGCACCGAGCTGACCGAACACCCCAACCGGCTGATCTTCGGGGCGCCCCGGCGGCCGCCGGGGCCGGGCGAATCCGACTGACACGGGAGGCACGCGTGATCTGCAAGCGCCTGATACCCGCTTTGCTGCCGCTGCTGCTGGCAGCATGCGCGACATTTCAAGCCCCGCCCGACGACGCCCGACGCACCTGGGATCTCAACCCCGCGCTGCCGAGCGCCGTGGCCTCGCCCATCGACGCTACCATTCACGTAGCGCGCCCGACCGCAGTCTCCGCCCTCGCCGGCACCGACATGGCGTACCGGCAGAGTGATTTCGAGCAGCGCTACTACGCGCGCAACCGCTGGGCGGATGACCCCGGCCGACTCCTGCACCCACGCCTTGTTGCGGCCTTCGAAGAGGCCGGGCTTTTCGGGACCGTGCTCTCGTCCAGCACCACGGCGCCGGCTCATTACCGGCTCGAAACGGAGCTTTTGGCACTGGAGCACGACTTCCGTGACCGGGACCTTGGCCGCGCTCGCGTGGAGCTGCGCGCTCGTGTGGTGGATCTGCAAGAAAGCCGGGTGGTGGGCACGCGCCGGTTCCAGGCGGCGGAAAACAGTGCGGAAGCCACCCCGGAGGCGGGTGTGGTGGCGGTCAACGCCGCCCTGGCGACAGTGCTGCAGGACATGGTGGACTGGATCGACAGCCAGCGGCAGTAATCCGGCCCCTGCCCTCGCTCAGGCGGTGACCACGCTGCGGATCGCCTCCAGGAAGTCCGCGCCGTAGCGCTCCAGCTTGCGCTCGCCGACGCCACTGACCGCGGCAAGCGCATCAAGGCTCTCCGGCCGGGCCTGGACCATCTCCATCAGCGTACTGTCATGAAAGATCATGTAGGGCGGGATGCCCTGCTCCTGCGCAAGCCGCCGGCGGCATCCGCGCAACGCCTCCCACAGGTCGTGGCTCGCCTCATCCATCAGGCCTTCGCCGGGGAGTCGGCGACGATCCGCCTTGCGCTGACGCCGGTCACGCCG
>SLBZ01000021.1 GCA_007126095.1 Aquisalimonas sp.
AGTCAGCGGCTCCGGTGCGGGGCGCGGCTGAATTGACTTGGCGCCGGCCCGGAGCTGGCGCCCGGCTATGTACGGGGACCGAATAGCCCATGGCGGAACTGATGGAAGTCTTCTGGATCCTGTTCAAGATCGGCCTGATCGTCGGGCCGCTGATCTTGTCCGTGGCGTATCTCACCTATGCCGAGCGCAAGGTGATCGGCTACATTCAGCTGCGCAATGGTCCCAATCGCGTTGGCCCTTACGGCCTGCTGCAGCCGTTTGCGGACGTGTTCAAGCTGCTGTTCAAGGAAGTGCTGCTGCCGACCAACGCCAACCGGTTCCTGTTCCTGGTGGCGCCCCTGCTGTCGATCATGCCGGCCCTGGCGGCCTGGGCCGTGATCCCCTTCGGTGAGGGCATGGTGCTGGCGGATATCAACGCGGGCCTGCTCTACATTCTGGCCATGACCTCCCTGGGGGTGTACGGCGTAATCATTGCCGGCTGGGCCTCCAACTCCAAGTACGCCATGCTGGGCGCCATGCGTTGCGCCGCACAGATCGTCTCCTACGAGATCGCCATGGGCTTCGCTCTGGTGGGCGTCCTCATGGCGGCGGGCACCCTGAACATGAGCGGCATCGTGCAGGCGCAGCAGGGCCCCGTGTGGGCCTGGTTCTGGCTGCCGCTGCTGCCGCTGTTCATCGTCTACTGGATCTCGGGCGTCGCCGAGACGAACCGGGCGCCTTTCGACGTGGCCGAAGGTGAATCCGAGATCGTGGCCGGTTTCCACGTGGAATACTCCGGCGTTGCCTTCGCCGTATTCTTCCTGGCCGAGTACGCCAACATGATCCTGATCTCCGGCCTGGCCGTGATCCTGTTCATGGGCGGCTGGTACTCGCCGTTCGAGGGCATTCCCCTGCTGGGGCCGATGTTCGACTGGGTACCGGGGTTAGTGTGGTTCGTGCTGAAGATCGCCTTGTTCCTGTACCTGTACCTGGCATTCCGGGCGACCTTTCCGCGGTACCGCTATGACCAGATCATGCGGCTGGGCTGGAAGGTGCTGATTCCGGTCACGGTGGTGTGGCTGTTCGTTCTGGCCGCGATGGTACTCACCGGCTTCGGCCCCTGGTTCGACTGATTGGGTGTAGTGATGACTGCAGTCCGCGATTTCTTCCGCACATTCTTCCTCTGGGAGCTGCTCCTGGGGCTGAAGCTCACCGGGCGCAACCTGTTCGCGCGCAAGGTTACGATTCAGTACCCGGACGAGCGTGCGCCGCAGTCGCCGCGCTTCCGGGGGCTGCACGCCCTGCGCCGGTATCCCAACGGCGAGGAACGCTGCATCGCCTGCAAGCTCTGCGAGGCGGTGTGCCCGGCGCTGGCGATCACCATCGATTCCGAGCAGCGCGAGGACGGCACGCGCCGTACCACGCGCTACGACATCGACCTGTTCAAGTGCATCTACTGCGGTTTCTGCGAGGAGTCCTGTCCGGTGGACTCCATCGTCGAGACGCGCATCTTCGAGTACCACATGGAAGAGCGTGGCGAGAACATCGTCACCAAGGACCAGCTGCTGGCGATTGGTGACAAGTATGAAGAGCAGCTCGCCCGCGACCGTGCCATGGACGCGCCGTTCCGGTGATTGCACCAGCGGTGGGCCCGGTCGGAACCAAGACTCCTGGGAGCGATAACGCGTGATCGAGAAGCTACTGTTCTACGTTTTCGCCGCGGTGCTGATCTTCGCGGCGACCATGGTGATTACCGCGCGCAACCCGGTGCATGCCGCGCTGTTCCTGGTGCTGGCGTTCTTCAATAGCGCCGTGCTGTGGATCATCGCCGGTGCCGAGTTCCTGGGGATCGTCCTCGTGCTGGTCTACGTGGGCGCGGTGATGGTGCTGTTTCTGTTCGTCGTCATGATGCTGGACATCAACCTGGCGCGATTGCGGGAAGGCTTCATCCGGCACCTGTACATCGGGCTGCCCATCGCCGCGATCATCGTCGTGCAGATGATTCTGGTGGTGAATACCGGCGCCATGAGCCCGGGCGAGATGCCCGAGCCGGCCATGCCGATCCCGGAGGATACGGGGAATACCTCCATGCTCGGGGGCGTGCTCTACACGGTCTACGTGTATCCCTTCGAGCTGGCCGCCGTTGTACTGCTGGTGGCCATCATCGCGTCGATCATGCTGACGCTGCGGCGACGTGACGGCGTGAAGCATCAGGATGTGGCGGAACAGGTCCGCGTGCGCAAGGAAGACCGGCTGCGCAAGGCGCAGTTCCCGCGCACTGCTGACGACGGGCGCAACGATAACGAACACCCGGACAGGTGAAGCAATGATCGAGTTGTCGGACTTTCTGATTCTGGGGGCCATTCTGTTCTCGCTGGGCATGGCCGGGATCTTCCTCAACCGGAAGAACGCCATCGTGCTGCTCATGTCCATCGAGCTGATCCTGCTGGCGGTGAACTTCAATTTCATCGCCTTCTCCACCTTCATGGGTGACCTGGCGGGGCAGGTGTTCGTGTTCTTCATTCTTACGGTGGCCGCCGCGGAATCCGCGATCGGGCTGGCCATCCTGGTGACCCTGTTCCGCAGCAGGGAATCCATCAATGTGGCCGATCTGGACACCATGAAGGGCTGATCCATGGAGACTCTCTACCTAGCCATCGTTCTCGCCCCGTTGCTGGGCGCCATCGCCGCCGGGCTGTTCGGACGCCAGCTCGGGCGTGTGGGCGCGCATCGCGTCACCATCGCCCTGGTGGGGCTGTCCACGCTGCTGTCGCTGTACGTCCTCTGGGGCTTCATCAACGGCACGCGGCCGGTATTCGATGACACCATCTACACCTGGATGGTCGCCGGCGGACTGCATTTCGAGATCGGTTTCATGGTGGACCAGCTCACCGCCATGATGATGGCCGTGGTGACGTTCGTGTCCCTGATGGTGCACATCTACACCATCGGCTACATGGCCGACGAGGACCACAACTGGCCGTCCGACAGCAAGCTGGGGCCTTACGCCTACCAGCGGTTCTTCTCGTACATCAGCCTGTTCACCTTCGCCATGCTGATGCTGGTGATGGCGAACAACTTCCTGCAGCTGTTCTTCGCCTGGGAAGCGGTGGGTCTCGTCTCCTACCTGCTGATCGGTTTCTGGATGAACCGGCCCACGGCCGTTTTCGCCAACATGAAGGCGTTCCTGGTCAACCGCGTGGGCGACTTCGGGTTCCTGCTGGGCATTGCCGCCGTGGTGCTCTACTTCGGCAGCCTCAACTACTCCGAGGTCTTTGGCGCCGTAGCGGCCAACCCGGACCAGACCATGAGCATCATCGGCGGTGCCGAATGGTCGGTGGTCACGGTGGCGGCCATCCTCCTGTTCATCGGTGCCATGGGCAAGTCGGCGCAGGTGCCGCTGCACGTGTGGCTGCCCGACTCCATGGAGGGCCCGACGCCCATCTCCGCGCTCATTCACGCAGCGACCATGGTGACCGCCGGCATCTTCCTGGTGGCGCGCATGTCGCCGCTGTTCGAATTCTCGGAAGCCGCGCTGTCGTTCATTCTCGTGATCGGTGCCGTGACGGCCCTGTTCATGGGCCTGATCGGCCTGGTTCAGCGTGACATCAAGCGTGTCGTTGCCTACTCGACGCTGTCCCAGCTCGGGTACATGGTGGTGGCGCTGGGCGTGTCCGCCTATGCCGCCGGCGTGTTCCACCTCATGACCCACGCCTTCTTCAAGGCGCTGCTGTTCCTGGGGGCGGGCTCGGTCATCATCGCCATGCACCACAAGCAGGACATGTTCGAGATGGGCGGGCTGAAGAAGTACATGCCCGTGACCTACTGGACCATGCTCATCGGCACACTGGCGCTGATCGGCTTCCCGGGTCTGTCCGGCTTCTTCTCCAAGGACGCCATTATCGAGGCGGTCGCCCACTCGGATCGTGCCGGCGCCACCTTCGCGCACTGGGCGGTGCTGCTGGGCGTGTTCGTCACGGCGCTATACAGCTTCCGTCTGCTGTTCCTGGTCTTCCATGGTCAGGAGCGCATGGACGAGCACACCCGCGGGCATCTCCACGAGAGCCCGTCCGTGGTGACCGTGCCATTGATGCTGCTCGCCATTCCCTCGGTGCTGATCGGCCTGTTCACCGTGGGGCCGATGGTGTTCGGCGGCTGGTTCGGCAACGCCATTACGGTACTGCCGGAGAACGACGTGCTCTCGGCCGTGGGCTTTGAAACCGTTGTTGGCTTCATCCTGCACGCCTTCGAGACGCCGGCGATCTACCTGGCGCTGGCCGGGTTCCTGACGGCCTGGTTCCTGTACGTGAAACGGCCGGAGCTCCCGGCCGAGCTGCAGCGCCGCTTCCCGCTCCCGCACCGGATTCTGGAGCGGAAGTACGGTTTCGATGAGCTGTATCTCAACGGCTTTGCCGCCGCGGGCCGAGGCCTGGGGACGCTGTTCTGGCGGCTTGGCGACGTGCGGCTGATCGACGGCCTGGTGGTGAACGGCACGGCGCGGACCATCGGACGCGTGGCGGCGGTCATGCGCCATGCCCAGACCGGGTATCTGTATCACTACGCGTTCGTGATGATCATCGGCCTGATGGTGCTGTTGACCTGGTTCGTCTTCGCCATTCGCTAGGCCCGTGCTGGACCATGGTGGCGGCCGGGAAGCCGGCGCCCAAACCTGACTGAACTGGTAAGGAAGTAACGGATGTTGGAATCCTCCTGGCCCTTGTTGAGCGTGCTCATCTGGTTGCCCATTATCGGGGGCGCTCTGATCTTCCTGCTCGGGGACGACAAGGCCGACCGCGCGCGGCTGTTCGCCCTGATCGTGAGCGGCGTGACCTTTGTGCTCAGCCTCGGCCTGATCGTGGGGTTCGAGCCGGGCACGGCTGCCATGCAGTTCGTGGAAAAGACACCCTGGGTGGAAGTGCTCGGGGTGAACTACTACCTGGGCGTGGACGGCATCTCCATGCCGCTGGTGGTGCTGAGCACCTTCTCGACCCTGCTGGTGGTCATCGCCGCGGGCTCGAAGATCCAGTACCGCCCGTCGCTCTATCTGGCCTGCTTCCTGATCATGGAAGGCATCATGGTGGGCGTGTTCAGCGCGCTGGATGCCATCCTGTTCTACGTGTTCTGGGAAGCCATTCTGGTGCCGATGTTCCTGCTGATCGGCATCTGGGGCGGGGCGGAGCGTATCTACGCCACCATCAAGTTCTTCCTGTACACCTTCGTCGGCTCCGTGCTGATGCTGGTGGCCCTGATCTATCTGCAGTTCCAGGCGGGCAGCTTCGACATTCTGGAGATGTACGGTCTCGGCTTGCCTCTGGGGACGCAGATCTGGCTGTTCGTGGCGTTCCTGCTGGCGTTCGCCATCAAGGTGCCCATGTGGCCGGTGCACACCTGGCTGCCTGATGCGCACGTGCAGGCGCCCACCGGTGGCTCGGTGATCCTGGCGGCGATCATGCTCAAGATCGGCGGCTACGGTTTCGTGCGCTTCGCGCTGCCCATCGTGCCCGAGGCCAGCATGGAGCTGGACTGGCTGATGATTGCGCTGTCACTGGTGGCGGTGGTCTACATCGGGCTGGTGGCGATGATGCAACAGGACATGAAGAAGCTGATCGCCTACTCGTCCATTGCGCACATGGGTTTCGTGACGCTCGGGTTCTTCATCGTCTTCGAGATTGTCGTGCGCACCGGTGGCGCGGACGGGGCCCTGCTGGCGCTGGAAGGCGCCATGGTGCAGATGGTCTCCCACGGCTTCATCTCAGCGGCCATGTTCCTGTGCGTCGGCGTGCTCTATGACCGTATGCACACCCGCATGATCGGGGACTACGGCGGTGTTGCCCACCGCATGCCGGTGTTTGCCGGCCTGTTCGTGCTGTTCGCCATGGCCAATGCCGGCCTGCCCGGCACCTCTGGGTTCGTGGGCGAGTTCATGGTGATCCTGGCGGCCTTTCAGGCGAACTTCTGGTACGCCTTCCTGGCCGGCCTCACGCTGATTCTCGGCGCCGCCTACACCCTGTGGATGGTGAAACGGGTGGCGTACGGGGAGGTTGTCAACGACAAGGTCGACAAGCTCGAGGATGTGGATGGCCGCGAGAAACTGGTTTTGGGCGTGCTGGCCGTGGCGGTGCTGTGGCTCGGCATCTGGCCCGCGCCGCTGATCGACATCATGGAGCCGTCCCTGGCGCACCTGCTTGAGGTGGTGACGGACGGGCTTTGAACCGCTAACGGATACGGGTGGGGCCATCAATGGGCGCCGCCGGGCTTTGAGCTCTGAGGAAATCTATGACAACGGACACCTTCGAGACACCGAACCTGATGCTTGCCCTGCCCGAGATCTGGATGCTGGGTATGGCGTGTCTGGTGCTGGTGGTGGATCTGTTCAGTTCGGACCGCGATCACACCCCCGCGTACTGGCTGTCGCAGGTGGCGCTGCTCGGCGGGATCGTGATCACGGTGCAGACCCAGTGGGGCGTTGATGCCACCACGTTCACCGGCAACTACATCGCCGATTCGGCCGCGGCGGTACTGAAAGTCGCCGTGCTGCTGCTCACGTTCCTGGCGTTCGCGTATTCCCGGGACTACCTGCGGGACCGGGGCATGCTTCAGGGCGAGTTCTACCTGCTGACCCTGTTCGCTGCGCTCGGCATGATGGTCACCATCTCCGCGCACAGCCTCCTGGTGCTGTATCTGGGCGTGGAGCTGATGTCCCTGTCGCTGTACGCATTGGTGGCCATGCGCCGTGACTCCCCTGCGGCCTCCGAGGCGGCGATGAAGTACTTCGTGCTGGGGGCGCTGGCCTCGGGCATGCTGCTTTACGGCATGTCGATGCTCTACGGCGCAACCGGCTCGCTGGAGATTTCCGCGATCGCCGACGCCGCCGCGGACGATGCCGGGTTGCTGCTGGTGTTCGGTCTGATCTTCACCGTGGTGGGCGTGGCGTTCAAGTTCGGTGCGGTGCCGTTCCACATGTGGGTGCCCGATGTCTATCAGGGCGCACCCACGGCGGTGACGCTGTTCATCGCCACCGCGTCCAAGGTTGCGGCGGTGGGGCTGTTCATCCGCCTGATCGGGGAGGCGCTGGGGCCGCTGCAGGGTGACTGGCAGCACATGGTGCTGCTCCTCGCCGTCGCTTCGCTGCTGGTGGGCAATACGGTTGCCCTGGTGCAGACCAACTTCAAGCGCATGCTGGCGTACTCCACGTTCAACCACATCGGTTTCATCTTCCTCGGTTTCCTCGCCGGCACGCCGGAAGGCTATGGCGCGGCAATGTTCTATGCCGTCACCTATGCATTCACGGTGGCGGCGGCATTCGGCGTTGTCATGCTGCTCAGCCGCCAGGGGTTCGAGGCCGAGAATCTGGATGATTTCAAGGGGCTGAACGAGCGCAGTCCGCTGTTCGCGCTGGTGATGCTGATCCTGATGGTGTCGCTCACCGGCATTCCGGGCACCGTCGGCTTCTACGCCAAGTGGCTGGTGCTGAAGTCCACCGTTGAGGCGGGCTTCATCTGGCTGGCGGTGCTGGCCGTGATCGGGGCCGTGATCGGCGCCTTCTACTATCTGCGTATTGTCCGGCTGTGCTACTTCGACAAGCCCGAAGGGGATGGTCCACAGCCGGTGGGGTCCGGGGGCTTCAAGGGCCTGCTGGCGGCGAACGGGCTGGCCGTGCTCCTGCTGGGCCTGTTCCCGGGTACGCTGGTGGCAATCTGTATGGCAGCGTTCGGGTAATTCGCCATGGGGACGACGACGGGCGTTATCGTTCTGCTGCTGATCGCTCTGGTGGCAGCCAATCTGCCGTGGATGAGCGAACGGGTTCTGTTCGTGCTGAAGCCGCCATCGCAGGGCAAACGGGAGTGGGTTCGGCTCGTGGAGTGGCTGCTCATGTTCGGTGTGACCGGCGTGATCGCAGCCGGGCTTGAGCAAGGCGTGACAGGGGAGATCTACGCCCAGGACTGGGAGTTCTGGGTGGTGAACCTGTGCCTGTTTGCCATTCTCGCCTTGCCGGGGTTCATCTACTATCACGACTTGCGCCGATACCTGCGCAAGCGGCGTTGATCCGGTGGGGGTAGCCCGTGCCACCCGGACGCCGGCGAATGTGAGAAAGATGGCGATGTGCCTTGCATTTCACGGGTTCCGGCGCTAACATGCGCAGCGTCAATTGCGGGGTGGAGCAGTCTGGTAGCTCGTCGGGCTCATAACCCGAAGGTCGCAGGTTCAAATCCTGCCCCCGCTACCAATCAATTCGGCCGCTGAGTCCTTCGGCGGCCATTCCGGAAGTAAAGAAGCGTTCGTCTCCCGGATCGGGGCGGAACCACGCGGTCGTACGAACTGCTGATCGTCCCGCTCCCGACTGCCCGTCCGGCTTTCTCCGATTCACGTCATGAGTACCACCGATTCAGTCGCGCGGGCCCCGGCCCGCAGCCGCGGTGTGTCTTGCGCGTCTGCGCTGGCCGGGGCATGCTGCTCCGGAGGGGGCGTCTGGAGAATCATCATGATACGGATCATCGTCGCGACGCTGGCATTGATAGCGGTGGCCCCCGCTGCAGCGGACTCCATGCGGTGTGGCAACGACCTGGTTCAGCGGGGCGATCATGTCGCCGAGGTGCATCGCAAGTGCGGTGAGCCGGTCCGCACCAGCATTCTGGAGAACGAGTACGGTGCTGCCGTCGGCAAGCGGGAAGTCTACGACAGCGCGCACGGAAGCCGTGACCACCTGGTGACCTACCACGGTGAGCGGGTCGTCCGGATCGAGCGGCTGCGGTAACCGGCGCACTGTCCCTGAGGACGAGCCATGGACGATTCCGGAGTTCAGGGTCAGGAGGGCGGGGCCACCCGGCGCACCGTCGAGGTCCTTTATCGCGACGACTCCCGCCGTGTGCTGGCAACGCTGATCCGCCTTCTTGGAGACTTCGAGCTTGCCGAGGAGGCGTTGCATGAAGCCTTTCGGGCGGCGCTGGAACAGTGGCCCCGGGACGGTCTCCCTGAAAATCCCCGCGCATGGCTGGTTTCCACGGGACGGTTCAAGGCCATCGACAGCTTGCGCCGCCGCGGCCGGCTGTCGCCGCTCGATGACCCGGAGGCGGTTGCGGGTGCCGGCTCGGATCCCGCGAGAACCGATGACGAGGGGATCACCGATGATCGCCTGCGGCTCGTGTTCACCTGCTGCCACCCGGCGCTGTCCGCAGACGCCCGCGCCGCCCTCACGCTCCGGGAAGTCTGCGATCTCACCACCGAGGAGATCGCCCGCGCGTTTCTGACGCCGGTGGCGACCGTGGCCCAGCGGATCGTTCGGGCCAAGGCGAAGATCCGCCGGGCGGGGATTCCTTACGAAGTCCCCGGAACCGCGGAGTTGCCGCAACGGCTCTATGGGGTCCTGCGCGTCATCTATCTGGTCTACAACGAGGGCTATGCGGCGTCCTCCGGCGCTTCGCTGGTGCGGGCGGACCTCTCCGGGGAGGCGATCCGGCTCGGGCGTCTCCTGCTGGAGCTGCTTCCCGGGCCGGAGCCCGAGGCGGAAGGATTGCTGGCACTGATGCTGCTGCAGGAGTCGCGCCGCGAGGCCCGCACCGACGTCAATGGCGACATCGTGTTGCTGGATGATCAGGATCGAAGTCTCTGGGATGGCGGGATGATCGCCGAGGGTGTGCGCCGGGTCGAGCAGGCCCTGCGCCACGGCCGGCCCGGGCCTTACGCGTTACAGGCAGCGATCGCGGCTGTCCATGCCGAGGCGACTACCCCCGGGCAGACCGACTGGCCGCAGATCATCGCCCTGTATGATCTGCTTCTGCGCCTGGACCCGTCGCCGGTGGTGGCGCTGAACCGGGCGATCGCCCTGGCTATGCGCGATGGTGCCGAGTCCGGGCTCGCCGAAGTGGAAGCCGTGATCGCGGACGGACGCCTTGATGACTACCATCTCGCCCACGCGGCGCGCGCGGACCTGCTGCGTCGGCTCGGCCGTGTCGACGCTGCCGCAGACGCATACCGGCGAGCGCTGGAGCTGGTCCAGCAGGAGCCCGAGGCGCGGTTTCTCCGGCGCCGGCTGGCAGCGCTGACAGTGCCGGCCTGACTTCCACCGGGAACCCGTCCCGCACTGCGGGGGTCACTCGTGCAACGGCCCCTCACGACGCGGAGTAGGTGGCAGGTCATGAATCAGTTCAGCCCCGGGCGACGGCAATTCCTGCGCTGGCTGGCCGATGGTTCCGCGGCGGCGGCGGTGTGGCGCCTGCGCGGGGCGGTGGCGGCGGGCGTGCTGGCGGCCCCCGCGACGGCCCTCGGCCATGACGGCCGGCACCGCAAGACGATCCCCGGCACCGATGAGACCATCAGCGCCATCGGCATGGGGACCTACATTACCTTCAATGTGGGCCCGGACGAAGGCGCGCGGGACCGCCTCGCGGACGTGCTGCGGACATTCTTCGCCATGGGTGGCGGGATGATTGATTCGTCGCCCATGTACGGCACGGCCGAGGCCGTGCTGGGTGATCTGCTGGAGCGGATCGGCGAGACGGGCTCCGCTTTTTCGGCAACCAAGGTCTGGACCCGCAGCACCGGCGAGGGACGGGAACAGGTCGATGCATCGCTGGATCTCTGGGGCATCACGCGATTCGATCTCATGCAGATCCACAACCTGGTCAACTGGGAGGCCCATCTGGACACCCTTCGTGATCGCCGTGAAGCCGGGGACATCCGTTATCTCGGTGTGACCACATCCCATGGCCGCCGCCACGACGCGCTGGAGCGGATCATGCGCGATGAGCCCATCGATTTCGTGCAGTTCACCTACAACATTGTCGACCGCGAGGCGGAACAGCGCCTGCTGCCGCTGGCCCGGGAGCGGGGCATCGCCGTCATCGCCAACCGGCCGTTCCAGCGCGGCAACCTGTTCGACCGTGTGAACGGTAAGGCCCTCCCGGACTGGGCCGAGGACTACGGCATCGAGAACTGGGCCCAGTACTTCCTGAAGTTCATCACGTCCCACGACGCAGTCACCTGTGCGATCCCCGCCACGTCACAGGTGGAGCACATGCGCGAGAACATGGGCGCACTGCGGGGCCCAGTGCCGGATGCCGCCGCCCGGCAGCGCATGCTCGAAGAACTCGAAAGGTTTTAGCTCATGCTTCCCTACTCCCTGGACGTGCTGTTCAGCATCGTGGCCGACCTGAACGCCAGTCACTGGTATGCCGTCCTGGCCTGCCTCGCCGTCGGTGGCGTCGTTCTGGCCGCGACGGTCTCGCCGTCGGCGCGGCCACTTGACCGGTTCTCGGGCTACGTGCTCGGGGTTGCCTGGATCGCCGTCGGCGGGCTGTTCTACGGCGTCCACCTGGCACCTTTCTTCTTCGCCGCGCCCTGGTTTCAGTGGGTGTTCATCGCTCAGGGTGCATTGCTGGCCGTGTTTGCCCTCGGCCCCGCGGCAGAACTGCGGCGCGATGTCGGCGTAACCGCCCGGGTGGGCCGTGCACTGATGCTATACGGCCTGGTCGGCGTGCCATTGGTGGATCTGCTGCTGGGTAGTGGCTGGCCTGCTTTCCGCGTCGTCGGCCTGAGTCCGGAGCCCACCGTGGTGGTCACCTGCGGCTGGCTGCTCACACGTCGACCGGGCACACTTGTCCCCGTGCTGGCGTTCGTTCCCTTGTTGGCCGGTGGGACGGCCGGCTTCGCCGCCGTGGCGCTTGCGTGGTGGCCGGACTGGGGTGTGGCTCTGGCAGCGGCTGCGGCGTTCGCGGGCAGTGTTGTGTCCGTCGTTCGGCACGCGCCGCGGTAGCGCCGCGGCGTTTCTACCCCCGGTCCGGGTTTTGTGTTTCCATTGTCCAGGTTGTCCGGAGGCCATCCGAGGCCGCGAAGACGGTCCTGCTGGCCCCCTGAACCCGCTGATCCACCAAGGTGACTATGGACTGGACGGCCTTTCGGCTATCCCTGGAACTCGCGACCTGGACGACCCTGATCCTCCTGCCCGTGGGCGTGGTGGTTGGCCGCTGGCTTGCCTATAACCGCTTTCGCGGGCGTGGCTTCATCGAGGCGGCGGTGGCGTTGCCGCTGGTGCTGCCACCCACTGTTCTGGGTTACTACCTGCTGGTGAGCTTCAGCTCCGACATGCCGCTGGGCGGCCTGTGGTTCGCGGCCACCGGGCAGGGCCTGAACTTCAGTTTTGCCGGCATTGTGCTCGCGTCCATCATCTTCAACCTGCCGTTCGCCATCCAGCCCGTGCAGCGGGCGTTCGAGACCGTGCCCATACACCTGCGCGAGGCCGCCTGGTGCTCCGGGCTGTCCGGCTGGCGCACGTTCCTCAAGGTGGAGCTGCCGCTGGTGTGGCCCGGTATGATCTCGGCGTTCGTGCTCACCTTCGTGCACACCATCGGCGAGTTCGGCGTGGTGCTCATGGTCGGCGGTGCCATCGAGGGCGAAACCAAGACGGTGGCCATCGCCATCTACGACCGTGTTCAGGCCTTCGACGACGAGGCGGCAGGCGCCATGTCCCTGCTGCTGCTGGTGGCGTCGTTCATTGCCATCGGCCTGGTGTACGGGCTCGCGGGCAAGGGGAGGGCCGTTGGTGTCCGGTAGCCGCCTGGAGGTCACGCTGCGCTCCCGCCGTGGCATTCCACTGGATGCCCGGTTCACGGTCGGGCCGGGTGAGCTGCTCGCGCTGGTCGGGCCGTCCGGGAGTGGCAAGACCACCGTGCTGCGGACCATCGCCGGTCTGCACCGACCGCAGGAAGGGGTGATCCGTTGCAATGGCGAAACCTGGCTGGAGACCGCAGCGCGTGTTGATCTTCGCCCCCAGCAGCGCCGCGTCGGGCTCGTCTTCCAGGACTACGCCCTGTTCCCCCACCTCACGGCAGAGGAGAACCTGACCCTGGCGATGGATGCCGGCAGCCGCGCCCACCGCCTCCGGCGGGCGCGCGAGTTGCTGTCCCGGGTCCGGCTCGACGGGCTCGGCGGGCGTCTGCCCCGGGACCTGTCCGGGGGGCAGCAGCAGCGGGTGGCAGTCGCCCGCGCGCTGGCCCGCGACCCCAGGGCGCTGCTTCTGGATGAGCCCTTTTCCGCCGTGGACATGATGACCCGCGAGCGCCTGCAGCGGGAGCTGGCGGTGCTGCGGCAGACCATCGATATTCCCGTGGTCCTGGTGACCCATGACCTCCAGGAAGCGGCGGCCCTGGCTGACCGGATCTGTGTTCTCAACGAGGGTGTCAGTCTGCAGTCGGGAACGCCTGAAGCGCTGTTCCGGGAGCCGGCATCGCCGCGGGTGGCCCGGTTGCTCGGGCGGCAGAACGTGTTCTCGGGGACTGTGGTCTCCAACGGGGACCTCGGCACTCTTCAATGGGGGGAGCTGACCCTGGAGGTGGCCGGCCCGGTAACATTGCCACCGGGGACACGGGTGCAGTGGTACATTCCCGATTCGGATATCGTCCTGCACCGCCGTGGCCGGCCATCGCTGGGGGAGCGGGAGAATCCGGTCTCCGGCCGGGTGGAGGAGGCGGTGGTCATGGGGGCGCAGACGTCGGTGACGTTGCGGTGTCACCACTCCGGGGACAGTCTGCGCCTGTCCGTTTCCACCCACGCCGCGCGACGGAATCAGCTGGAGCCGGGAGCGGACGCGTCGGTCTCCCTGCTGAGCAAGGGAATCCACCTCATGGCCGCGTCAGGGGGCGGCTCCGGGGTGGTCCCCGGCGACGCCTAAACGCCGGTTTTGCTTGACCACACGGCCACTTGAGGTGTATCTTCCCGGCCTCGAAACGTCGCGGTTCGACGGGGTGTTTGCCCTTCCGCGGCTCGAGCGGCGTTTCTTCGGCGACATCAGACTGAGGCCGCATGCGGCCTTTTTTTGTACGCCGAGGCCGCCCGCCGGATGCCGGCGGCAGGAGCATGCAACCGAGCGGGAGCTTGCCCGAGGCATCGGGCACGCCGCTGAGCATCGGATGGGCCTTGGGGCCCATTTTTTATTTGTATGGATTGAACATGGACGGGATTCAGCAACAGCTGACCGCACTCATCGAACCGGCCGTCGTGGCCATGGGCTACGAGGTCGTGGGGGTGGAGTATCGCCCCAACCGTGGCGAGGGGTTGCTGCGGGTCTACATCGACGCGCCCGCGGGCATTGCGCTGGATGACTGCGAAGCGGTGAGCCATCAGGTGAGCGGCCTGCTGGATGTGGAGGACCCCATCCCCAGCTCCTATCGCCTGGAAATCTCGTCACCCGGGGTGGATCGCCCGCTGTTCAAGGCTGCGGATTTCGAGCGCTTTGCCGGGGCTGAGGCCCGGCTGCGGCTCACGGGGCTTTGGGATGGGCGGCGCAAGTTTCGGGGTGTCCTGCGCGGGGTGCAGGACGCCTGCGTAGTGATCGAAGACGAGGGCATCGAGTATGCGGTGCCCCTGGACAGGATCGACAAGGCCAATCTGGTACCGGATGTCTGACAACCCGACGGGCGTCGTGCCGAAAGCGGGTCTGGAGTCACAAGCATGAGCAAAGAGGTTCTGCTGGTCGTAGAGGCCATTTCCAACGAGAAAGGCGTGGACCGCGAGGTCATCGTCGAGGCGATCGAGGCGGCGCTGGCGTCGGCCAGCAAGAAGCGCTACCCCGGAGATATCGATGTCCGCGTCAGTGTGGATCGTCGGACCGGGGAGTACAGCACGTTCCGTCGCTGGGAAGTGGTCGAGGACGACGCCGAAGTGGAGTCCCCCGAGCAGGTCATGCACCTGTCGGAGGCGCAGGCGCGCAAGCCCGATGCCCAGGTTGGCGAGTTCATCGAAGAGCCCATGGAGTCGGTTGCCTTCGGGCGGATTGCCGCGCAGACCGCGAAGCAGGTCATCGTGCAGAAGGTTCGCGAGGCCGAGCGGGCCAAAGTGGTCGACGCCTATGAAGACCGTGTCGGCGAGTTGCTCACCGGGGTGGTCAAGAAGGCGGAGCGGGGCAACGTGGTCATGGATCTCGGCGGCAATGCAGAGGCGCTGATCCCGCGCGAGGAGATGATCCCGCGGGAAGCGTTCCGGGCCGGTGACCGCGTCCGCGGCTATCTGAAGGAAGTCCGCCCGGAAGCGCGCGGGCCGCAGCTGTTCGTCTCCCGTACCGCGCCGCAGTTCCTCATCGAGCTGTTCAAGCTGGAAGTGCCGGAAGTGGGGCAGGAGCTCATCGACATTCTCGGTGCGGCGCGCGATCCGGGGCTGCGCGCCAAGATCGCGGTGCGCTCCAACGATCCGCGCATCGATCCGGTCGGTGCCTGTGTGGGCATGCGGGGCTCCCGGGTCCAGGCGGTGTCCAACGAGCTCTCCGGTGAGCGCATCGACATCATCCTCTGGAACGAGAATCCGGCCCAGTTCGTTATCAATGCCATGGCGCCGGCAGAGGTCGAGTCCATTGTCGTTGACGAGGACTCGGGCAGCATGGATGTGGCCGTTGGTGAGGACCAGCTCTCCCAGGCCATCGGTCGCGGCGGTCAGAACGTCCGGCTTGCCAGCGAACTGACCGGCTGGGAGCTGAACGTCATGACCAGCGAGGATGCCCAGGCCAAGAGCCAGGAAGAGGCGCAGAAGATTCTGGACGCGTTCATGGACACCCTGGGCGTTGACGAGGAGGTGGCCGGCATCCTGGTGCAGGAAGGCTTCTCCAGTATCGAGGAGGTCGCGTACGTGCCCACCTCCGAGATGCTCGACATCGAAGAGTTCGATGAGGACATCGTTGAGGAGCTGCGCGCCCGCGCCCGTGACGCCCTGCTGACGCAGATGATTGCCGGCGGTGGCGAGAGCGGTGGCGAACCCAGCGAAGACCTCCTGGGCATGGAAGGCATGGACGAGGAGCTGGCGCGCAAACTGGCGGCCGAGGGCGTTGCGACCATGGAAGATCTGGCCGAGCAGGCGGTGGACGATGTGGTCGACGCCACCGGCGTCGACGCCGAGCGCGCCGCCGCCCTGATCATGAAGGCTCGCGAACCGTGGTTCGCCGAGCAGGAGCAGAAGGAATCCTGATCCGTCGTGCAGCGGGTTGCGGACCCGCAGGGTGGAGTGCGCCAGGGGGCGCGCCGGTAATTGGACAGGATTCGGGGAGAAATACATGTCGGAAGTGACAGTCAAGCAGTTTGCAGAAGCGGTTGGAACGCCGGTCGAGCGGCTGCTGACGCAGCTCAGCGAGGCGGGGATTGAAGTCAGTGATGCGGATTCCGTGTTGTCGGACGAGGACAAGGCGACGCTGCTGACCTACCTGCAGAAATCGCGCGGCGGCGGGGATGATGAGTCCGGGCCGCGCAAGGTGACCCTGCGCCGCAAGAGCACCAGTCAGATCAAGCTTTCGACAGGCAGCGGCGGCGCCCGGGGCGCGCGTGGCGCCGGCAGCACCCGTACGGTGAATGTCGAGGTCCGCAAGAAGCGCACCTACGTCAAGCGTGAGGACATGGAGGCGCAGCGCAAGCAGCTGGAAGCCGAGCAGCAGGAGCGTGAAGCCGAGGAGGCCGCCCGCCGTGCCGCCGAAGACGAAGCGGCGCATGCCGAGGAAGCGCAGGAGGACGTTGCGGCTGATGCGCCCGATGCGGCGCCGGCAGCAACCGAGGCCGACAGCGAGCCAGTTGCCGTTCAGGAGCAGGCCCCGGAAGAGGCTGCAGAGGCTGCAGAGTCGCCCGCGGATGAAGCTGCTGCCGAGGCGGAACCGGTTGCCGGCGAGGCCACTGTGACCGGTGCGGCGGACGAAAGTGTCACCGAAGCCGGTGAGCCGCCGGTTGCTGACCCGGCAACGCTGGAAGCGGAGTCCACGTCCTCCGGCAAGCGCAAGAAGGCCAAGGCCAAGGACAAGGGCAAGCAGGACGACGACGAAGAGAGCCGTCGCAAGGGCAAGGGCCGCAAGGGCCGTGATAGCCGCGACGAACTGCACGTCTCCTCGCGACCGGGCAAGCGCGGCAAGCGCAAGGAGCGGGGCGGCGGCGCCGGCAAGGCGCTGCAGCACGGCTTCGAGAAGCCGACCGCACCGGTGGTGCGGGAAGTGGAAATCCCGGAATCCATTACCGTTGGCGACCTGGCACAGCGCATGAGCGTCAAGGCGCCGGTGCTCATCAAGGAGATGATGAAGCAGGGTGTCATGGCCACGATCAACCAGGCCGTGGACCAGGAGACCGCCGTTCTTCTGGTGGAGGAGCTGGGTCACAATCCGAAGATCGTCAACGAGAACGCGCTGGAGGAAGAGGTCATCAGCGAAGCCGCCGAGCCGGAAGGCGAGAAGCAGGCGCGCCCGCCGGTGGTGACCATCATGGGTCATGTCGACCACGGCAAGACCTCCGTGCTGGACTTCATCCGTCGCGCCAAGGTGGTCGACTCCGAGGCCGGCGGCATTACTCAGCACATTGGTGCATACCATGCCGCTACTGATCGCGGTGTAGTCACCTTCCTGGATACCCCGGGTCACCAGGCGTTCACCGCCATGCGTGCCCGCGGCGCGCAGCTCACCGACGTTGTGGTGCTGGTGGTTGCCGCCGACGACGGCGTGATGCCGCAGACCGAAGAGGCGATCAAGCATGCCCGCGAAGCCGGGGTTCCGATCGTCGTCGCGGTGAACAAGATCGACAAGCCCGAGGCCGATCCGGACCGGGTCAAGCAGGAGCTCAGTCAGCACGAGGTGATTCCGGAAGAGTGGGGCGGCGACACGCAGTTCGTGCACGTCTCCGCGAAGACCGGCGAGGGCCTGGAGGCGCTGCTGGAGGCCATCATCCTGCAGGCCGAACTGCTTGAACTGCAGGCGGTGGCCGACTGCCCGGCCACGGGGATCGTGGTCGAGTCCAGTCTCGACAAGGGTCGCGGCCCGGTGGCGACCATCCTCGTGCAGAACGGTCAGCTGCGTAAGGGCGACGTCATTCTCTCCGGCGTGGAATATGGTCGCGTGCGCGCCATGCTCGACGAGAACGGGCGCCAGGTGGAGAGTGCTGGCCCGTCAATCCCGGTCGTGGTGCTGGGCCTCTCCGGGCTGCCGAGCTCCGGCGACGACGTCATGGTCCTGAAGGACGAGCGCAAGGCGCGCGAAGTGGCAGAGCTCCGCAAGGAGCGCCAGCGCGACAAGCGGCTTCAGCAGCAGAAGGCTGCACGCATGGACGAGCTGTTCAGCCAGATGAAGTCCGACGAGCTGAACCAGGTCAATATCCTGTTGAAGGCCGACGTGCAGGGCAGCGCCGAGGCGCTGAGTCAGTCGCTGGCCGACCTCTCGAACGACGAGGTCAAGGTCCACGTTATCCAGACCGGTGTCGGCGGCATCAACGAGTCCGACGTCAACCTGGCCATTGCCTCCAGCGCCATCCTGATCGGGTTCAACGTGCGTGCCGATGCAGCCGCCCGCAAGCTGATCCAGGAGCACGAGGTCGACGTGCACTATTACAGCGTGATCTACGAGGCCATCGACGAGGTCAAGAACGCCATCAGTGGCATGCTCGAGCCGGAGGTCAGGGAAGAGATCATCGGCCTGGCCAACGTGCGGGACGTGTTCAAGTCGTCCAAGCTCGGTGCCATCGCCGGCTGTCTCGTGGAGGAGGGCGTGGTGCGACGCCGCTGTCCGATCCGCGTGCTGCGCGACAACGTGGTGATCTACGAGGGCGAGCTGGAATCCCTGCGCCGCTTCAAGGATGACGTCAGTGAAGTGCGCTCCGGAACCGAATGCGGCATTGGCGTGAAGAACTACAATGACGTCAAGGTCGGTGACCAGATCGAGTGCTTCGAGCGTATCGAAGTGGCCCGGAGCCTGTGATACCACGCGGCGGCCGCCACCGGGCGGCCGTCGCGTTCACCCCGCCCCGCCGAGAGGTACACCATGGCAAAGCAGACACCCCGGACCCGGCGTGTGGCGGAACAGCTGCAGCGGGAGCTGGCGGAAACGATCCGCGATACCGTACGCGACCCCCGGGTCGGGTCGGTGACCGTGTCCGGCGTGGATGTCACCCGTGACCTCGCCCACGCGAAAGTCTACATGACGGTGCTGGGGGAGGACGCCGAGGCCAGCCAGGCGGCAGCGGAGATACTCAACGGCGCCGCCGGTTTCCTTCGCCGCGAGCTGGGCCGCCGTGTGCGGCTGCGCACGGTTCCGGCGCTCAAGTTCATTCATGATCCCTCCTTTGATCGTGGCGCGCGTCTGTCCTCGCTCATCGACAGCGCCATCGACGAGGACCAGGAACGTAGCTCTGACAACTGAACCGACACGTGGCAGCGAAACGGTACCGTCGTAACGTCAACGGCATCCTGTTACTGGACAAACCCGCCGGTGGCACCTCCAACAAGGTGCTGCAGCGGGTGAAGTACGTCTATCAGGCGCGCAAGGCCGGCCACACCGGCAGCCTCGATCCGCTGGCGACGGGGCTGCTGCCGCTGTGCTTCGGCGAGGCCACCAAGGTCTCCGGGTTTCTCCTGGACGCCGACAAGCGCTACCGGGTGACCTGTCTGCTGGGTGTCACCACCACCACAGCCGATGCCGAGGGCGAGGTGGTGGAGGAGCGGCCGGTTCCGGATCTGGACGCGCAGGACTGGCCGGCCCTGCTAGAGAGTCTGACCGGCGAGCAGGATCAGGTGCCGCCCATGTACTCGGCGGTGAAGCACCAAGGTGAACGTCTCTACCGCATTGCCAGGCGGGGCGAGGAAGTGGACCGCAAGGCACGGCGGATCACCATCCATGCGCTGGAACTCGTGGCGCGTGACGGCGGGAGCGTAACGCTGGACGTCCATTGTTCCAAGGGAACCTATGTGCGCACCCTGGTGGAATCGCTGGGCGAGGCGCTGGGGACCGGAGCCCACGTGACCGCGCTGCGCCGTACGGGCCTCGGGCCCTTCGATGGCCACCCCATGGTTACCATGGATGCGGTCGAAGCCGCCGCGGAGCAAGGCGGGGATGCGCTGGATGCCCTGTTGCTGCCGCCGGAAGCCGGCCTGCGTGACTGGCCCGCGGTAACGCTTGACGCGGACAGCGCCCGATTCCTGCGCCAGGGGCAGGCGGTGTTCGTGCCCCGCGCCCCTGGCGCGGGCTGGGTTCAGGTGTTTGGCCCGGACCGTTTTCTGGGAATGGGGGTGGTCCTCGACGACGGGCGCATTGCGCCCCGGCGTCTGATGGCCACATGAAAAACTTCCGGTGATAAGCGTGCTTAGCTTGTCGCCGTTCAGGTGCGCCGCTACAATAGCGGGCCTTCAAAAAGTCGACGGAATACCAGGAGTCATTTGATGTCGCTGACTGCCGAACAGAAAGCCGAGATTGTCAACGAGCACAAGCGCTCGGATGGGGATACGGGCTCCCCGGAAGTGCAGATCGCGCTGCTCACGAGCCGCATCGCACATCTCACGCAGCATTTCGCGGACCACAAGCAGGACCATCACTCTCGGCGTGGTCTGCTGAAGCTGGTCAACCAGCGCCGCAAACTGCTCGACTACCTCAACCGCAAGGAACGCGAGCGCTATCAGGCGATCGTGGCGAAGCTGGGTCTGCGCAAGTAACGCGCCGGCAATATTTCCCGCAGGCAGAGGATCAGTCGCTGTGGAATCGGTAAAGAAGTCTTTCCAGTACGGTGAACACACCGTTACGCTTGAAACAGGGGCCATCGCGCGCCAGGCCACTGGTGCCGTCATGGTCAACATGTCGGATACCGTGGTACTGGTTACCGTGGTCAGCAAGAACGAGTCCGGTGCACAGCGGGATTTCCTGCCGCTGACCGTGAACTACCAGGAGCGGACCTACGCGGCCGGCAAGATCCCCGGTGGGTTCTTCAAGCGCGAAGGCCGGCCGTCGGAAAAGGAGACGCTGACCTGTCGCCTGATCGACCGCCCGATCCGCCCCCTGTTTCCGGAAGGTTTCTACAACGAGGTTCAGGTGATCGCCACGGTGATTTCCATGAATCCTGACGTCGATCCCGATATCCCGGCCCTTCTCGGCACCTCTGCCGCACTCGCCATCTCCGGTATTCCGTTTGAAGGCCCCATCGGCGCCGCGCGGGTGGGTTACAAGGATGGCGAGTACCTGCTCAACCCCGGCTTCAGTGGCCTTGAGAGCTCCGACCTCGACCTGGTGGTTGCCGGTACCGGCGATGCGGTACTGATGGTGGAGTCCGAAGCCAACGAGCTGTCCGAGTCCGTGATGCTGGACGCGGTCCTGTTCGGTCACGAGCAGATGCAGAAGGCCATCGGCGCCATCAACGAACTGGCCGCCGAGGCCGGCAAGCCGCGCTGGGACTGGGAGCCTGCACCGAAGGACGAGAGTCTCTCCGACCAGGTCAAGGGCCAGTTCGAGGCGGCGCTGCGCGAAGCGTACAGCATCGCCGAGAAGACCGAACGCAACGACCGGGTCAACGCCCTGCGCGATCAGGCGGTCGAAATGTTCGCCAGCGCCGAGGAAGGCGTCTCTCCCACGAAACAGGATGTGGTCGGCGCGTTCAAGGGGGTCGAAAAGGCCATCGTCCGCGGGCGCATCATCGAAGGCCAGGCGCGTATTGATGGCCGTGACAATGAAACGGTTCGGCCCATCGACATCGAAGTCGGGACCCTGCCGCGCACGCATGGTTCGGCGATCTTCACCCGGGGCGAGACCCAGGCCGTCGTCGTGACGACGCTGGGTACGGGGCGCGATGCGCAGATCATTGATGCCATCGAAGGGGAGCGTAAGGAACCCTTCATGCTGCATTACAACTTCCCGCCCTACTCCGTGGGCGAGACCGGTTTCATGGGCAGCCCGAAACGTCGCGAAATCGGTCACGGCAAGCTGGCCAAGCGCGGTGTCGAAGCCGTCATGCCGGCGCCGGAAGACTGCCCCTACGTCCTCCGCGTGGTCTCCGAAATCACCGAGTCCAACGGGTCCAGCTCCATGGCCACGGTCTGCGGCACCAGCCTCTCGCTCATGGATGCCGGGGTACCCATCAAGGCGCCGGTGGCCGGTATCGCCATGGGCCTGATCAAGGAAGGGGACGACTTTGCCGTTCTGTCGGACATCCTGGGTGATGAAGACCACCTTGGCGACATGGACTTCAAGGTGGCCGGCACCGAGAAGGGTGTCACCGCCCTGCAGATGGACATCAAGATCAAGGGCATCACCCGCGAGATCATGCACAAGGCGCTGGACCAGGCCAACGGCGGGCGTCTGCATATCCTCGGCGAGATGAACAAGGTCATCGGCAAGCCGCGCGAGGACATGTCCGAATACGCACCGCGCCTGCTGACCATGCGCATCGATCCCGAGCGCATCCGTGACGTCATCGGCAAGGGTGGCTCCACCATCCGTCAGCTGACCGAGGAAACCGGCGCCAGCATCGACATCTCCGATGAGGGCGTGGTGACCATCGCATCCGTTGACAAGGCCGCCGGTGAGGAAGCACGCCGCCGGGTGGAAGAGCTCACCTCCGACATCGAAGTGGGCAAGATCTACGAAGGCCGTGTGGTCAAGCTCATGGACTTCGGCGCCTTTGTCAGCATCCTGCCCGGCAAGGACGGGCTGGTGCACATCTCCCAGATCTCCAACGAGCGCGTCACCAACGTGGCGGACAAGCTCAAGGAGGGAGACGTGGTCAAGGTGAAGGTGCTGGAAGTCGATCGCCAGGGGCGTGTGCGGCTCAGCATGAAGGCCGTGGACGAAGCCGGCGCCTGACACCGAGCGCGCTTCGATCGAACCGCAAAAACCCCGCCCTGGTGCGGGGTTTTTTGCGTTCAGGCCAATGGTGGCGCGGGTTATTGCGTATCCCGCGGACGCAGCGTAGTATCAAAAATGCTTCGGTAATCATGCCCTCGGGGTAGCGTGACACCGGGCGCGGGCAGCGCGTTCGGTCGTTGCGGGTTCCACCTCGGGTTGTGTCGGGCGGGGTGGCGAAAAGGTCATCCTCCTGTCGAAGTGAGTTTGCGGCCATCGTGCCGTGCGTAATGATTAGTGATTTAGAGGTTCTAGTAATGGCAGAGCGAGAGACTGGTACGGTCAAGTGGTTTGACGCGGCCAAAGGGTATGGTTTTATCGCCCGTGAGGCCGGGGATGACGTGTTTGTGCACTTCCGTGCCATCCGGGGCACCGGTTACCGGACGCTGGAAGACGGCCAGGAAGTCGAGTTCGGTGTGGTGGAAGGCCAGAAAGGCCTGCAGGCCGATGACGTGGTCGCCGTGGGCTGAGGTACACCCGCGAAAGCGTTATGGCGAAAGGCCCCCTTTACGGGGGCCTTTCGCGTTTTGGATTCCCTTCAGGCGACGGACGATGCCTCGGCCGGTGCCGATTCTGCGGCCAGCCCCTGCCAGAGCATGGCTGGAACGGCTTCGTCCAGCCAGTAGCGTGGGCGCCCGGGGTGACTCCCGGCGACGAATCCCACATGGCCGCCCTCTGCACTCCATTCCAGACTGACTGATTCCGGCAGCTGCGCCGCGGATGGCAACGTACTCGCCGGAATGAACGGGTCATCCAGGGCGTGCAGCATGCGCGTGGGAACCTGGATGTCAGGCAGGCCCTGGAACGGGGAGCAGCGTCCGTAGTAGTCGTCCGCACCGGAGAAGCCGTGTACCGGCCCGGTCACGTACTCGTCGAACTGCCGCAGTGAGCGCGCCCGCCCCAGGGCGTCCCGCGGCAGAGGTAGTGGCTGCTGGGCCTGCTTGCGACGCACCAGTTGCCGTAGACCGCGCACCAAGTGGCGATCATAGATGCGCCGGACTCCCGAGGCGAGGTAGTCGGCACAGGGCCCGAGCTGCAGCGGCGTGGATACCGTGATGGCCAGGTCCGCGTCCGCTCGCGCGCCATGGTGGCCAAGCCAGTTCAGGGTGATGATTCCGCCCATTGAGAAGCCGACTACACCGAGCCGCCGCCCGGGCAGCGCGGCGCGGACGTGACCGACCGTGGCTTCCAGATCGCCGATTTCACCGGCGTGAAAGAAGCGCGGGTGGCGGTTCAGGTGCTCACCCGCACCGCGGAACTGCATGACCACACCCTGCATGCCGTACCGGGTAAGGCCGTCGAGCAGGCCCAGAACGTACGGTGACCGGGCGCACCCGCCGAGCCCGTGCAGTATGACCACTACCGGCCCTGGTGCCGACGGGCCCCAGGCCAGATGCAGGGTGTCACCGTCGGGCAGTTCAAGAATGTCGGCGGTAAGCGGTACGTCCGGCGCAGTGCGCAGCAGCCCGGCCCACAGGGTCTGGGCGTGGCCGCCACGCAGCCACCACGGGGCCCGGAACTGGTTGGGGCGAAGGGCGGCCGTATCGTCGGAGTGCGGGGTACTCATGAAGCTAGTTTACATCACAGTGGTCGCCGCCCGCTTCCGGTAGCCGCACGATGAAGGAGGCTCCCGCACTGCCGCTGTTCTCGGCATGGATCGCTCCCCAGTGCAGGTCCGCGATGCGTTTGCAGATGGCCAGCCCCAGACCGCTGCCCTTGGGTTTGCCGGCCTGCTGGTCATTGATCTGGTGGAACTTGTCGAAGATCCGCTCCAGTTCGTGGTCAGGGACGCCCGGGCCGGAGTCAGTGACCCGCAGCTCCTGCCATGAGCCGACTGTCCGCAGTTGCACGGTCACGGGCCCCTGGCCGGGTTCCGTGAATTTCACCGCGTTGGAGAGCAGATTAATGACCAGCTGAATCAGCCGGTCTCCGTCCCCTTTGACAGGACAGGGGCCGTCGGGCAACTGGAGATCCAGTTTCACGTTGCGCTCGCTGAACAGCTGCGATGTGGCCGCCGCCGCCTCATCCACGACAGCAGACAGGTCCAGCGTGCGTAGTTGCCACTCGCCCCAGCCGCTTTCGATCTTGGAGAGGTCGAGCACCTGGTTGATGAGGCGGGTGAGGCGTTCGCTCTCGCGGACCACGACCTCCAGGAACTCCCGGCGCTGCGGCTCCTCCATGTCGGGGTTGTTCATGAGAATTTCGCCGAAAGCGCGGATCGACGTCAGTGGCGTTCTCAGCTCGTGGCTGACCATGGAGACGAATTCGTCCTTGAGCTGATCCAGTTCCTTCAGGCGTTCGTTGGCGGCGCGCAGCTCCGATGTGGCCTGCTCGAGCTGCCGGGACTTCTGTTCCAGCTGCTGGCTGTACTCGATGGCCCGCGAGGTGGCGTCGAGAATCTCCATGACGCCCTCGAAGGTGAGTGCCTCACCCTTGACGATGGATGCGACCATGACGCGCGCCGAGGCCGAGCCGATTGTGCCGGACAGCAGCCGTTCCGCGTGATTCACCAGTTCGGGCGGGGCCTGGCGGCTGGATGCCTCCGGCGCCTCGTCACCGAGGGGGACGTAGGTGGCAAGGGCCTCGGCAGCCCTCTCCTCACCGACGAAGCGGGCTAGGAGCGCCTCGACGTCACCGATGGTGGCGTTGCCCTGCCAGAACCGGGTGTCCTGCTCCGAGCGCAGGAAGACGTCGACGAACAGCGTGGCCTGGATGCGTTCCATGTCGCTCTGGCGCGTGAGCAGCGAGACCAGCACGACGCCGCCCACGTTGGCCAGCATGCTCCAGAACAGGGCGTGGGTGATGGGGTCCATGTCGTCCAGGCCGAACAGCGCGTATGGCGTCAGAAACCCGATGCCGAACGGGCCGTCTTCCATGGGCGCCATGGGCAGCCAGCCCGGGTCTGCCAGGGACGGCAGCATGAGCGTATACAGCCACACGGCGAAACCGAGCACGAGACCGGTCAGGGCGCCAGGCCGGCTGGCGCCCTTCCAGTACATGCCGAGCAGAATCGCCGGAGCGAACTGGGCCACCGCGACGAACGAGATTAGCCCGATGCTGACCAGCGCGTAAGTCTCGGCGATCAGCCGGAAGTAGGCGTAGCCCAGCATCACGATGGCGACGATAATGATGCGGCGAAGGTAGATGATCAGCCGCCGCAGGCCGACACGCTCGATCACCGGGAGGTGGCGCATGCGCAGCAGGGCCGGCATGACCAGGTCGTTGCTCACCATGATGGCCAGGGCGATGGTGGCCACGATGACCATGCCGGTGGCGGCCGAGAAGCCGCCCAGGTAGACGAACATGGCCAGCAGCTCGTTGCCCTCGGCCAGGGGCAGCGCGAGCACGAAGTTGTCCGGGTTGACCGTCCCGTCCCCGAAGTAGAGCATTCCGGCGAGCGCGATGGGCAGCACGAACACGTTGATCAGCAGCAGGTAGAGCGGGAACAGCCAGGCGGCCGTTCGCAGGTGGTCCTCGTTGACGTTCTCCACAACGGTGACCTGGAACTGCCTCGGCAGGAACATGATGGCGGCCATGGACAGCAGCGTCAGCGCCAGCCAGCTGCCATAGCCACTGGCCGTGTCCCGGAACGCCAGCAGTTCGCGCATGTCCTCCTGTGCCTGGATGCGCCCGACGATGTCCCCGGGGCCCTCGAACAACATGAACGTCACGAAGAAACCAACCGCCAGGAAGGCCAGCAGCTTGACGATGGACTCGAACGCCACCGCCACGACCATGCCTTCCAGCCGCTCCGTGGCGTCGATGTTGCGGGTACCGAACAGGATGGTGAAAACGGCCAGGAGGCAGGCGACCCAGAACGCCTTGTCGGCGATCAGGCCGGTCATGCCGGCGGCCGACTCCACGCCGTCGGGGAATGTCAGGAGGACTTCAAAGCTTGCGGACACCGCCTTGAGCTGCAGCGCGATGTAGGGCGTGATGCCCACCACGGCGATGAATGTTGCCAGGCCACCGAGCAGCATGCTCTTGCCGTAGCGCGAGGCGATCAGGTCCGCGATCGACGTGATCCGGTGCTGCTTGGCGATGCGGATCATCTTGCGCAGCACCAACCACCAGAGAATGGCCATGAGTGTCGGGCCGAGATAGATGGTGAGAAAGCTGACCCCATCCTCGGCCGCCCGTCCGACACTGCCGTAGAACGTCCACGCTGTGCAGTACACCGCGATGGAAAGGGTGTAGACGTAAGGGTTGTTGACCAGGGAGTGTCCGCTGTCCGCGCGCTTGTCTGCCGCGTAGGCGATGGCGAACAGCAGCCCCAGGTAGAGAAAGGGCGTGATGATGATCAGCCATTCCGGCATGAACCACCCTCAGCGGCGACGGCGCAGAATCCAGCCCGTGAAGCCAATGACCACCCCCCAGGAAATAAAGAGATACACGTACAGCAGCGGCAGCCCGAAGACCAGCCTGTCGCCGGTGAACAGTGACAGGATCGGGTAGTTGAACAGCAGGGCAGCCAGTACGAACAGCGCCACCAGGCGTTCGCTCCGACGTGTTGCGTTGCCGATCCCGGATCTGCCGATGCGGCTACCCATGGCTACGAGCGGTCACCCAGCAGCTCGCCGACCTTGTCCACCACATCCTGGGTGGAGAACGGCTTGGTAATGTAATCGTCGGCGCCGAGAGAGAGGCCTTTCTCCCGTTCCACATCGCGCCCCTTGGCGGTGAGCATGACAATCCGCATGTTTGCGTAGTCCGCGTTCTCGCGCAGGGTCTGGCAGACCTGATAGCCATCCTTGCGGGGCATCATCACGTCGAGCAGCACCAAGTCCGGCCGTTGCCGGTCGACAGCTGTCAACGCCTGTTCGCCGTCCGTTGCCGTCTCCACGTCGTAGCCGTTCTTCTTCATGAGAAACTCGAGGGACAGGACAATGTTCGGCTCGTCGTCAACGATCAGGATGCGTTTCGGCATCGTTTCTCCTCGCCATCGTTGTTGTCGGGCCCGGCGTCCCCGGCCGGGACCCGCTCCACTTTGCGACTATTATGGCTGTTGAAAACGACCCCGTCGCGCCCGTGCGCATGCTGTGTCGCCAGGTGTTACCTGGCGACACAGGGGCGTTACAAAGCGTGACAAACGGAGCCCGTGAAAGGCCGGTTTGAGGCGGTCGAAACAGGCCGAATCATTGGCGACCGCGGCCTTTCCCGGAGGCGGTGGATCTGAAGATCCACCCTACGCGCCTTGCCGTTCATCCCGCCGTGTCGTCCAGGCGTAGGGTGGACCTTCAGGTCAACCACGTTCTCCCGCCCCCCCAAGCATATCGACGGGTCCGGGGCCGCCTCATGGATCGAAACCGAGGTTGACCGGGAGTCTACCCGCGAGTATAGAATCGACTGGAAAGAAACATCCAGACCGGCGGTCGAACCGGTCGGATGCATCGGGGGAGAGTCTGCTTGGCCGATTCAAGCGAACAACCGCACGTCACGTCGCCCTGGCAGCCCGCCGGGGAGCGTGGCAGCCAGCGCCAGCAGAAACGCGAGGCCGTTCTGCTGGCGGCGGTGCGGTCGTTCAACGAGAATGGCTTTCACGCCACCTCGCTGGAGCAGGTCGCCGTAACGCTGAACGTCACGAAACCCACGATCTACCACTACTTCAGCAGCAAGGACGAAATCCTGTTCGAGTGCACGCGCCGTGGACTGGAGCGGATCCGCGAGGTCGCGGGTCGCTGCCGGCCCGGGCAGACGGGGCTGGAGCGGTTGACCTCGATCATGCGTGACTATGCCGTGATCATGACCGAGGATTTCGGCAAGTGCGTGACGCGGGTGGGCGACAACGAACTGGCGCCGGAGAGCAGGCTCAAGCAGCGCGCCATCAAGCGCGAGATCGATGCCACCGTGCGCCGCGTGGTGGAAGAGGGGATCAAGGACGGCTCCATCATCGACCGCGACGTGCGGCTGCTGACGTTCACGCTCACCGGCGCGCTGAACTGGATCGCCAAGTGGCACGAGCCGGATGGCCGGTACACCGCTGAGGCGGTGGCCGATGAGTGCGTCGACATGCTGGTCCACGGCCTGGCGCCACGGGAGCATGACCCGGCGTCCATGGCACAGCCGGGGCGCGGGACCGGAAACAATACGCCGTAACAGCGGCAGGGGCATGCACCCCATCAATCATAAAAGGTGATCGCAATGACGAATCACCAACGGAGGAGATGCATCATGATCAACCCTGGACGGGTCCGTCAGGACTCACCGTTGCAGTGCCCTGATTCGCGGTAGCAGCCGCCGGGTGTGTGTCGCCCGGGTGGCCTGAGTCGACCGTGCCGGCGGGGGAACCGCCGGCGTGCACGAGTCAATCGGTGGAGCTGCAATGACTATTCTCGAAGTGGATGGCTTTTCGCTGTCGTTCGGTGGCGTTCATGCGTTGCGGGACGTCAGCCTGACGGTAGCGGAGGGCAGTATCACGGCAGTGATCGGGCCCAATGGCGCCGGCAAGACCTCGCTGTTCAACTCCATCTCCGGTTTCTACCGCCCGCAGAAGGGGCGCGTGACGCTCTCGGGGCAGGACGTGACCCGAGTGCCGGCGCCGCGCCGCGCGGCCATGGGGCTCGGACGTACGTTCCAGAACATCGCCCTGTTCCGCGGCATGACCGTTATGGACAACGTCAAGCTGGGGGCGCACGTGCGCATGCGCACCGGTCCCATGAGCGCCATGTTCTACATGGGCCGGGCCCGGCGCGAGGAGGTGCGTGTGCGCGCGGAGATCGAGCGCGAGGTGTTCGATTTCCTGGAGATCGACCACATCCGCCGCAGCCCCGTGGCGTCGCTGCCCTACGGCCTGCAGAAGCGGGTGGAGCTGGCCCGTGCCCTGGCGATGCGGCCGAAGGTCCTGATGCTCGACGAGCCGGTGGCCGGCATGAACCGAGAAGAGAAGGAGGACATGGCTCGCTTCATCCTGGACGTCAAGGAGCAGTGGGGCGTGACCGTGTTGATGGTCGAGCACGACATGGGCATGGTCATGGACATCTCCGACCGGGTTTACGTGCTCAACTTCGGTCAGCGGATTGCGGGTGGCACGCCGGCGGAGGTTCAGGCCAATCCGGAAGTGATCGAGGCGTATCTCGGCGCCGATGACATGACCACCCTGCGCGAGCGGCTGCGTGGCGAGAGGGGGGCTGCCTGATGGACTGGCTTTTCTTTTTCGAGGTCAGCCTGGCCGGGCTGGGGTTCGGTGCGCTTTACGCCCTGACCGGGGTGGCGTTCGTGGTCATCTACAAGGCCACCCGGGTGATCAACCTTGCCATGGGCGAGATGCTCATGTTCGGGGCCTACCTGTTCTTCGGCTTCGCGGCCGGCTTCATGTTGCCCGTCTGGCTCGCCATCGTGCTGGCGCTGGCCGGCGGGGCGCTGCTGGGGCTGACGCTTGAGCGTCTCGTGATCCGGCCACTGCTGGGCGAGAATCCGATCTCCGTGTTCATGGTCACGATTGGCCTGGCCAGCGTTCTCGTGGGGCTGGTGGAGATCATCTGGACTGCTGCGCCCCGCAGCCTGCCCGGTTTCCTGCCGGACGACCCGATCTTCATTGGTGACGCCTTCGTCGCGCCCAAGACGTTCTGGAGCTTCATCATCGCCGGCGTGGTCATCGCCGTGTTCCTGGTGCTGTTCCGGTTCTGGCGGGGTGGTGTGGCACTGCGGGCGACGGCATCGGACCAGGGCGCCGCCTATGCCATGGGGATCAACGTGCCGGCGGTCTACAGCCTCTCCTGGGGGCTGGCGGGCATGCTGGCCGCCGGTGCCGGCCTGCTGCTCGGCTCCATCGCGGGGATTTCCTCGGAGATGGGCTTTTTCGGGCTCACGGTTCTGGTGGTGGTGATCGTCGGTGGCCTGGACAGCGTGCTGGGCGCCCTGGTGGCGGGGCTTCTGATCGGCTGGATCGAATCCCTCGCCGGTGTGTACCTGGGCGGCGAGTACGAGCATCTGGTCACTTTTATCATCCTCATGGTCGTGCTGCTGTTGCGGCCTTGGGGCCTGTTCGGCACCCGTGAAATCGAGCGGTTATAACCATGCGTATCGGATCTCCCAAGGAAACCTACGCCGCCGACGAGAGCCTGTTCCGGACGCGGACGCAATGGGTGTGGTTCGGCATCCTGCTGCTGTCGCTGGTGCTTTACCCGTTCATGGCCAATCTGTACTGGCTCTACCTGGTGTGCCTGATCTGCATCAACATCATCAGCGCCACCGGCCTGAACATCCTCACGGGCTATACCGGGCAGGTGAGTCTCGGGCAGGCGGCGTTCATGGGCGTTGGCGCCTATACCGTCGCCTGGCTGGATAACAACGCCAGCACGCCCTTCATCATGAACCTGCTGGCCGCCGGCGCGGTGACCACGGTTGTCGGCATCATCGCCGGCCTGCCCAGCCTGCGGGTGAAGGGGTTGTATCTCGCCATCGCCACCATCGCGGCGTCGTTCATCCTGCAGTTCATCTTCATCAACTGGGAGAGCGTCACCCGCGGAACCCGCGGCATCAATATCGAGCCGCCGACACTGTTCGGCGTGGAGTTCGACAACCCGGACACCTTCTACTGGCTGGTGGTGCCGGTCACGGTGGTGATGCTGATCCTGGCCGCGAACCTGTTCCGCACCCGGGTGGGGCGGGCGTTCATTGCCATCCGCGACCGTGACATCTCGGCCTCGGTGCTGGGGATCAACCTGCCCCTGTACAAGCTCATGAGCTTCGCCATCGCGTCCTTCTACGCGGGGATTGCGGGCGGGTTCTACGCCTACTTCTACGGCTCGATCAATCCCGAGAGCTTCCCGCTGCTCCTGTCGATCTTCTTCCTGGCCGCGATCATCGTCGGTGGCCTGGGGACGATTCTTGGCAGCATTCTCGGGGCGGTGTTCATGACGCTCACGCCGGAGCTGCTGCGCTACGGCGTCGATGTGCTGGAACCATTCGTCCACGATGCCTCGGCGCTGCTGTCGCCGGTGCGCACCATGGTCTTTGGTCTGCTGATCGTTGGCTTTCTGCTGTTCGAGCCCCACGGGCTGGCGGAGATCTGGCGGCGTATACGGCGTTTCTTCCATCTGTGGCCGTTCCGTAACTAGCCGCTGTCAGTCAGCGGCAGGAGGGTGATTCCATGTCCATGAGAAAACGTACCAGTGAGCTGTTTCTTGGCACCGCGTCCGCGGCGCTGCTGGCGCTGATGACGGCAAGCACCGTGTTGGCCGATCAGCCGGACGAGGCCGAGGTCGGGGTCGATGCGGACGAGGAGGACGCCATTGTCATCGGCGGCTCCATCCCCATGACCGGGGTGTTCGCCTTCGCCGGTCTGCAGTTCAACGACGGGATCCGCGATTTCGTGCGCTGGGCGAACGAAGAGAAAGGCGGAGTCAATGGCCGCAAGTTCCGTTACGTGGGACAGGATACCGGCTATGACGCCGACCAATCCGTGGGGGTGTTCCGGCGCATCACCAGCCGGGAGGATGTGGACTTCTACTTCGGCGATTCCACGGCATTCTCTCAGAGCATCAACTCGGCGCTGAACCGGCGTGACATTCTCATGACTGGGGCTTCGTTTGCATCGGAGTTGAACAACCCGGAGCAGTATCCGCTGCAGTTCCTGTTGGGACCGGATTACACCGAACAGGTGGGCATTCTGCTGAACTACATCGCCGAGGAGGATCCGGGTGCCCGGGTGGCGCTGGTTCATTCCGATACCGAGTTCGGTCGTGACCCCATCCGCGCCAGTGAGGAGATGGCTGAGGAACTGGGCCTTGAGCACGTCGAGACCATTGTCACGCCGGCGGGCGCTTCGGACATTTCCTCTGCGGCGTTGGAGCTGCGCCGGGCGCGTCCGGACTACACCATCTTCCATGGCTACATCCTTTCCCCGATCCCGGACTTCATTCAGCGCGCCCGGCAGATGGGCATGGATACCCGGTTCATGGGCACGATCTACACCATGGACCAGGGCATCATCGACGAAATGGGTGATGCGGGTGACGGCTTCATGGGCGTGATGCCGTACCGGTACTACTACGACGAAGAGGCTCCGGACACCGAGGTCTTCGGTGCGATTCACGAGATGCACGACGAGTATCGCGCCACCACCTACACCCAGGGCTGGCTGGCCGGCATGCTGCTGATGCAGATTGCCCAGGCCACCCTGGACGCCGGAGACGAGCTGACCGGGACCAATATGCGCAAGGCGCTGGATTCGCTGGAAGACATCGATACCGGCGGCATCATTGGCGTGCCGGTGACCTTCCGTGGCAACTCTATCCCCGTGGGCCGGATCTACCGCGCCGACGCGGAAGAAGGCCGGATGGTGCCGGTCTCCGACTGGATTGACCTGGACGAGACGGACTGAGGAGGCCGCGGTGAGTGACCGGATTCTCGAAGTCAGCAACATCGAGGTGGTGTACAACCACACCGTGCAGGTGCTCCGGGGGTTGTCCCTGAGCGTCCCGCGCGGCGAGGTCGTGGCGCTGCTGGGCTCCAACGGCGCCGGCAAGTCCACCACCCTGAAGGCCATTGCCAACATCCTCTTCCTGGAGAACGGCGAGCTGTCTTCCGGGTCAATCCGGTTCGACGGCGATGCGGTGGGCTCGCGTCCCCCGCATCGCCTGGTTCGTGACGGGCTGTGCCACGTCATGGAGGGGCGGCGGGTGTTCGAAGACCTGACTGTGGAGGAGAACCTGGTGGCCGCGGGCTACGCCAGCAATGGCGGCTCCGGGCGCGCGGGACAGGACATGGTCTATGAGTACTTCCCTCAGCTCTACTCCCGCCGGCGCTCCCTGGCCGGCTACCTGTCCGGCGGTGAGCAGCAGATGCTGGCCATCGGCCGGGGGCTGCTCGGCAAGCCCAGCATGATGCTACTGGACGAGCCCTCTCTGGGCCTGTCGCCGATGCTGGTGGAGGAGATCTTCGGCATCATCGCGCGCATCAACCGGGAGCAGGGCGTGGCCATGCTGCTGGTGGAGCAGAACGCCAACGTGGCGCTGGCGCTGGCATCCTACGGTTACATCATGGAGTCGGGCCGGGTGGTCATCGACGGGACGCCGGAGAAGCTCATGGCCGACGACGACGTGCGGGAGTTCTATCTGGGCAGTGGCGAGGCCGAGGGCGAGAGCAAGAGCTACCGCGAAGTGAAGCATTACAAACGCCGCAAGCGGTGGTTGTCTTGAGCCGCCGCAACGGAGGGATGTTCAATGGCTGCACAGGCTGAATTCCCGGAGCTGACACTGCCCCAGATGCTGCGCTGGAACGCCGGGAACCGTGCGGATCGCGTGGCGCTGCGGCAGAAGGATTTCGGCATCTGGCACCCCCTGACCTGGTCCGACTACTACCGTCGGGCCCGCCATTTCGGGCTGGGGCTGCGCGAGCTGGGGCTGGATGTGGGCGGTCACTTTGCCGTGATCTCCGAGAACCGGATCGAGTGGGTGATCGGGCAGATGGGCGCCGGCATCGTCCGCGGCGTCACCGTGGGTGTCTACCCCACCAGCCCGGCGGCGGAGGTGGCCTACGTGCTCGAGCACTCCGACGCCCAGATTGTCCTGTGCGAGGACCAGGAACAGGTGGACAAGGTGCTCGAGGTGCGCGAACAGCTCCCCTGTCTGCGCAAGATCGTGGCGCCCGAGATGAAGGGCCTGCACAACTACGACGAGCCCGACCTGCTGTCCTTCGACGACGTGGAACAGCTCGGTGCCGCTGTCGACGCACGGGACCCCGGGCTTGCCGGTCGTCTGCTGGACGAGCAGACGCTGGGTGAGCGCGCGCTGATGATCTATACCTCTGGCTCAACGGGCAAGCCGAAGGGGGCGGTGATCAGCTATCGCAACATCCACGCCGCCGCGCCGAGCATCATCAACGGGCTCGGACTGCGCGAGAGCGACAGCCTGCTCTCCTACCTGCCCCTGTGCCACGTGGCGGAGCAGGCCACCACCAACTTTGCTCCCATGTATCTGGGCATGCTCGTGAACTTCGGCGAATCGCTGCGCACGGTTCAGGAGGATCTGCGCGAGGTGGCGCCAACGGTGTTCCTGGGGGTGCCGCGGATCTGGGAGAAACTCCATTCCGCCATCCACATCAAGATGCTGGAGAGCGGACCGCTGCGCCGGTGGCTGTATCACCGGACGCTCGCCACGTGCGAACCCTTCTGTTTCCGGGATCGAAACCAGCTTGGGGTCGGGGAGCGCCTGCGTTACTGGACCGCGTACTGGCTGATGTTCAGGGCGTTGCAGAATTTCATCGGCCTGCGCCGCTGCCGTGTCTCCATAACCGGCGCTGCACCCATTGCGCCGGATATCATCCGTTTCTTCCGGATCATCGGTATCCCGCTCCTGGAGGTCTACGGCCAGACCGAGACCACCGGTGTGGTGACGGCGCAGCACCCGCGCCGCATCGAGCCGGGCACCATCGGCGAGGCGACCCCCGGCGTGGAGGTCATGGTGGCGGATGATGGTGAGCTGCTGATCCGCGGCGGCATGGTGTTCGAGGAGTACTACAAGAATCCCCAGGCCACTGAGGACACCATCCGGGATGGCTGGCTGCATACCGGCGATGTGGTGGAGATGCGCGACGGGATCATACGCATGGTCGACCGCAAGAAGGACATCATGATCACCGCCGGTGGCAAGAACCTGTCACCGTCGGAGATCGAGAACACCGTCAAGGCCAGCCCTTACATCAAGGAGTGCGTGGCCACCGGCGAGGCGCGCAAGTATGTGAGTGCTCTTATTCAGATCGATTACGATACGGTGGCCAAATGGGCCGAAGAGCACGGGCTTGCGTACACCACCTTCCGCAGTCTGGCAGAGCATGCGGACGTCAACGCCCTCATTGATGGCGAGATCCAGGCCGCCAACGAACAGCTGCCGCGGGTGGCTCAGGTGAAACGGTTCGCCCTGCTTACCAAGGAGCTGGATCACGACGATGACGAGGTCACCGCCACCATGAAGATCCGGCGCGGCAAGATCTACGAGAAGTACAGCGACCTCATCGAGTCGCTGTACAGGGATGCCGGGGCCGCGTGACGGATACCTCAAGCAGAAGGTGGATCTGAAGATCCACCCTACGCCCGGGGAAACCTCGGCGCCAAGGGTCCGGGGCAGACGTAGGGTGGACCTTCAGGTCCACCACAACAAAAAGCCCGCCGTTTGGCGGGCTTTTTCACAGTTGGAGCCGGCAGTGACCGATCAGTCCTTGCCGATCTCCAGCTTGGCGATGCTCTCCATGTGCACCTCGTCCGGGCCGTCGGCCAGGCGCAGCGTGCGCAGGTTGGCGTAGGCCGAGGCGAGGAAGGTGTCCTGGCACACGCCCATGGCGCCAAACGCCTGAATGGCGCGATCCACCACGTTGCAGGCCATGTTCGGCGCAACCACCTTGATCATGGCGATCTCCCGCCGTGCCACCTTGTTGCCCACTGTGTCCATCATGTGGGCGGCGTTCAGGGTGAGCAGGCGCGCCTGTTCGATCTCCATGCGTGACCGGGCGATCTCCTGACGCAAGCCGCCCATGTCGGCCAGGCGCTGACCGAACGCGTTGCGGGATTTCGCGCGAGCCACCATCGCTTCCAGCGCCCGCTCGGCGACTCCGATGGAGCGCATGCAGTGGTGGATGCGGCCGGGCCCGAGGCGGCCCTGGGCAATCTCGAAGCCGCGGCCCTCACCCAGGAGCATGTTGCTTGCCGGTACGCGCACGTTGTCGTAGTGGACCTCTGCGTGGCCGTGCGGGGCGTGGTCGTAACCGAACACGTGCAGGGCCCGTTCGATCTTCACCCCCGGTGCGTCCAGCGGCACAAGAATCATGGACTGCTGCTTGTGCTTGGGCGCCGACGGGTCGTTCTTGCCCATGACGATCGCAATCTTGCAGTGCTTGTCCAGTGCTCCGGAGGACCACCACTTGCGCCCGTTGATGACGTACTCGTCGCCGTCCCGGCGGATCTCCGTCTCGATGTTGGTGGCGTCGCTGGAGGCCACGGCGGGCTCGGTCATGGAGAAACAGGAGCGGATCTTCCCCTCGAGCAGCGGCTCCAGCCACTGCTTCTTGTGCTCCTCCGAGCCGTAGCGGGCCAGCACTTCCATGTTGCCGGTGTCCGGCGCGGAGCAGTTGAACACCTCCGGCGCCATGGGCGAGCGACCCATGATTTCGCACAGGGGCGCGTATTCGAAGTTCGTCAGGCCGGCCCCGTACTCGCTTTCGGGCAGGAACAGGTTCCACAACCCCTCGGCTTTCGCCTTCGCCTTGAGCTCCTCGAGAATCGGAGGGGAGCTCCAGTGGTCCCCTTCGGCGTGCTGCTTTCTGAACACCTCCTCGTTCGGGTAGATGTGTTCGTCCATGAAGGCGAGGAGTTTGTCCTGCAGCTCTTTGGATCGGTCGCTGAACTCGAACATGGTGTTGCTCACCTCTATCTGTCGTAAAAGAAAGGCCACCGGCACGTGGTGCGCAGTGGCCTGATGGTGATCCCTCTATAGGCGGAACTGAATGGGTTCGCCCAGCATCCGCCTGTGCAACAGAATGGTTGTTGCCCCCACCAATAGCAGACTGGCGGATATCAGCAGCAGCGTCCCGTGGGCAATGCCCAGCATGCCGCCACCGGGTGCCGCCAGCGTCAGGCCGGCGCAGACCAGCGCCGTGCGGGCGAACCAGCCCATCGGCCCGGAGGGCACGCGACCGGCGCCGAGGAGGTAGCCCTGTAGCCCGGCGGCCAGCAGGACGACACCGATCAGCGCGGTAATGACCACGGTAATCACTTCCATCGGTGTGCCGAACAGGAGCAGTGCCGGGTTGAACACGAAGAAGAACGGGATGAAGTAGATGATTGTGCCCAGGCGCATGGCCTCGAACCCGGCGCGCATCGGATTCACTTTGGCCACCGACGCGGCGACGAAGGCGGCGATCGCCACCGGCGGCGTGATGAAGCTCAGCATGCCCCAGTACATGATGAACATGTGGGAGGCCACCGGATCGAGCCCGGCGCGGATCAGTGCCGGGGCGAGGATCACCGCCAGGAAGATGTAGGCTGCGGTGACCGTCATGCCGATACCGAGCACGAAGGCCGTGAGCGCGCCCATGATGAGCAGCATCAGCACGTTGTCGCCGGCAATGTAGACCAGGTCGTTGGTCAGCGTGCCGGCCATGCCCGTGACCTGCAGGGAACCGATGATCAGGCCGATTGCCGCGAGAATCCCGCCCAGCTCGGCGAGGATCTGACCAGCGGCCGACAGGAGCTTGAGAAAGCCCTGCATGCTCAGGCGGTGCTTGGTGAACTGGTTGATGACCAGCAGCAGCGCCGTGGCGTAGAACGGCGCGGTCGCCTCGCGCTGGAGCACCACCAGCATCCAGATCAGCAGCACGAACACGGCGATGAAGTACCAGCCCTCCTTGAGCACATCCCAGGCGCGGGGCAGTTCCTCCCGCGGCAGCCCCTTCAGGTCGTGGCGCGCGGAGTAGGCGTCAATCTGCATGAACAGACCGAAGAAATAGAGCAGGGACGGGATGATGGCCGCTATGACGATGGTCACGTAGGACACGCCAAGGAAGTTCGCCATCACGAACGCCGTGGCCCCCATGATCGGTGGCATCAGCACGCCGCCCGTGGAGGCGCACGCCTCGACACCGGCCGCATAACCACGGGAGAACCCGATCCGCCGCATGGTCGGAATGGACAGCGGGCCCGTGGTCAGCACGTTGGTGACGGGGCCCCCGCTCATGGAGCCCATGAGCCCGCTGGAGAAAATCGCGACCTTCGCCGGCCCCCCGCGGAAGCGGCCGAGCAGTGCGAAGGCGATGTTGATGAAGAACTTGCCCGCCCCCGTGTGTTGCAGCGACACGCCGAACAGCAGGAAGCCGAACAGCAGCAGCGCTGCCACCTGCGTGGGGATGCCGAACAGGCTCTCCTCACTCATGATGTGGAATGCAGCCGCTTCCTCGAGGCCCATGCTGACGCCGGAGATGACATCCGGCACGCGGTCGGCGTACAGCGGATACAGGGACAGGGTCAGCACCACCACGAAAATGGGCCAGCCGCCCGTCCGGCGCCCGGCCTCGAGTACCAGCGCCCAGGTCGCCAGTGCCATGTAGATGCCGAACTGGGGCGCCGCGTATTCCCAGGCTTCGAGAACGATCCGCTCGGCGTGCATGGCGAAGTAGCCGAACAGGCCGGCTGTCGCCAGTGCCAGCAGGATGTCGTACCAGGCAACCGTGGTGCGCGAGGCCGACCCGGTTGCCGGGAAGGAGATGAAGACCATCATCAGGATGGCCCCCACGTAGATATACAGGTACCGGCTGTCGAGCATCACATCGCCGATAAAGAACCCGAAATTGAAGATCTGATTGATGGCGAGGAGGCTGATGCCCACGGTCATGACCATGAGCAGGGCCTGCCAGGGCTTCGACAGGATGCGGTAACGGGTGGCGTAGAGTTCTTCCGCGCGACGCTCCGATTCCTCTCGTGATGCGTCCAACGTCTGGTGTTGATCAGTCATGTCACCCATGCCTGTTGTGGGTATGTAGGGGTTGTCTGCTCGTTCCGGTCGGCCCTTCGGGCCGTACGGACAACGCGGGAGCAGGCGGGCGGCGTCTCCGCGCCGGCTCCACCTGCTCCCGCCGATTCACTGCTAAGCGGATCGCTTACCAGCTTTCTGCGATGGGCACCAGGTCGTGCTCCTGCAGGGCGTCATACCGTGCACTCATCCAGCCTTCCTGGAACGCCTCGGGATCGGTGGGTGCATCCTCGATGTACCGCTCCCACGTCTCCATGAGCACCTCCTGACGGCGCAGGTTCTGCTCCTGGTTCTCCTGGGCGGCATCGGTCCAGACCCCGATCTCCTCGAAGTAGCGGACCGCCCCTTCGTGATAGGGGACGAACGCCTCTTCCAGACCCTGGCGGTCCATGGCCCAGCCAATGGCTCCGGGCGCGCTGTCCTTGTAGTCATCATAATGCTGATGCAGGGCCTTGACGGTGTTGTAGACCAGGTCCGCGTCCTCTGCATCACGCGTGGCGAGCATCGGGTAGGGCGAAGTGAACACTTCGATGCCTTCGTCCGGGTCGATGGTGGGACCGTCGGTCGCCACATGGGGGACGTACCACGGCAGGTGCGAGCGCACGCGGTCGATAGCTTCCTGGTCGTCGTGGGGGAAGGCCACGAACTGCAGGCCACGCGGCGATGATTCGATGCGCAGGAACGGCGCCGAGTTGCAGGAGCCGCCCACGGCGTCCGCGCGATTGTCGATTACCGCTTCGATGGAGCCGGAGTAGCCGCCCACGTCGACCCGCTCGACGTCGTCCCAGTCCAGGTTGGCGTACGACAGCAGAGCGCGGGTGGCATTGTTCAGCGACGGTGCGCCCTGCACCCAGGTCACGCGCTTGCCTTCCAGGTCCGCGGCGGTTTCGATGCCTGCGTCAGCGCCGGTGGCCATGGTGAAGGAGCAGCCGTCGGAGATGTTCCACATGGCGATGCGCAGCGGTTGCGGACCCCAGTTGACGGTGCCGAAGTTGAGCATGCCTTCCTGGGCGTAGACGGCCTCGGAGCCGCCGGCCGAGAAGTTCACGCGGCCCGCACGCAGCGGTGACAGCCGGGAGACGTCGTTGCGCCCGGGAATAACGCGCAGGTTCACGCCGTATTCGTTCTGCAGGACGCTGCCGATGGCGACGGACTGGGCATAGCCGGAGGTGCCGGTGGGGTAGGCGGACCAGACGACGGTGCCCGGCAGCTCGACGTCGGTGGCCTGCACGTTGCCGGCCAGGGCCAGGGCAGCCGTGGCGCCGCCGAGCGCGCCCAACGTGGATCGAAGATTCGGTGTCATGGTTACTTTCTCCTGCACCCGGGTGGCGGGTGGGTGTTCGAGTTATTGCCGCCCTGGCTTATGAAGCTGCCGCTTGAACCGGGCGAGGTGCCCGAGCCCAACTTCCGTGGCAGGGTGAAAACATGGCACGAACCGGTACGGCGGTCAATGTTTTTGGAATGAAGTTCCGCACTGCAGAATTGAAGATGTGACCCCGTTAGCAGGGCCGGGAGAGGGGCGCGGGGTGCCGGCGGGCACCCCGCGCGACAGCGTTACAGCCAGTCGGAGTTGAGCGGATCGAATCCGTTTTCTTCCAGGGCTTCCTTGCGGACCTGCATCCAGCCGTAGGCAAACTCGCCGCGATCAGCAGGGGAGTCTTCCAGATACCCTTCCCACGCTTCCTTCAGGACCTCCTGGCGGCGGAGGGCTTCTTCGTGGTTCTCCTGGGCTTCCTCGGTCCACAGGCCGGCTTCCTCGTAGTAGCGGATCGCCCCTTCATGGAGCGGCACCGGGATGCTCGCCAGGTCCATGCGCTCCGGATCCCAGCCCTCGGCGCCCGGGGCACTGTCCTTGTACTCGTCCATGTGCCTGTGCATGGCCTTGACCATGTTGTAGACGAGGTCCTCATCCTGGTCTGCCATGGTGAGCAGCTTCGGGTAAGGCGTCGTCAGGACCTGGATTTCCTCGTCGGAGTCCATGCCCACGTTCTGCGTGCTGCGATGGGGGACGAACCACGGGGCCGTGCTGTTGATGCGGGCGATGGCCTCCTCGTCATCATGGGGGAACTCGGGGAAGGTCAGCCCGCGCGGCGAAGCGTTGATGCGCATGAAGGGCGCCGAGTTGCAGGAGCCGCCCATGGCGTCGGCACGGTCCTCGATGATCGCCTCCACGGCGCCCATGTAACCACCCACCTCGACGCGCTCCACGTCATCCCAGGTGAGGTCGGCGTAGCGCAGCAGGTATTCCATGCCGAAGTTCAGGCTGGGCGAACCCTGCACGTAGACAATCCGTTTGCCCTCCAAGTCGTTCACGGTCTCGATGCCGACATCGTCGGCAGCGGCGACGGTGAAGGAGCAGGCATCGGCGATGGACCACATCACGCTGCGGACTTCCTGCGGACCCCAGTGACGCTCGCCGAAGGCGAACTGGGCGTCCTGGGCGGAGACGGACTCCGTGCCTCCGGCGGAGAAGTCGGCGCGGCCACGGCGCAGCGGTTCCAGCCGCGAGACGTCGTTGCGGCCGGGAATGACGCGCAGGTTGGTGCCGTACTCGTTCTGCAGTACCTGCCCGATGCCCACGGCCTGGCTGTAACCGGTGCTGCCGGTGGGATACGCTGACCAGATGATCGTACCCGGCAGTTCGATGTCGGCGGCCGCGACACCGGAGCCCAGTGCCAGGGCAAACCCGGTCGCTGCGGCGGCGGACGCGTGAAGTGCGTTGCGGTGCTTATTCATTAGTGGTCTCCTCCAGATGCAAAACCCGATTCAATTCGTTTACGGGGCCCGCGTTACGTTGCGGGTTCTGTTGTCACAGCGCCTTCCCGGCACTGCTGTACACGACGGCTCAGCCACTCTGGCTGCGCTCTGCCTCCTGCAGCTCACGCCACAGGAGTTTGCCGGTCCCGGAGCGGGGCAGCCGCTCCACGAACTCGACATAACGGGGGGCCTTGTATGCGGCCATCTGGCCGCGTGCCCAGTCGATGATGTCCTGCTCGCTGGTGCTGTCCGCGGCGTCGGGCCGCAGAACCGCAACGGCCTTGACCGTCTCGCCGCGCTTCGGATCCGGTGTCGATATGACACAGACTTCCTGAATCGCGGGGTGTCCGTAAAGCATGGACTCCACCTCCGAGGGCCAGACCTTGTAGCCGGAGGCGTTGATCATGCGCTTGAGGCGGTCGACCATGAAGAAGTAGCCGTCTTCATCGTAGTAACCCAGGTCGCCGCTGCGCAGGAAGCGTTTTCCGTCCATCTCCATGAACGTCTCGGCAGTGGCGTCCGGGTTGTTCCAGTATTCGCGCATCACCTGCGGGCCGTGCATGATGATCTCGCCCACTTCGCCGGGCGGTTGCTCGGCGAGCGTCTCCGGATCGATGACGCGGCTGTCCACGTCGAAGACCGGAATGCCCAGGCACTGCGCCTTGGGTTCGTCCGGCGGATTCACGTGGGTCTGCGCGATGGTCTCGGACATGCCGTAGCCCTCGATGTACGACAGCCCCGTCATGGTGTGCAGCTTTTCCGCCACTGCCGACGGCATGGCCGCGCCGCCGCCGCCGATGGCCTGCAGTGTGGATAGGTCGTACTGGCCGAGCTCCGGGTTGTTCAGAAAATCCACCGCCATGGTGGTGATGTTGCGCCAGTGGGTGACGCCGTAGTGCTGGATGAGCTCCGCCGCGGTTGTACGGTCCCAGCGTGTCATGACGACGGTCGTGGTACCGGTGGACAGCGGCCCGTTCATGGAGCTCTGCATGCCGGTCACGTGGAAAAAGGGCAGTGTTGCCAGGTTCACGTGGTTGACCTGCATGGGGTTCCACAGAACGCCACCCTGGGCGGTGGCCATCACCGAATGGTGGGTATGTACGCAGCCCTTGGGCCGCCCGGTGCTGCCGGAGGTGTACGGGATCACCGCCATGTCGTCCGGGCCCACATCCACTGGCGCCAGGGTCAGGGCCTGCCCTGCATCCAGTACGCGCGACCAGCTGACCGCTCCCTGCTCCTCCGGTGTGGCTTCCGGTGCGCGGACCACGTCCGGGAGCGCCAGGCCCAGGTCCTCGGTGATATAGCTGCCGTAGGCGGCCACGGCGGCGTGCGTCAGATCCCCGTCCACCAGCAGCGGCCGCAGGTAGGGGTAGAGCTCCTGGCCACACAGCGCCACGCGGGCGCCGCTGTCCTCCACGTAGTGGGAGAGCTCGCCGGTGAGGTTCATGGGGTTGGCGGGGACCACGACGGCGCCGGCGGTAAGAATGCCGTAGTAGCCGATGATGTACTGTGGGCTGTTCTGCATGTACAGGATGACCCGGTCGCCCCGACCTACGCCGCAGTGCTGCTGGAGCCAGGCGGCCACCGCGTCCGCCTCGGTCTTCAGGCGGCGGAAGCTGATGTCGGAACCGTAGTATGCGATCGCGGTCTTGTCAGGGTAGCGCGCCGCACTCACCTCCAGGTTGTAATGAACGCTGGTGGCGGCAACAGTGAGCTGTTTGGGCAGCCCTTTCGGCCAGACGCGGAAGTGGCGGTCGAACATGGCGGTCTCCTCGTGCGGGCTCGGGCTCATACTTTCATCCCCGGCATGTTCAGTGATGCCGTGTTGCCCCCGTCCACCGCCAGCGCCTGGCCTGTGATGAAACTGGCCTCGTCACTGGCCAGGAAGAGAATGGCGGCAGCCAGTTCCTCCGGGCGACCATAGCGCCGCAGCTCGCAGCGCGCACCGAGCTTGTCCTCCTTGCCCCGGTCGCGGGCGTAATCGAACACCGGCTTGGTCATGCCGGTCTCCGTGAGTCCCGGGCAGACCGCATTCACGCGCACGCCGTACTGACCCAGGTCGCAGGCGCTAGTCTGGGTCATGTTGATCACGGCTGCCTTGGAGGCGCTATAGGCGTTGCCACCGGCGCCCGCGCGAATGCCGGCAACCGAGGCGGTGTTCACGATGGCGCCGCGCTGCTGCTCCGCCATGATGCGGCCCGCGTGCTTGCTGCCGTACATGGCGCCGAGCAGGTTGACGTCCAGGACACGCCGCCAGATATCGGCCTCGTCGTCGGTGATCGGGCCGTACGTACCGCCGGTAATGCCGGCATTGTTGCAGAGGATGTCGACACTGCCGTAATGCTCGGCCGTGGCGGCGACCATGTCCGCCACGGCCTGCTCGTCGGCCACGTTGACGCAGCGGGAGATCACCGTGCCGCCGGCCGTTTCCACCTGGCGCGCCGTCTCGGCCAGTGCTTCCTCGTTGACGTCGGCGATCATCAGCCGCGCGCCTTCGGCGGCGAATCGCAGCGCCGTGGCGCGGCCGATGCCGCTTGCGGCGCCGGTGATGATGGCGGCGCGATCACGAATTCCTGCTGCCATGTCGGTGGTGTCCCCTTGCTGTTGCCAGTGTGTGGTTGTCGTGTCGGTTACCCGCTTCAGCGGAAGCTCAGAAACCGGTCGCCGCCTTTCAGGCGCAGATGATCCATGGCATTGAAGCCCATGAGATTCAGCCCCGTGCGGCGGCCGAACCGCAGCCGCGTCACCGAGGCGTTGTAGACGCGCCAGTTGAGCGCGATCGTCCGGTCCGCATCCAGGCCGAGTGCGTGGCCGACGAGTACCGCGATGACGCCGCCGGAGGTGTACAGGGTGATGGTCTCGCCCGGGGATGCATCGCGGATCAGGGTGTTCGCGCCGGCGACGACCCGGTCCCGGAATCGGGTCCAGCTCTCCACGTCGCGGCGTTCCGACTCCGGGTCGTGCAGCCACTCCAGCATCACGCCCTCGAAGGCGCGCTGAAACAGGCGGCGATCCGTGTGCAGCGTGTGGCGCTGCGCGGCGACTTCGGCGTCCGCAGCCGCAACCGTGTCGAGGAACGCCTCGAAGATGCCACCTGCGTCGTACTCGTTGAATTCGGGATGGATCCGTGGAGGCGGGGCGATTCCCTGTGCGCGGTTGGCAATGGCCGCGGTGTCGCGCTGCCGGACCATGTCGCCGCTGACCGTGAGCGCCGGTGCGCTGCCGATGTCGCGCAGATGCTCGCCGGTGGCTGCCGCCTGCTCGGCGCCCAGGGCGCTGAGCTGGTCGTAGTTGTCGGTTCCGAAGCCGGCCTGGCCGTGCCTTACCAGTAGTAGTTCCGTCATGATCTCGCCGCTGTCGCCGGGACGCCTGAACGCCTCGGTTCTCCTCCGGTATCGCCTGCACGGACTGCAGCGATCACTTTTGGGAAAACGTTACACCTTCGATATGATTTCGACAACCGAACGGTGATTCCGCTTAGCGAAATAGGGTGTCGCCAGATCAGGTGTGCGACGGACGCTCCAGCCTCCTGGCGGAACGTAATTCCGCATTGTGGACGCCGCAGGGCTACGTGGTGGTACCATGGTCCTCATATGAAGGTGTAACGTCTGTCTGCACACGGCGGGCGTCACCCGGCCCGGCGAGGGCGCCGGGAACAGTCTCCGGTACGTGGCCGGTTTGCAACGGACGAGGCAGCATGCGACAGAAACCAGTAGCACTTGTCGACTTCAGTGCCCAGGAGCAGGACGGCAAGAAGGATCGAAATTTTGTGATGGCGCTGGCCCGTGGGCTGGAGATTCTGCGTGCGTTTCGGCCGTCCGACGGCCTGTTGAGCAATCAGGAGATCGCCGCCCGTACCGGCATTCCCAAACCGACCGTCTCCCGGCTGACCTACACGCTCACGAAGCTGGGCTATCTGAGTTATTCCGAGCGTCTGGAGCGGTACCAGCTGGGCACGGGCGTGCTGGCGCTGGGCTACTCCAGTCTGGCGAGCATGGGCATACGCCAGGTGGCGCGCCCGCTTATGCAGGAGGTCGCCGACGAGACGGGCGCATCGGTCTCGCTGGGTAGTCGCGACCGGCTGAGCATGGTCTATCTGGAGAACTGCCACGGGCAGGGCGCGCTGACGCTGCGCCTGCAGGTCGGCTCCCGCGTGCCGGTGGCGACCACCGCCATGGGGCGGGCGTTTCTTGCCGCACTGCCCGACGCCGAGCGCAGCTACCTGCTGGACCATATACGGCGCAAGGACGAGCAGGCGTGGCCGCGGGTGAAGCAGGGGATCGAGCAGGCCGTGATCGACTACCAGGAGAAAGGGTATTGCATCTCCGCGGGGGACTGGGAGCGCGACGTCAACGCCGTGGGCGTGCCGCTGGTGCTGGATGACGGCTCCGACGTGGTGGCGTTCAACGCCGGTGGGCCGTCGTTCCGTCTGCCGCGGGAAGAGCTGGATGCGCAGCTCGGCCCGCGCATGGTGAATCTGGTGCGCACCGTGGAGAGCCGACTTTCCAGCCATCAGTGATCCGTCTGGGTGATCCGCTTGGCTGCACGCGGCTACTTGCCGCGCTCCATGATGAAGTGCGCCAGCCCGCGCAGGCAGTCTGCCCGCGCATCGAACGGCTCCAGACTGGCCAGGGCCCGATCGATCAGCTCCCGCCCGTGCGCGCGCGCTTCCTTGAGCCCCAGTAACGCCGGGTAGGTGGCCTTGTCCATGCGCGCATCGGCGCCGCTGGACTTGCCCAGGGCATCGGTTGTGCCTTCCACGTCGAGAATGTCATCCTGAATCTGGAACGCGAGGCCGATGCTCTTGGCGTAGCGATCCAGCCGCTCCAGGCCGTCCTGGTCGTGGTCCGGGTGGGCTAGTGCCCCCAGCATGACGCTGGAGCGGATCAACGCGCCGGTCTTGTGGATATGCAGGTCTTCCAGCTGTGCGAGATCCAGCGTTTGGCCGGTGGCTGCGAGGTCCAGGGCCTGGCCGCCGACCATGCCCCGGGACCCCGCCGCCATGGACAGGCTTGCGACCATCTTCAGGCGGGCCTCCGTGCCGATGTCCCCCGACGACTCCTCGGCCAGCGCGCGGAACGCCAGGGCCTGCAGTGCGTCGCCCACCAGGACGGCGGTGGCTTCGTCGTAGGCCTTGTGGCAGGTGGGCCGGCCACGGCGGAGGTCGTCGTCATCCATGCAGGGCAGGTCGTCATGGACGAGCGAGTAGGCGTGGATCAGCTCCACGGCACAGGCGGGGCCGTCCAGCGCCTCCGGCTCAAGCCCCAGCGCTTCGCCTGTGGCGTAGACCAGCATCGGCCGCAGGCGCTTGCCTGACCCCATGACCGCGTAACGCATGGCCTCGTGCAGACGCATGGGCAGGGTGTCGGCCGTGGGCAGCAACCGGTCCAGGGCGGCCTCGACCCGCCGCTGGCAGATCGGCAGCCGCGCCTCAAGGACCTTACTCGGATTGCTGGGGTTCGAAGGGTTCGACACGGTCTTCACTTCCCTCGCGGGTGAGGATCTCCACCTTTTGTTCGGCGGCCTTGAGCGCGCTCTGGCAGTGGCGGGTGAGCGCGATGCCGCGTTCAAACGCCTGCAGGGAGTCCTCCAGCGCCAGCTCGCCCTTTTCCATACGCTCCACCAGCGCCTCAAGCTCCTTGAGCGCCTCTTCGAAATTGACGTGCTCGGTTGATTCCTCGGCCATGATTCCGGCGCCCCCGGCGTGTGTTCGGGGGAACGGTAGCGCAGGCGCGTCGGGGGGTCAATTTGGCCCGGGGCGGGGCCCGGAATCCGGCGTCGGCAACGGACTTTCCGGGGTGTGCGCTGGTACTCGCCGCAGCGCGTTGCCATCTGTAGACTGCTGCAGCCGGTCGCTCTCCAGCGCGGCCGTCCCCATACAGGCAATCGGTTCCGAAGACGACTCCATGGCAGAACACTACGATTCCGCGTCCATTGAAGTACTTACCGGTCTCGATCCGGTGCGCAAGCGGCCGGGTATGTATACCGATACCACGCGGCCCAACCACCTTGCCCAGGAAGTGGTCGACAACAGCGTTGACGAAGCCATCGGCGGCCACGCGCGCCGTATTACTGTGACGCTGCATACCGACCAGTCCCTGTCCGTGCAGGACGATGGCCGCGGCATGCCCGTGGATGTGCATCCGGACGAGGGCGCTCCCGGCGTCGAGGTGATTCTCAGCAGGCTGCACGCCGGCGGCAAGTTCTCCAACAAGAACTACCAGTTCTCCGGCGGGCTGCACGGCGTCGGCGTCTCCGTGGTCAACGCGCTGTCACGCCGCCTCGATGTCACCGTGCGCCGCGACGGCCGCGAGTACCACATCGGGTTTGCTAACGGCGAAAAGGTCTCCGACCTGAAGGAAATCGGCACCGTCGGCAAGCGCAATACCGGTACGACCCTGCACTTCTGGCCCGATGCCCGCTATTTCGACAGCCCGAAGTTTTCGGTACCGAAGCTGCGCCATATCCTGCGCGCCAAGGCTGTGCTCTGCCCGGGCCTGGAGGTGGTCTTCCGGGACGAGCCCGGCGAGGACGAGACCACCTGGTATTACGAGGACGGCCTGCGGGACTACCTGGCCACGGCGCTGGTGGACCTCCCGCGGCTGCCGGAGGAGCCGTTCACCGGCCGCATGACCGGCACCACGGAGGCGGCGGAGTGGGCGCTGACGTGGCTCCCCGAGGGGGGCGAGGGCGTTGCCGAGTCGTACGTCAATCTGATCCCGACCCCGCTTGGCGGGACCCACGTGAACGGGCTGCGCACCGGCCTGACCGACGCCATCCGCGAGTTCTGCGAGTTCCGCAACCTGCTGCCGCGCGGCGTGAAGATCACACCGGAGGATGTCTGGGAGAATCTCGCCTACGTGCTCTCCGTGAAGCTGGAGGATCCGCAGTTCTCCGGCCAGACCAAGGAGCGGCTGTCGTCGCGGGAGTGCGCCACGTTCGTCTCCGGGGTGGTCAAGGACGCCTTCAGTCTCTGGCTGAATCAGCACGTGGACGCCGCCGAGGCGATCGTCCAGCAGGTGCTCGCCAACGCCAACCGGCGCATGCGTTCATCGCGCAAGGTGGCACGCAAGCGGGTGAGCAGCGGCCCCGCACTGCCCGGCAAGCTGGCCGACTGCACGGCCCAGGACCCGAACCGGACGGAGCTGTTCCTGGTGGAGGGGGATTCCGCCGGCGGCTCCGCCAAGCAGGCACGGGACCGGGACTTCCAGGCCGTGATGCCGCTGCGCGGCAAGATCCTCAACACCTGGGAGGTGGACCCGAGCGAGGTCATGGCCTCCCAGGAAGTCCACGACATTGCCGTGGCGCTGGGTATCGAACCCGGCTCGGACGACCTGTCGAAGCTGCGCTACGGCAAGGTCTGCATTCTCGCCGACGCGGATCCGGACGGTGCCCACATCGCCACTCTGCTGTGTGCGCTGTTCCTGAAGCATTTCCCGTCGGTGGTGCGGGCCGGGCACGTCTTCGTGGCCATGCCGCCGCTCTACCGCATCGACGTGGGCAAGCAGACATTCTACGCCCTCGACGAACACGAGCGGGCCGGCGTGCTGGACCGCATCCAGGCCGAGAAGCTCAAGGGCAAGGTATCCACCACCCGTTTCAAGGGCCTGGGCGAGATGAATCCGGTGCAGCTGCGCGAGACCACCATGCGGCCGGATACGCGGCGTCTGGTGCAGCTCACCGTTGACGCCCCGGAAGAGACCACCCGGCTCATGAACATGCTGCTGGGCAAGGGCGCTGCCGGCCAGCGCCGCAGCTGGCTGGAGAGCAAGGGCAACATGGCGGAGGTGCTGGTTTAATGACCGACACGGATACCACTGGCAACAACCCGGACTTCGAATCCCGCCCGCTGCACGAGTTTACCGAGAAGGCGTACCTGGACTACTCCATGTACGTCATCCTCGATCGTGCCCTGCCGAACATCGGCGATGGCCTCAAACCGGTGCAACGGCGCATCGTCTACGCCATGTCCGAGCTCGGCCTTTCGGCGCTGGCGAAGTACAAGAAATCCGCCCGTACTGTGGGCGACGTGCTCGGCAAGTACCACCCCCACGGTGATTCCGCCTGCTACGAGGCCATGGTGCTCATGGCGCAGCCCTTCTCCTACCGCTACCCGCTGGTGGACGGTCAGGGGAACTGGGGGTCGCCTGACGATCCGAAGTCCTTCGCCGCCATGCGTTACACCGAGTCGCGGCTGGCGAAGTATTCCGAGGTGCTGCTGTCGGAGCTGGGCCAGGGCACGGTGGAGTGGGTGCCGAACTTCGACGGCACCATGGACGAACCCGCCCTGATGCCTGCCCGCATGCCCAACGTGCTGCTCAATGGCGGCACCGGCATCGCCGTGGGCATGGCGACCGACATCCCGCCGCACAACCTGCGCGAAGTCGCCAGTGCCTGCATCCGGCTGCTGGACGAACCCGACGCCACCGTGGAGCAGCTCTGCGAGCACATCCAGGGCCCGGATTTCCCCACCGATGCGGAGATCATCACGCCGCGTGAAGAGATCCTGAAAGTCTACGAGAAGGGCAACGGCAGTGTGCGCATGCGCGCCCGTTATCAGGTGGAGGATGGCGACATCATCATCACCGCGCTGCCGTTCCAGGTCTCCGGCAGCAAGGTGCTGGAGCAGATCGCCGCGCAGATGCAGGCGAAGAAGCTGCCCATGGTGGAGGACCTCCGCGACGAGTCGGATCACGAGAACCCCACCCGTCTGGTGGTGGTGCCGCGCTCCAACCGCGTGGACACCGCCGAGGTGATGAAGCACCTGTTTGCCACCACCGACCTGGAGAAGAACTACCGGGTCAACCTGAACGTGATTGGCCTGGACGGCCGGCCACAGGTGAAAAGCCTCAACGGCCTGCTGAGCGAGTGGCTGCAGTTCCGCACCGAGACCGTGCGCCGGCGTCTGCAATGGCGCCTGGACAAGGTCGAGGCGCGGCTGCACATCCTCGAGGGGTTGCTCACCGCCTACCTCAACATCGACGAGGTCATCCGCATCATCCGCGAAGAGGACGGGCCCAAGGCGGAGCTCATGGCCCGGTTCGGCCTGAGTGACCGTCAGGCCGAGGCCATTCTGGAGCTGCGTCTGCGCCACCTGGCCAAGCTCGAGGAAATGAAGATCCGGGGTGAGCAGGATGAGCTGCAGCAGGAGCGCCTGCAGCTGCAGTCGATCCTCGGCTCCGATGACCGCCTGCGCGAGCAGGTGAGCAGCGAACTCGCCGCCGATGCGGAGACCTACGGAGACGACCGTCGCTCGCCGCTGGTGGAGCGCAGCGCCGCCAGGGCCCTGGACGAATCGGCCCTGGTGCCCAGTGAACCGGTCACCGTGGTGCTCTCCGAGAAGGGCTGGGCACGGGCGGCCAAGGGGCACGACATCGATCCGGAGACGCTGAACTACAAGGGTGGTGATGGCTACCGTGCCCACGCCCGGGGCCGCAGCAACCGGCCGGCCATCTTCCTGGACTCCACCGGCCGCGCCTACTCGCTGCCGGCGCATTCGCTGCCGTCGGCGCGCAGCCAGGGTGAGCCGTTGACCGGCCGCCTGACGCTGCCGAGCGGGGCGAAGTTCGAACAGGTCATCGCCGGGGATGACAGCGAGCGGTTGATTCTCGCCTCCGACGCGGGCTTCGGCTTCGTGACCACCATCGGTGACCTCCAGGCCAAGAACCGGGCGGGCAAGACCGTGCTTACCGTACCCTCCGGCGCCCGGCTGCTGCCGCCGAGCACGGTGCACGCCCCCGACGGTGACCGCATCGCCGCCGTGTCCTCCGCCGGCCGTCTGCTGGTGTTCCCGGTCCGCGAACTGCCGCAGATGAGCAAGGGCAAGGGCAACAAGATCATGGGGATTCCCGCCGACAAGGTGAAAAGCCGCGAGGAGGTGCTGCTGGGCGTGGTCTCTGTGCCGGCCGGTGGCAGCCTCTCCCTGGCCGCCGGCAAGCGTACCCTGACCCTGAAACCTGCCGATCTGGATGGTTACGAGGCGTCTCGCGGCCGGCGCGGCGGCGCGCTGCCCCGGGGGTTTCAGCGCGTCAGTGCCATCGAGGCCGTGATGCCGTGACAGGCTTGAACCAGCGCCGGTTGCCCCTATCTAAGTAACAGTACAGAACCGTCTTGCGACTGAGAGAATCGATCAACCATGAAGCGCGTTTCACTGTTTCTTCTGACCAACCTGGGCATCGTGGTGCTGCTTGGCATCATGCTGAATCTCTTCATCGAGCCGTGGATGGCGCGGGAAGGGATGCACATGAACACCACGGGCATCCTGATTCTGGCCAC